>BFBT01000001.1:637034-955552 GCA_003112755.1 Lawsonibacter asaccharolyticus | reverse complement strand
GGATATGGTGCGCCTGGAGAAGTACCAGGGGTTCGCCGCAGACCTGGCGGCGGCGGCCTGCCTGCTGCTCTCCAGCCTGTTCGGTATCCCAGTGTCCACCACCCACACCAAGACCAGCGCCATCATGGGTGTGGGGGCGGTGAAGCGGCTCTCCGCCATCAATTTCGGCGTGGTGAAGGACATGATGCTCACCTGGGTGTTCACCTTCCCGGGATGCGGGCTCATCAGCTTTGTCATGGCTAAGATATTTACGGCGATCTTCTGATCGATCATGGGGAGGAAGAGTGTTATGGCGAAAAAGAGTGATTCCTTTTATTTCGGCAACTTCTACGCTTGTGCGGACTGCGCCTATCAGGCGGCCCACCTGCTGGAGCGGGTCATGCGGGATTTCGATCCCCTGCTGATCCGGGAGAAGCTGGACGACATGCACAAGGTGGAGCACGCCGCTGACGAGAAAAAGCACGAGGTGCTGGACGCTCTGGTCAAGGCGTTCATCACCCCCATCGAGCGGGAGGACATCATCCTGCTCAGCCAGAACATCGATGAGGTGACAGACAAGATCGAGGATGTGATGCTCCGGCTCTACTACAACAACATCCAGAG
Organism: Lawsonibacter asaccharolyticus; assembly: GCA_003112755.1. NCBI lineage: Bacteria > Bacillati > Bacillota > Clostridia > Eubacteriales > Oscillospiraceae > Lawsonibacter > Lawsonibacter asaccharolyticus. The sequence goes on along the minus strand of BFBT01000001.1, from coordinate 954,949 downwards.
CATCCGGCCCGACTCCCTGGAGCTGGTCTCCATCGTGGTGAAGAGCTGCGACATGGTCAAGCTCATGCTGAAAGAGTTCGCCTCCTTCCGCCACTCCAAGAGCCTGCGGGACCACATCATCGCCATCAACACCCTGGAGGAGCAGGCGGATCAGGTCTTTGTGACCAGCATGCGGGAGCTGCACACCACCTGCACCGACCCGGTGGAGATCATCTGCTGGCGGGAGGTCTATTTCTACCTGGAGAAATGCACTGACGCCTGTGAGCATGTGGCGGACGTGGTGGAGCAGATCGTAATGAAGAACTCCTGACCAAAGACGCATATGCTGCGCTTTCAGGACCCGGCCATCCAGGGGAGGCCGGGTCTTTTTTTGCACGGGATGTAAAAAGTGTTTGACATCTCCGCACATCCATGTTAGAATCAAGATGTCAAAAGAATTTGACATCTTGATTTGACAAGGAGGCAGCGTCATGGAATCCAACGAGACTTCTATTTTTGTGGTGATCTTTCTAGCCGTGCTGATCCTCTCCGCAGTGCTGATCGTGTGGATGTTCGTCTCCCTGGTCCGGTCGGAGCTGGAGGACGAGCGGCGGCAGATGATCGTGGGCAAGGCCAGCACCTGGGCCTTCATCGCCGTGGTGGGCGGCGACCTGATCGAGGTGATCCGGACGGCGGTACAGCAGCCCAGCGGGGAGCCGGCCTCCCCCTTTATCCAGCTGGTAACGGCGGCGGTGGTGTATGCGGCCTTTTTGGGCTGGTTCAAGCACAAGTATGGAGGCTGAGCATGGAGAACAAGATCCGGGCGCTGAGGAGCGAGATGGGGCTCTCTCAGGAAGAGCTGGCCCGCCGGTGCGGAGTGTCCCGCCAGACCATCAACGCCATCGAAAACAACAAGTACGACCCCACCCTCACCCTGGCCTTCCACCTGGCCGGAGTGCTGGGGACCACGGTGGACGAGCTGTTCCTGGGGCCGGGGGAAAAATCCTGCTGAAATTGGCGGGGACCCGTTTACAAAATGGGTCCCCGCTGTTAAGCTTGTTTTAGAAAAGACTCTCTCTGGAACAGATGGGAGGCGCGGGAAATGAAGCACGGAACGATGAGCCTGCGGGACCGGGCGGCGGCTTGGGCCTTTGCCCTGTTCTCGGCGGCGGCCCTGCTGGCGGTGGCCGCCCAGGTCTTCCTGGGGGCCCGGCCGCTGCAGGGGATGCTGCCCCCCCTGGACCAGGTCACGGAGTTCTATGTATCCCCCTCCCACGAGGATATGGTCAGGTTCACAGTGGAGGAGAACGGCCTGGTCCAGGCCCTGGGGGAGCTGCGGGTGGCCTGGCGGGGGCCCTATCAGGCCATCCGCTATGAGCGGGGGCAGCATACCTATCATATCGATCTGTTCCGCACCTACGAGCCCTTGGGGGATGTGGTCCTGTATGAGAACGGTTTTCTCTGCTTCGAGGGGAGCCTCTTCCGGGTGGAGGAGGGAGCGGCCTACCAGCGGTGTCTGGAGCTGTGCCGGGAGGCCCTGCCATGAGCGGGCGGGACCGGGCGGCGGAGACGCCCTCCAGAGATATCCCATAGAAAAAAGCCGGCCGGAATAAACTGCACCTCATCCTGTATCCATAGATAGACCCGGCCCCGCGCAGGTCCGGCAGATATCAGAAAGGAAGTAGAAGATGAAACGCTTTTGGAAAAAAAGATGGCTGCCGCTCCCGGTCCTGATCCCGCTCCTGCTGTACGCGGCGGCGGCGGTCTGGACCAGCACCCGGAACGTGTCCCAGCTCCCGGTGCTCATGTACCACCACATCTCGGAGGACGTGGCCACCGATATGGTGATCTCTCCCGCCCGGTTCGAGGCCCATATGGCCGCCCTGAAGGAGCACGGCTGGAACAGCGTTACCATCCGGCAGCTCATTGAATTTGGGGAGCAGGGGACCCCGCTCCCGGACCACCCGGTGCTCATCACCTTTGACGACGGCTATACCAGCAATCTGGAGCTGGCCGCCCCCATCCTGGAGCGCCATGGCCTGAACGCCGTCATCTTTGTCATCGGGATCAACGCCGGGCAGAGCGTCTATGCCCACTCGGGCCAGCCCCTGGACCCGCCCCGCTTCGCCCTGAAGGACGTCCGGCCCTATCTGGAGTCCGGTGTGCTGGAGGTGGAGAGCCACACCTTTGACCTGCATCAGCGGGCCGACTACGGGTACAGCGGCCGCGAGGGGGTGCTGCCCCTGGCGGGCGAGCCGGAGGATGCCTACCGCCAGGTCCTCGCCGGCGACTGCCGTCAGGCCCGGCAGCTCTTCGCCCAGGAGCTGGGCCAGCAGGTCACCGCCCTGGCCTACCCCTTCGGACTGGTCAGCCAGGAGGCGGACCGGATCTTCGGGGAGGAGGGGATCAAAGTGACCGTCACCTCCGTCTTCGGCCCCAACCAGATCCGGGGCGGGGACCCCGCCTCCCTTCGGATGCTGAACCGCTACGCCATCACGGACAACACCTCCACCCAGGAGCTGCTGGATCTGGTCAACTGGCATAAGGAGACCTTTTGGGAAAAGGTCCTGCGCCATCTGGGGCTGGAGCCCTGAGTTCTCCCGCAGATAATGACCGAATAGAAGAACTTGAACGCCAATGATGGTTTTAAGAAAAATTTAGGTGGATGATTTTGGATGCTGGTTCTAAAAATACTATCATTTTTATTGGCAATATCCTACATCCTGTTATTTCCAATGTTTCCGCAATACCCCTGGGAGAGCGGTGTTTTAGCTGAATATCTTGGAGAAAGTCTATTTTTACAGATCTATATTGTGACCTGGATCCTTGCAATTATATATGAGCTCATCATATTATTAAGATTTTACTGCCGAAAAAAATATCAATGTACTTTTTCGATTTTTTTACCTGCCGCATTTTATCAATTATATCAATTATATCAATATTATCCGCCTTTTCCCATTTTGAGTCAGTTTTTTTGCTTTCTTGTCCTTTCAGTAAAAGTAATTGAGATTATTTTTTGGCATAAAAGAGTAAAGAATAACGCTCCTAATCAAGGGATACAAATACTGTTAGAGTTCCTTGTGATGACTTCAATATTGATAACAACCTTTTTTTGCTGAATGACAACACTATAGATTATAACAAAAGGGTTCTTGAGCATATGCTCAAGAACCCTTTTGTCATACATGAAAGGTCAGCGGCACCGCTGTCGCTGGCTTGCGCCCGGTTAGTTGGAAGCGGTATCCAGGTCCTTGTCGCCGCCCCAGATCATATTCTTGCGCAGCTCCTCGCCCACGATCTCCATCTGGTGCTTGGCCAGCTGGGCGCGCTTGGAGTTGAAGAAGGTGCGGCCGTTTTTGTTCTCGGCGATCCACTTTCCGGCGAAGGTGCCGTCCTGGATGTCCTGAAGGACAGCCTTCATGTTCTTCTTGGTTTCCTCGTAGGGCAGCACGCGGGGTCCGGAGACATACTCGCCGTACTCGGCGGTGTCAGAGATGGAGTAATTCATGGCCGCCACGCCGCCCTTGTTGATCAGGTCGATGATGAGCTTCATCTCGTGGATGCACTCGAAGTAGGCGTTCTCAGGCTCGTAGCCAGCCTCCACCAGGGTCTCGAAGCCGCAGCGCATCAGGTCCACCACGCCGCCGCACAGCACGGCCTGCTCGCCGAACAGGTCAGTCTCGGTCTCGTCGTGGAAGGTGGTCTCCATCACGCCGGCCCGGGCACCGCCGATGCCGGCGATGTAGGCCAGAGCGATCTTATAGGCGTCGCCGGTGGCGTTCTGCTCCACGGCCACCAGGCAGGGCACTCCCTTGCCGTTGACATAGGTGGAGCGGACGGTATGACCGGGGCCCTTGGGGGCAGCCATGAACACGTCCACGCCCTTGGGGGGACGGATCTGCTGGTAGCGGATGTTGAAGCCGTGGGCGAAGGCCAGGGCATTGCCCTCCACCAGGTTGGGCTCGATGTCCCGCTTGTAGACGTCGGCCTGTACCTCGTCGTTGATGAGCATCATCACGATGTCGCCCCACTTGGCGGCGTCGGCCACGGTCATCACCTTCAGGCCGGCGTCCTCGGCGTTCTTCCAGTTCTTGGAGCCGGCGCGCAGGCCCACGCACACGTCACAGCCGGAGTCCTTCAGGTTCAGGGCATGGGCGTGGCCCTGGGAGCCATAGCCGATGATGGCGATCTTCTTGCCGTTGAGGTAGTTGATGTCGCAGTCTTTCTCATAGTACATTTTTGCCATAGTTATATTCCTCCTTGATCTTATTGTCGTCGTATATGGTGCTACGCCCTCTTTCGATGGCGATGGTACCCGTTCTTGCGATCTCCAGCACGCCGAAGTCCCTCAGCAGGCGGACCAGAGCCTCAGTCTTGTCCCGGTCCCCGAAGATGGCTACGGTAAGAGTCTCCCGGCTGACGTCAATGATGTTGGCCCGGAAGATGTTGGCCATCTGGATGACCTCGTCCCGGGCGTTGCGGTCCAGAGTCTTGACTTTGATGAGGGCCATCTCCCGCTGGAGGGAGGTGGACTCGTCCAGGATCTTCACTGCGATCACCGGAAGGAGCTTGCGGCACTGGGCGGCGATTTGGGAGATCATCAGCTCGTCCCCCAGCAGCACGATGGTGATGCGGGTCACGCCGGGGTCCCCCGACTCGCCGGAGACGATGGATTCGATGTTGTAGCCCTTGCGGGAGAAGAGGCGGGCCACCTGGCTGAGGACGCCGGGGATGTCCTGGACCAGAATGGACAGCGTGTAGGGCTTGATGTCCTTGTTCATATCAGGTCTCATGGTGAAGCCCCCTTTATTTCAGCAGAAAGTCGGTGATATGGGCCCCGCCGGCCACCATGGGCCGGACCATCTCGTCCATATCCAGGCGGCAGTCGATGACACAGCCGCACCCCGCCTGGAGGGCCTGGCCAAAGGCCTGCTCCATCTCCGCCCGGGTGGAGACCCGGAAGCCCTTCAGTCCATATGCCTCGGCCAGCTTGACGAAGTCGGGGCCACGGTCCAGGGTAGTCTGGGAGAAGCGCTGGTGGTAGAGCAGGTTCTGCCACTGGCGCACCATGCCCAGACAGCCGTTGTTGAAGATGACGGTGATGATGGGCAGGTGGTAGTGCTCCACAGTGGCCAGCTCGTGGCAGTTCATGCGGAAGCAGCCGTCTCCAGTGGTGTGGACCACCACCTTGTCCGGATTGCCCACCTTGGCACCGATGGCGGCCCCCAGTCCGAAGCCCATGGTGCCGAAGCCGCCGCTGGTGAGCAGCTGGCCGGGGTAGTCGAAGTGGAAATGCTGGATAGACCACATCTGATGCTGGCCCACATCGGTGGCCACGATGGTGTCCTGGGGGGCCATGCGGCGGATGGTCTCCAGCACCTGCCTGGGAGTAAGGACCTGGGAGGTCTCCACCTCCGGCTCCCGCTTCAGGGAAAGGATCTGCTCCTTCCAGGCGTCCCGGTGGTACTGGGGGACCCGCTGGTTGAGCAGTTCCAGCACCCGTTTGGCGGAGCCGATGATGTGGTGGTCGGTGAGGATGTTCTTGTCGATCTCCGAACGGTCGATATCGATCTGGACGATCTTCGCCTGGCTGGCAAAGGAGGCAGGGTCCAGAGCCACCCGGTCAGAGAAGCGGCAGCCCACGGCGATGAGCAGGTCGCACTGGTCACAGGCGGTGTTGGAGGCCTGGGTGCCGTGCATCCCCACCATGCCGGTGGTGAGGGGGTGCGCACCGGGGAAGCCGCCGCCCCCCATGACGGTGATGGCCACGGGGCAGTCCAGCTTCTCGGCAAACTCCCGGAACTGCCGGTCCGCCCGCCCGCGGACCACGCCGCCGCCGCACATGAGCAGCGGCCGCTGGGACTGGGCGATCATCTCCACCAGCTTGTCGATATCCCCCAGGTCAGGCTCCGGCGGCTTGAGGCCGTGGCGCAGGTTCAGCTCCCGGATGCTGCCGCAGGAGCGGTTCTCCTTCCAGGGGATGAACTCATAGTCGATCATAGTGGTGGGGAAGGTGACGTTCTTCAGAAAGTCGATGAGCACCGGGCCGGGCCGGCCAGTGGCAGCCACGGCAAAGGCCTGACGCATCACGTCGGGGATGGTCTGGGGGTCCCGGACCAGATAGGTGGCCTTGGTGATGGGCATGGCGATGCCGGTGATGTCCACCTCCTGGAAAGCGTCCTTGCCCAGGGTCTCCTCAGTGACATTGCAGGTGATGAAGACCACAGGAGAGGAATCCATATAGGCGGTGGCGATGCCGGTGGTGAGATTGGTGGCCCCGGGGCCCGAGGTAGCGAAGCACACCCCCACCTTGCCGGTGGATCGGGCATAGCCATCGGCGGCGTGGGAGGCCCCCTGCTCGTGGGCGGTCAATATGTGGTGTATTTTATCTTGGTAGTGATACAGTTCATCATAGAGATTCAGGATGGTCCCGCCCGGATAGCCGAAGACGGTGTCCACCTCCTGCTCCAGCAGGCACTCCAGGATGGCCTGGGTGGCTCTTACTTTCAAGCTGCTGCCTCCTTTGGTTCAGATAGGAACGATGAGATAGGAGCTGAGGCGCCCGGCTTCGCCGGACCGCTTTATATTTGTGCGCCGGAAGCGCACTTACTGACTCAGAACTTTTATCTCCTGACTCACGATCAAATTTTCCCTCCGCCCTTCTGGACGGCGATGACCCCGGTGCGGGCCACCTCCAGGATGGAGAAGGGGCGCATCATGGACTGAAAGGTGTCCAGCCGGTCGGGGGTATCGGACAGCTCCAGGGTGAGGGAGGTGGGAGAGATATCGTCCACCTTGGCCCCCATGATCTCACAGATGGTCATGATATCCTGGCGGGTCTTGTTGTTGGCGTTCACCTTCAGGATCATCAGCTCCCGGCCGATCAGGCTGTTCTCCTCCAGGGTGCGGACCTTGATGACTTCGATCAGCTTGTTGAGCTGCTTTTCCACCTGCTCCACCACGCTGTTGCCGCTGTCCACGATGATGGTGATGCGGGAGATGGTGGGGTCATCGGTGACACCCACTGCCAGGGATTCTATGTTAAAGGCCCGGCGGGAGAACAGGCCGGTGATCCGGTTCAGAACGCCGGCCTGGTTCTCCACCAGGACGGAAATGGTCTGTTTCATGGCTTATCCCCCTCTCAGTCATTGGTCCCAACGTCGGGGTGGACCTCACAAATCAGCAGACAGCTGCCCTGTGTGCCCAGAAAACGGTCCAGCGCCTCGTCCAGGTGATCCTCGTCCCCCACCTGGATGCAGGGGACCCGGTACGCGGCGGCAATGGTCTCAAAGTCCGGGGAGCCGTCCAGCGCCACACCGAAGGGCCCGTGGTAGGGGGCGCTGCTCTGGATCTGGTGGACCAGACCCAGGGTGTGGTTGCGGAACAGGACGATCTTGATGTCCATGTCCGCCGCCCGGATGGCGGCCAGCTCGTTCATGGCCATCTGGAAGGAGCCGTCGCCGCAGACCACCAGAGTCTGGCGGTCGGGACCGGCCACCTTGGCCCCCACAGCGGCAGGGAGGGCATACCCCATGGTGCCCAGGCCGCCGCTGGTGAGCAGGCGTCCGTGCTTCTGGGGGATATATTTGCAGGCGAAGATCTGGTTCTGGCCCACATCCACGCAGATGACGGCATCGTCGTCCAGCCGGGCTCCCAGCCGGCGGAGGACTGTGCCCGGGAAGACCGAGCCCGCCCGGCGGGGGAAGACGCGGTTCAGCTCCGCCTTCCGGTAGTCACGCAGCTTTTCCAGCCAGGCCGCCGAGTCGGTGGCCGCCACGTCCCGGTCCAGGATCTGCCGGAGGATGACCTTCACATTGCCCACCAGAGGGATGGCGGCCTGCATATTTTTTCCGATCTCCGCCGGGTCCACGTCGATGTGGATGGTGGCCATGCGGCGCTGGATCTCCCCCGGGTCCACCATGGCCCGGTCGGCGGCCCGGGTGCCCACCATGATGAGCAGGTCCGCCTTGGCCAGGGCCTTGTTGGCGCAGTGGTTGCCGTGGGCCCCGATCATCCCCATGTTCAGCGGGTGGTCGGTGGGCAGGAGCCCCAGCCCCATCATGGTCTTGACCACAGGGATGGAACACCGCTCCGCCAGCTCCAGCAGCTCCTCTTTGGCGTCGGCCAGCCACACGCCGCCGCCGGCGCAGATCAGAGGCTGTTTGGAGCGGGAGATGGCCTCCACCACCCGCTTGATCTGCAGGTCATTGCCCTTTACGCTGGGCTTATAGCCCCGGATGCTGACCTCCTCGGGGTAGTAGAACTTTTTCAGGGACTGCTCCTGTACATCGATGGGGATGTCGATGAGCACCGGGCCGGGCCGGCCAGTGGAGGCGATGTGAAAGGCCTCCTTGACGATGCGGGGGATGTCGTTGGCGTCCTTGACCAGGTAGCTGTGCTTGGAGAAGGGGGCCACCGCGCCAGTGATATCCACCTCCTGGAAGATATCCCGCCCCAGCAGATTGCTGGGTACCTGGCCGGTGATGGCTACCATGGGGATGGAATCCATATAGGCGGTGGCGATGCCGGTGATCAGGTTGGTGGCGCCCGGGCCGGAGGTCACCATGCACACCCCCACCTTCCCGCTGATCCGGGCATAGCCGGAGGCCATATGGCCCGCGTTCTGCTCCGTGCGGACCAGGGTGTAGCCGATCTCCGGGTGGGACTTCAAGGCGTCCACCGCCGGGCAGATGGTGGCGCCGGCATAGCCGAAGATATGCGCTACCTGTTCCCGCTTCAAACTCTCGATCAGGGCCTGTGCTCCTGTCATGAGAAGATCACCTCCAAATTGCATGCCGCCTGGGCGGCGGGGTAAAAATAAACGGCTTCGTCCTATCTCGATAGGACGAAGCCGTCTGCTCCGTGGTACCACCTAACTTCACAGCGGAGCGGCCAGAACAGGCCGGCGCTGCGCGCTCATGCCCCTGTAACGGTGGGTCTCCGGCCCCGCCTACTGCGGCAAACGGTTCAGCGGGACTGCTCGCGGGTGATGTTCGGCGCCCTGTTCCACAGGTGGAGCTTACACCAACCGCTCCCTCTCTGTACCCTTTGGAACTGCCTACTGGCCCGGTCATCGCGTTTTGTCATCTTCCGGGTCGCCCCGGTAAAAGTTATTTACTACTTTATCGCACGGGGAGCTGTTTGTCAATTCCCTTTTTGTCTCCGGAACATTTTTCTGCTGGGCTCAGCCCTCGATCTCCATCATCAGCTCTACCCGCTTGGTGTGGCGGCCGCCGTCGAATTCGGTGGACAGAAACACGTCCACCATCCGCTCCGCCAGGTTGGGGCCCACGATACCCGCCCCCATAGCCAGCATGTTGGCATTGTTGTGGCGGCGGCACATCTCGGCGGACAGGGTATCCCCGCACAGGGCGCAGCGGATGCCCTTTACCTTGTTGGCAGAGATGGAGATGCCGATGCCAGTGGTGCAGATGACGATCCCCTTCTCACACTGGCCGGAGGCCACGGCCTGGGCGGCAGCCTTGCCGAAAACAGGGTAATCGCACCGGTCCGGCGTCTCACAGCCGAAGTCCTGGCAGGTGATCCCCTTAGCGGCGAGATAGGCCTTGATGTGCTCCTTCAGGGCGTACCCTCCGTGGTCGGAAGCGATTGCGATCATAATGAAATCCTCCTTCTTCTCTCTTCTTCAACTATCCTTCTGTCACAGCCGGATGAATTGGGGGGTCCGGCGGTGGTAGACGGTGAAATAACGGAAGCCGACTGTTCGGAGCAGCTCCTGGGCCTGGGAGATCCCCTTCCCCACGTCCTCTGGCCTGTGGGCGTCGGACCCCAGGGTGATCAGCTCGCCGCCGCAGTCCCGGTAGAGCTCCAGCAGGGGCTGCCACTGGGTCACAGTGCGCCCGCACCAGGTGTTCACCTCAATGGCCCGCCCCGCCTGGGCCACCCCGGTGAGGAGCGCGCGCAGGCGGTCCTGGTACCTCTCCAGAGTGACAGGATGCCCAGGGATCTGCTGCATATACCGAAGGGGGTAGATGATATGGCCCATCGTGTCCCAGCAGTCCAGATGGACCAGCTGGGCCAGGCTGTCGAAGTAGTCATCCAGGGCCTCATAGCAGGCCCGGGGGGTGGTGTAGTCCAGGAAATAGAAGTCCTTCCCCCCCTTGGCGGGGCTGAGGTTGTGGATGGAGCCGATAACAAAGTCCAGGTCCGCGCCGGAGAGGATGGCGGCGGCGCAGTCCGGGTCCACCGGGGCACCGCCCAGCTCCAAACCCAGGCGCAGCTTCACGCCGGCGGGGCAGTCCCCCCGAGCCGCCTGATACTGGGTCAGGATGGGGGCCCAGTCCAGCCCTGTGACCCGTCCCCCGTCCAGATCCAGCAGGTCGCAGTGGTCAGTGGCACACAGGTCGGAGAGGCCGGCGGCCTGGGCCGCCCGGAGCATCTCCGAGAGGGGCGCCTCACTGTCCGGGGAGCAGCAGGAATGGATGTGATGATCAGCAAGATACATACAGAGACCTCCGGCGGGCAAATTCTGTGGATCAGTCCGCTTCGCCCTCTATTTTATTGCATTTGTTGACATTTTGCAAGTGATTTTCTTGGAAATCCCTTCCTACCATTTCCGGAAGAGGAACGGCGTTCCAGCCAGCGCTAAGCCGGACGGAAAAAGCCGCCGCAGACCCGTCTGCGGCGGCTTTGAAAGGGTCAGTCGAACCGGGTGGGGACATGCCAGATGTCCCGGGCGTAGTCCCGGATGGAGCGGTCGGCGGCGAAGATGCCGGACCGGGCGATGTTGATGAGAGATTTCTGATCCCAGGCTCTCCGGTCCTTGTAGACCTCCAGAGAGCGGCGGTGGGCCTGACAGTAGCTGTCAAAGTCGGCCAGTAGCATATATTCATCGGCGATCCCGCCCCCTCCGCCGAAGAGCAGGCGGTTGGTCAGGTCGGTGTAGGCCCTGCCGTCGGAGAAGCCGGCGGAGATCTGGTCCAGCACCCGCTTGAGCACCGGGTCCTGCTGGTAGTAATCCAGAGAGCGATAGCCCTGGCGGCGGCGCTCCTCCACCTGGTCGGCGGTGAGGCCGAAAAGGAAGATGTTCTCATCCCCCAGCTGCTGGTGCATCTCCACATTGGCTCCGTCCAGGGTGCCGATGGTGAGGGCGCCATTCATCATGAACTTCATGTTGCCGGTGCCGCTGGCCTCCTTGCCGGCGGTGGAGATCTGCTCGGAGAGCTCGGAGGCAGGCATCAGCTTCTCTGCCAGGGAGACCCGGTAGTTCTCCAGGAAAACCACCTGGAGCTTATCCTTGCAGACGGGGTTGGCGTTGATCTGGGCGGCCAGGGAGTTGATGAGCTGGATGATCTGTTTGGCCACGTGGTAGCCCGGGGCCGCCTTGGCGCCGAAGAGGAAGGTCTGGGGCGTGAAGTCCATATTGGGATCGTCCCGCAGCTGCTGGTACAGGCACACGATATGCAGCACGTTGAGCAGCTGGCGCTTATACTCATGGAGGCGCTTCACCTGTACGTCGAAGATGGCGTCGGTGTTGAGGATGATCCCGGACTCCCGGGCCACATAGCCGGCAAAACGGCGCTTGTTCTCCTGTTTGATGGACTCCAGGCGGTCCAGGACGGCGGAGTCGTCCTTGTACTTCTCCAGGCCGGAGATGGATTCCGGGTGGAGCAGGTAGGCGTCGCTGCCGGTGCACTCCCGGATCAGGGCGTCCAGCTTGGGGTTGATCTGAGAGAGCCAGCGGCGGTGGTCGATGCCGTTGGTCACGTTTTTAAACTGGTCAGGCTGGCGGAGGTAGGCGTCATGGAACACGTCCCGCTTGAGGATATCGGAGTGGAGGGCGGACACGCCGTTGACTGCGGAGCAGGCGCACACGCACAGGTTGGCCATGCGGACCTCCCCACCCCAGATGATGGCCATCCGGGAGACCCGGTTCATGTCCCCGCCGAAGTATCCCTCCAGCTGGCGCTGGTAGCGGGCGGCGATCTCCTTCAGGATCTCCCAGATGCGGGGCAGCAGGGACTCGATCAGGTTCTGGGGCCAGCGCTCCAGGGCCTCGGCCAGGACAGTGTGGTTAGTGTAGCAGACGGTGTTGGTGACGATGTGCCACGCCTCGTCCCAGCTGTACCCCTCCACGTCCAGCAGGATGCGCATCAGCTCGGGGATGACCAGGGTGGGATGGGTGTCGTTGATCTGGATGACATGCTTCTGGTGGAAGTTGCGCAGCGTCCCATACTGGGCACGGTGCTGGCGGACGATAGACTGGGCGGTGGCGGAGACGAAGAAATACTGCTGCTTCAGCCGCAGGGACTTGCCCTCGTAGTGGTTGTCATCGGGATAGAGCACTTTTGCGATGACCTCGGCCATGGCCTGCTGCTCCACCGCCTTCAGGTACTCACCCCGGGAGTAGAGGGACATATCTACGGGGACCGGGCTCTTGGCGTCCCACAGGCGCAGGGTGTTGGTGTGGTTGGTCTTGTAGCCGGCGATCTCCATGTCACGTGGAATGGCCAGCACGGTCGTGTAGCCCACGTGCTCCGGTTTATTGTGGCCGTCCACCCAATGGTCCACGATCCTGCCGCCAAAGCGGACCTCCTCCGCCTCGTCCATCTTGGCGATAAGCCAGGCGTCGCCCAGGCCAAGCCAGTTGTCGGCCAGCTCCACCTGCTTGCTGTCAATGATCTTCTGCTTGAAGATGCCCAGCTCATAGCAGATGGAATAACCGGTGGCCGGGATCTCCAAAGTGGTCATGGAGTCCAGGTAGCAGGCGGCCAGACGACCCAGACCGCCATTGCCCAGGCCGGCGTCTGGCTCGGTCTCGAACAGGTCAGCGGCGGAAAAGCCCAGATCCTCCAGCACCTGGGTCAAGGTGTCCAGCAGCCCCAGATTATAGGCGTTCTTCTCCAAAGAGCGGCCCATCAGGAATTCCAGAGAGAGGTAGTGGACCTGCCGGCCCTGGGCTTCCCAGACGTGGTTGCTGGTCTCGATCTGATGACCGGACATGATATCCCGCAGGACCATGGCGCAGGCCTTGAACATATGATTAGGGGTGGCCTCATCCACTGTGCGGCCAAAATTCCGCAGGAGCTTGCCCACGATCATCTCAGTGAGCTGGGCTTTGTTGTATTCAGCCATAATTTGCCTCCCTGTTAATTTAAAATGAAAATAAAAATCACGGAGCCTGTATGGCGAAAAATTTTTCCATACAGGCTCCATTGTAGCAGACCGGAGTGGGCGCGTCAATTGGCGGAAGGGCCAAAACAGCCGCCATTTCAGCCCGTTTCCGGCGGGATACCCAGACGGGCCCTGAATCTACCAGCCCAGGATACGCTGATAGATCTCCAGATATTGGCGGGCGGAGCTGTTCCAGCTGAAGTCGGCGGTCATGTCCTCCTTCTGGATGCCGCGCCAGGCCTTTTTGTTGTTGAAATAGAGGTCCACTGCCTCCCGCAGGACCCAGACCATATCGTGGGCGTTGATGTCAGAGAAGGTAAAGCCCCGGCCGGTGCCCTCGAACTTGTTGTAGGGGGTGACGGTGTCCTTCAGGCCGCCGGTCTCCCGCACTACGGGGACAGTGCCGTAGCGCATAGCGATCATCTGGCTCAGGCCGCAGGGCTCGCTGACCGAGGGCATGAGGAACAGGTCCGCGCCGGCGTAAATGGCGGTGGACAGAGGCGCGGAATAGGTGATCTGGGCGGCAAAGCGGCCGGGATACTGGACCTGCGCCTCACGGAAGGCGGCCTCATACTGCCAGTCTCCGGTGCCCAAGACCACCATCTGCACATTCATGGCCATGATCTCGTGGAGGGCATCAGTGACCAGGGAGAATCCCTTGTGGCCCACCAGGCGGGAGATGCAGGCGATGATGGGCACGTCGGCGTTCTCCTCCAGGCCCACGGCCCGCTGGAGGGCCAGCTTGCACTCGGCCTTCCCCTTCACCAGGGAGCGGGCGCTGAAGTTGGCGGCCAGCCCGGAGGTGGCGGCGGGGTCATAGAGCTGGGTATCGATGCCGTTGAGGATGCCCTGGAGCTTTCCGCTCTGCTCGTTGATGACCCCGGCCAAGCCGTGGGCATAGAAGGGCAGACGCAGCTCCTGGGCGTAGGTGGGCGAGACGGTGGTGACGAAGTTGGAGGCCATGATGGCGCCCTTCATTAGGTTGACGTCCTTGTAGTAGCCCAGCATCCCCTCGTTGAGATAGCTGCGGTCCAGGCCAATGACGTCCTCCAGTACCTGGTCGCCGTAGCGGCCCTGATATTCGATGTTGTGGATGGTGAACACCGTCTTGGTGTTGGCCAGCTCGGGGACGTGGTACCGCTCCTCCAGCATGTAGACCGGGACCAGGGCGGTCTGCCAGTCGTTGCAGTGGATGATGTCCGGGGCCCAGCCGAAGTGGCCCGGCGTCTCGATGACGGCCCGGGAGAAGTAGGCAAAGCGCTCACAGTCATCAAAGTGGCCGTACAGCTGCCAGCGTTTGAAGTAATACTCATTGTCCACGAACCAGTAGGTGACGCCGTCCTGCTCCAGGGAGAAGACACCGCAGTACACGTGCCGCCACGACAGAGTGACGTTGTAATACTGCTCGAACTTCATCTGGCTGCGCCACTGTTCTCCGACCCCCTCATACAGCGGTAGGATGACCTTGACGTCGTGGCCCTCCTGGGCCAGCGCCTTGGGCAGAGAGCCGGCCACATCGGCCAGCCCGCCGGTCTTGATAAAGGGCGCCACCTCAGACGAGGCAAACAGAATTCTCATAGATCAGTTCCTTTCTTCATATCAGCGCGGAGGGAGGCCCCTTGTCCGGTCAGGGGCCTCCCCTGCGATCAGACGATGGAATCCTTGGAGATGGCCAGCGGATAGGTGGAGTGGCCCATCAGCATCCGGTCCTGATTCACCTGGACATTCTTGTCGGTGATGGTGTAGGACAGGGAGGCACCTGCGCGGATGATGGTCCCCTGCATCAGGACGCTGTTGGAGACCTTGGCGCCTGCCTCCACAATGACGCCGCGGGAGAGGATGGAGTTTTCCACCTCGCCCTCGATGAAGCAGCCGTCCGCCACCAGGGAGTGGATTGATTTGGCGTCTGGGCCGTAGTAGGTGGAGGGGTTGGACTGGTCCTTGGTCCGGATGGGGCGGTCAGGATCGAACAGGTCCGCCCGCACCGCTGGGTCCAGCAGGTCCATGGAGTGCTGGAAGTAGTCGGCCACGGACTGGAAGCGGGCCACATAGCCTCTGTGGAGATAGGGCAGCACCTTCAGGGTGCTCAGACGGGGAAGCAGAACGCCCCTGCTGAAGTTGTGGATGTTATGGGCGGCGCAGTAGTCCACCATGTCCAGCAGCAGCTTTTTGGAGATGATGTAGGTCTCCAGCGACTCCAGGGCGTTGGCCGCGTGAGCGGGATTGATGGACAGATCGCTCACCAGTCCATCGGGACCCTGGGTGATGTAGACGGTGTTGCGGGGGGCGCCCTTCAGCTCCTGGGTGCAGAGGATGGTGATGTCAGCACCGCTGTCCAGATGCTGCTGGAACACTTCGGCCACGGGCAGGTTGACCACCATGTCGCCCCAGCCCATGATGACATACTCCTGACGGATGTTCTGGAGATAGGTGTAGATGCCCGCCAGCGCCTCCATGTTGCCGCGGTATTCCCCGCTGCCGCCCCGCTCTGCCACGCCGAAGGGGGGCAGGATGCGCAGGCCGCCGTGCTTGCGGCTCAGGTCCCAGTCCTTGCCGGAACCCACATGGTCCAGCAGGGACTGATAGCTCTCGTGGACGATCAGGCCCACGTCGCTGATGCCCGCGTTGACATAGCTGGAGAGCATGAAGTCGATCAGGCGGTACCGACCGCCGAAGGGCAGAGAGCAGGTATTGCGGGGGCGGGTCAGCTCACCTAGATTGGAGTCAGAATGGTAGGCAAACAGGATGCCGTGGAGATCGTTCATACCCGCTCACCTCCTTTCACATCTTCCCGGACCATGGCGCTGGGCGTCACGGTGGCCTTCTCTCCCACGGTGACGCCGCCTGCCACTACGGCGATGCCCCAGCCGGGAGAATCGTCCGGAGGCGCGCCCACCACGGCGCCCGCCTCCACCACGGCGTCCTCCGCCACGATGGCGTAGGAGATGCTGGCACCGGCTTTCACCACGGTGCCGGGCATGAGGATGGAGTACTCCACCTTGGCCCCCTCCTCCACCGTGACGGAATGGAAGAGGACCGAGTTGGCCACCGAGCCGTCCACCTGGCAGCCGCCGGTGACCAGGGAGTGGGAGATCACGGCGTTGGGGCCGGTGACGTGGGGAGGTTTGATGGGGGTGCGGGCGTAAATGGGCCAGCTGGTATCATAAAGATCGATGCCGCTGTGGGGGGCCAGCATGTCCATGTTTGCGTCCCACAGAGAGTTGATGGTGCCCACGTCTTTCCAGTAGCCATGGAAGCGGTAGGCCATCATCTTCTCTCCTGCGGCGAGCATGTTGGGGATGATGTTCTTTCCGAAATCGTTGGAAGACTTGGGATCTGCCTCATCATCGATAAGGTAGCGGCGCAGCTTCTGCCAGGAAAAGACGTAGATGCCCATAGAGGCGAGGTTGCTCTTGGGTTGGGGGGGCTTCTCCTCGAACTCATAGATCTGGTCGTTCTCGTCCACGTTCATGATGCCGAAGCGCTTGGCCTCGTCCATGGTGACCTCCAGCACGGAGATGGTGCAGGCGGCACCGGTCTTCTTGTGCAGGTCCACCATGTCGGCATAGTCCATCTTGTAGATGTGGTCGCCGGAGAGGATGACTACATAGTCCGGATCATACAGGTCCAGGAAGCCGATATTCTGATAGATGGCGTTGGCAGTCCCCTTGTACCAGGTGCCCTGGTCGCCCTCGCGCATGTAGGGGGGGAGGATATGTACGCCGCCATCGGAGCGGTCCAAGTCCCAGGGCTGGCCAGAGCCGATGTAGCTGTTCAGCTCCAGCGGACGGTACTGGGTCAGAACGCCAACTGTGTCGATGCCGGAGTTGACACAGTTGGACAGGGGAAAGTCGATGATGCGGTACTTGCCGCCGAAGGGGACCGCGGGCTTTGCTACATGGCTGGTCAGGGCGTAAAGCCGGCTGCCCTGCCCTCCGGCCAGCAGCATTGCCACAACTTCTTTCTTCATCTCATTCATCACCTCTTGGATTGATAAGCACACACAGGGAAGTATCGTATAACAGACCAGGAGCAAACGGAGAAACTGGTCCGGTTATGCCTCTTTTTTCCGCTTGGAGGCGCCGGGCTTGGCGGGGCGCTTGCCGGAGGGGCCGGTTTTTTCCGATTTGGACGCCTTGGGCTTGCGCTTGGGGAACTTGCGGGTACAGCGGTAGATGACGGCGGCCATGGGGGGCAGGTCGATCTCCATGGACTGGTCCTGGTCGTGGCAGGGGATGTACTCGGTGCGTACAGGGTCCTGGTCGCCAAGGCCTCCCCCGCCGAAGGACACGTCATCTGTGTTCAGCACAGCGGACCACATCCCGGCGAAGGGGGTCCCCACCCGATAACCCTTCCGGTGTACCGGAGAGAAGTTGCACACTACCAGCAGGGGGCTGCCCTCCTTGTCCCAGCGGAGGAAGGAGACAGTGTTGGCTTGGTTGTCATCGGCGCACAGCCACTGGAAGCCCTGCCAGGAGTCATCCTGCTCCCAGAGGGCGGGCTGCTCCAGATAGAAGGCGTTGGCCGCCTTAAAGAACTCCTGGGTCTGGCGGTGGGGCTCGTACTGGAGCAAATGCCAGTCCAGGGAATATTCATAGTGCCACTCGTTCCACTGGGCCAACTCGGCACCCATAAAGGTGAGCTTTTTGCCCGGGTGGGCAAGCATATAGGTATAGAAGACCCGGACGCCGGCAAACTTCATGGGGTTGTCCCCGGGCATCTTGCCAAAGAAGGAGCCCTTCATGTGGACCACCTCGTCGTGGGAGAGGGGCAGGATGTAGTTCTCCGAGAAGGCATACACCAGGGAGAAGGTGATGTCCCGGTGGTTGAACTGCCGGAAGTATGGGTCCATTTTGATGTAGTGGCAGATGTCGTTCATCCAGCCCATGTTCCACTTGAAGTTGAAGCCCAGGCCCCCGTCGCTCACCGGATAGGTGACCTTGGGCCAGGCGGTGGACTCCTCCGCAATCATCAGCACGTCGGGATGGGCACCGAAGACCATCTCGTTGAGGCGCTGGAGGAACTCGATGGCCTCCAGGTTCTCCTTACCGCCGTGGATGTTGGGTATCCACTCTCCGGGCTTGCGGGCATAGTCCAGGTAGAGCATGGAGGAGACCGCATCCACCCGCAGGCCGTCAAAATGGAACTCATCCAGCCAAAACATGGCGGAGGAGTAGAGGAAGGAGCGCACCTCGTTGCGTCCGTAGTCAAAGACGTTGGTGCCCCAGTCGGCGTGCTCTCCCTTCCGGGGGTCAGCATACTCGTAGGTGGGGGTGCCGTCAAAGTGATAGAGGCCGAACTCATCCCGGGGGAAGTGGGCGGGGACCCAGTCCATGATGACGCCGATGCCAGCCTGGTGCATCTGGTCCACGAAATACATCAGGTCGTGGGGGGTACCGAAGCGGCTGGTGGCGGCAAAGTAGCCGGTACACTGGTAACCCCAGGAGGCATCCAGGGGATGTTCGGTGACAGGGAGGAGCTCCACATGGGTGAAGCCCAGCTCCTTCACATAGGGGACCAGATAGGCGGCCAGATCCCGGTAGCTGAGGAACTCCCCTTCCCCCGTGCGGCGCCAGGAGCCCAGGTGACATTCATAGATGTTCATAGGGCGGCGGTAGGGGGCGTTTTTGGCCCGATAGTCCAGCCAGGCCCGGTCCCCCCACTGGTAACCGGAGAGGTCGTAAAGCTTGGAGGCGGTGCCTGGGCGAGTCTCTGCGTGGAAGGCAAAGGGGTCAGCCTTGCCGGTCAGGCGGCCATCCTTGGTATGTACTGCATATTTATACGCGTCATACTGCTGAAGGCCGGGGATGAACCCCTCCCAGATGCCGCCCTGAACAGGGGTCAGAGGGTTGGCGTTGGGGTCCCAGTCGTTGAAATAACCAAAGACACACACCTGCTGGGCGTTGGGGGCCCAGACTCGGAAATAGTAGCCGGGGACACCGTCCTGCTCGCCGGCATGGGCGCCGAAGCACTCCCAGGCATGGGTGCTGTGTCCATCACTGAACGCTCTCAGTTCATGTTCCGGGGCATAAACCGGGGCATTTTTCTTCGTTTTGGCCAATGAAACCACCTCAAATCACTCTTTTGTGTCACAAATGGTCGAAAAGCACGAACAAAAACCAAAAATTCTCCTCTATATTTATAAAAATTATACAACAGAAGAGAGGACGCGTCAAGTGAAAAGCCGGTAAAATGGAATTTATTCGGAGCCCCCCGGCGGCCGGGGAGCTCCGAACAGGGCGTCAGCGGGCCATCAGCAGCCGCTGAAACATCTTTCCAAAGATGCCGGGAATGGTGAGGCGGTCCACCTGCTGGGAGGCGACGATGGGGATGGTGTCCCGGACCTCGCCGTCCACAGTGACCACCATCTGCCCCAGTTTCTGCCCCCGCTCCACCGGGGCCTCCAGGTCCTGGGCGAGCTGGATCTGGGTGGAGATCAGGCCCTCCTCCCCCTTCCGGACCAGGAGGGAACACTCCCGCTCCAACTGAGGCTGGACCTGGGCGGTGGTGCCCAGCAGCACCTCCACGGGGGCCAGTGGGACATCGGGATAGACCCGGGCGAGCGTATAGTTGGCGAAGCCGTAATCCAGAAGGGCTTTGGCGTCTTCAAAGCGCTGAGCGGAGGTGGGAGACTTCATCACCACGGCGATGAGTTCCATGCCGTCCCGCTCGGCGGTGGCGGAGACGCAGTACAGGGCGGAATCGGTGGAACCGGTCTTGAGGCCGGTGGCTCCCTGATAGAAGCGGACCAGACGGTTGGTGTTTGTGAGACCGAAGGCACCGTCCCGGATGGAGTCCATCCAGATGGTGGTGTACTCCCGGATGCTGGGATGGTTGAGGATCAGCTCCCGGGACATGAGGGCGATGTCGTGAGCGGAGGTGAGGTGGCCCTGGGCGGGGAGGCCGGTGCAGTTGACGAAGTTGGTGTCAGCCATGCCCAGCTCACGGGCCCGGAGGTTCATCTCGGCAACAAAGTCGGCCTCGCTGCCGGAAAGATACTCGGCCATGGCCACAGCGGCGTCATTGCCGGAGACCACAGTGATGCACTTGAGCAGCTCGGAGACGGACATCTGCTCCCCCTCCTTCAGGTAGACCTGGGAACCGCCCATGCCGGCGGCATAAGCGGAGACGGTCACCATGTCGTCCCGGGCAATGCGGCCGCTGTCCAGGGCTTCCATGATGAGAAGCAGGGTCATGATCTTGGTGACGCTGGCGGGCTCCAGCTTCTGGCGGGCGTCTTTTTCGTAGAGGACAGCGCCGCTCTCCTTCTCCATCAGCACCGCAGAGGCGGCGGCTGTCTCCGGCCCGGAGGGGGCGGCGGAGGCGGGGAGGTCAGCAGCAGATACACAGGGCGCCAGCAGCAGGGCGGCCAGCGCCAAAGAAAGGAAACGGTTCATGGCGGGTCCCTCCAAATCCAAATGTTTCTGTGAAAAGGATGTGGAGGGGCGAGGACTTCTATACGCCGCAGCGGACCGGTATTTTTTTCTGCGCAAATCGTTGCATGATGCAAAAATTTTTCAAAAATTTTTGGCCTGCGTGGACGGGTCTGTACAACTTTTTCCGAAGTCGGACCAGGGGTGAGGAGGGTGATGGGGTGAGCAAGGCGGAAGAAAAGCGGCAGCGAGAGCAGCTGATCCGGCAGGTGCGACGACTGACTCGGGCGAGAGTGAATGACGCCGTCAAGCTGGCCTATCTGTCCGGGGAGGCGCTGGAGGCCATCGACGGGCTGGACCTGACGGCTATGACGGAGTTCAAGCGGGCGGGGAACGGAGCGGTGGAGATCAAGTTCACCGACCGGCTCAAGGCCCTGGAAAAGCTGATGGAGCTGATCCGGGAGAACCGGGAGACGGAAGCGGAGGAGCTGCTGCGGACCCTGGGCGGGACGGCGGAGGAGCCGGAATGGGAGCGCTGAGGTTCTCCCCCAAACAGCGGCAGGTGCTGACCTGGTGGCGAGAGGGGTCTCCCCACTGGGAGAAGAGCGCCATCATCTGCGACGGCGCGGTGCGCAGCGGCAAGACCCTGTGCTTAGGCCTGTCCTTCTTCCTGTGGGCCATGGCCCGCTTCCAGGGGCGGAGATTCGCCCTGTGCGGCCGGAGCATGGAGGGGGTGCGGCGGAACCTGACGGGAGAGGTGCTGCCCCTGTTGAGAGGGATGGGATTCCAGTGCCGGGAGCAGCTGACCCGGGGGGAGGTGACGGTGTCCCTGGGGCGGCGGCGGAACATCTTCTGCCTGTTCGGCGGAGGGGACGAGGGGGCGGCGGCACGCATCCAGGGGGTGACCCTGGCGGGGGCGCTGCTGGACGAGGCTGTTCTGATGCCCCGCTCCTTTGTGGAGCAGTGCTGCGCCCGGTGCTCGGTCCAGGGGGCCAGGCTGTGGTTCTCCTGCAACCCGGAGGGGCCGGGACACTGGTTCTATCAGGAGTGGGTCCAGAAGGCTGGGGAGCGCAACGCCCTTTACCTCCACTTCACCATGGAGGACAACCCGGGCCTGTCTCCCCAGGTGCGGGAGCGATACCGGACCATGTTCCAGGGGACCTTCTACCGCCGGTTCGTGCTGGGGGAATGGACCGCGGCGGCAGGGCTGGTATATGACTTCTTCTCCCGGGAGATGGTGTGCGAGCCGCCGGAGGGGCGGGCGGCGGAGTGGTATATCTCCTGCGACTACGGTACGGTGAACCCCACCTCTATGGGACTTTGGGGGCGGTGGGGGGAGGCGTGGTACCGGGTGGAGGAGTTCTATTACGACTCCCGCCGGGAGGGGCGGCAGAAGACGGACAGCGAATACGCCGACGCGCTGGAGGCACTGGCGGACGGGCGGCCCATCAGGGAGGTGGTGGCAGACCCCTCCGCCGCCAGCTTTCTGGAGTGCCTGCGGCGGCGGGGCTGGCAGGTGCGGCGGGCGGAGAACGAGGTGCTCTCCGGCATCCGCACCACAGCGGAGCTGCTGCGGACGGGCCGGCTGGTCATCTGTCCCGGGTGCGGAGACGCCATCCGGGAGTTCGGGCTGTACCGCTGGGACACCAGCGCCGGAGGGCGGGACCAGGTGTGCAAGGAACATGACCACGCAATGGATGACATCCGGTATTTTGCCGTCACGGTGGCGGCAAAGGAGCGCGGCGGCAGCTGGGCCGGGAGCGTGGAACGGAGGATATTTTGACCGGCAGGGGCCGGAAGAGGCAAAGGAGGCTTTTGCGATGAAGCGGCGGGAACGAAACAAGGGGCCGGCTCGGGCGGAGGCGGTGCAGATCCGGGAGAGCGGACGGCATCCCTTCGGCGTGCTGGACCGGTATGTGCCCCTGGGGGCGGGGGAGCTCCAGCTCTACCGGGCCATCCGGGAGGCGGTGCCCATCCTGGACGCGGCCATCTGGAAGCTGATCCGGCTGGCCGGCGGAGTGGCGGTGAAGTGCGGGGAGCCCGCCGCCCAGGCGGGGCTGGAGCGGTTCCTCCGTACTGTCCCCACCGGGCGGGGACAGCGGGGCATCCAGTCCTTTCTGGACTGCTATCTGGACTCCATGCTCACCTGCGGGCGGGGGGTGGGCGAACTGGTGCTGGACTGCCAGGGCCGGGAGATCGCCGCTCTGCTGTGCGCCGGACCGGAGCAGGTGGAGATCCGGGAGGGGGACTCGCCCCTGGACTTTCAGCTGTGTGCCCGGGGCCTGGGCGGAACCTGTGAGCCCCTGCCCTGGCAGGAGCTGCTGCTGTTCACCCCTTTTCAGCCGGAGACAGAGCACCCCTACGGGGTGTCCCTGCTGCGGTCCATGCCCTTCCTCACCGACATCCTGCTGAAGATCTACCAGGCCACGGGGATGAACTGGGAGCGAATGGGCAACGTGCGCTTCGCGGTCATCTGCCGCCCCGGAGAGGGAGAGGGAGCCTATGCCCAGGAGCGGTGCCGGCAAATCGCCGGGGAGTGGTCCGCCGCCATGCAGGCGGGCAGGCAGGGGGCCGTGCGGGACTTTGTGGCGGTGGGGGATCTGGACATCAAGGTCATCGGGGCGGACAATCAGGTGCTGGACAGCCAGGTGCCGGTGCGTCAGATCCTGGAACAGCTCGTTGCCCGCACCGGTATCCCTCCCTTCCTGCTGGGGCTGTCCTGGTCCAGCACGGAGCGGATGAGCGCCCAGCAGGCCGACCTGATGACCAGCGAGATCACCGCCCTGCGCCGGACCCTGGAGCCGGCGGTGGAGCGCATCTGTGAGATGTGGCTGCGGCTCCACGGCTGGGGCGGCGATGTGACGGTGGACTGGGCGGACATCAACTTGCAGGACTTCGTGGAGGAGGCCAGAGCGAAGCTGTATCTGGCCCAGGCGGAAGCCATCAGAGAGGAGGAACGGACATGAAGGTAGAAAAGGAGGCCCTTGGGGGCCAGAGGGTGGAGCCCACAGAGGAGGAGCTGGCCCTCGTCAACCGGCAGAGCCGGAAGGAGCTGACAGCGGCGGAGGTCTATCTGTTCGCGGTGCGGCTGTGCGACAACGAGGTGGACCGGGACGGGGAGCAGTTTCCACAGGCCACCCTGGAGCAGCTGGCGGAGCTGTTTGTGGGCAAGAGCGGGATCTTTGACCACAGGTGGAGCGCCGGCGGTCAGACGGCCCGCATCTACCGGACGGAAGTGGTCCGGGAGGAGGGGATACGCACGGCGCTGGGAGAGCCCGCCTGCTATCTGAAGGGGTACGCCTACATGGTGCGGACCCAGGGAAACCAGGACCTGATCGCGGAGATCGAAGGGGGTATCAAGCGGGAGGTCAGCGTGGGCTGCGCGGTAAAGCGGGCAGAGTGCTCCATCTGCGGGTCGGACATGGGCAGGTGCGCCCACGAGAAGGGAAAGCGGTACGACGGCAGGCTGTGCTGCGCGCGTTTGCTGGAGGCCACAGACGCTTTCGAGTTCTCCTTTGTCGCAGTGCCCGCCCAGCCCAGGGCTGGAGTGATGAAGCGGGCCGGAGGGAGCCCTTCGCTGAAGCAGCTGGCGCTGGGAGAGCCCGCCGCCGCAGCCGAGCTGGAAGATCTGGAGCGGGCGGCCGAGCTGGGGCGCCGCTATCTGACGGGACTGCGGAACGAGGTGGTCCGGCTGGGCCTGCTGGCGGAGCGCCAGGTGGGGGCGGAGACCCTCCGGCACATCGCGGACCGGCTGGAGGAAAAGGAGCTGCTGGAGTTGCGGGAGAATTATCAGCGGCGGGCGGCGGAGCGCTACCCCATCGCCCCGCAGCTGTCCTACGGTAACGGGGACGGGATGCCGGAGCGGCCGGACGGGGCTTTTTTGATCTGACGGCGGGGCCGTCTTTACAAAATAAATCGGGAGGGATCGGGAATGAACAAGGTTTCCTTTGAGGAGATCGGCGCAGTGGCGGCCACCTTTTTCGCCCAGAAGGAGGTCAAGGCAGGACAGGTGGTGAAGATGACGGGCAACGGCCAGGTGGGGCCCTGCTCGGCCGGGGACAAGTTCTGCGGCGTGGCCCTGTCCAATGAGAACGGGTGCGCCGGCGTACAGGTGAAGGGATTCTGCCCGGTGGCGGTGACGGGCTCCATCGATTTGGGGTGGAACGTGCTGGCGGCGGATGGGGCCGGCGGTGTCCAGACGGCGACCGCCGGGGCCGAAGAGTCCCCATCTGGGGTGGAGTGTCTGGTGGTCAGTACGGACACGGCGGGCAAGCGCGCCGTGATCTGCCTGTGAGACAGAGAGGAGAGAGCTGAGATGGCCTATTGCTACGACAATCTGAAGCTGGAGAAGGGGATGTATCATGAGGCGGGGCGGTCCTTCACTCAGGTGCTGGAGAGCCGGGACCCCTCGGAGCAGTACCGGGGCACCGCCCTGGAGGGGCTGGATGCCTTTCAGCGGCAGCTCAAGCGCTTTGATATCAAGGTGAAGGGGACGGGCAGCGACGTGGTGGAAAAGTTCTTCCGCACTGCCGACTCCGCCGTGCTGTTCCCGGAGTATATCGCCCGCTCGGTGCGCCAGGGTATGGAGGAGGCGGACCTGCTGCCCCAGCTCACCGCCGCGGTGACACGGTTCGACGGCATGGACTACCGCTCCATCACCTCCGAGGCGGGAGGCGAGGAGAAAGAGCTGCGCCGAGTAGACGAGGGGACAGAGATCCCCAGCACCACGGTCAAGGTGCAGGAGAATCTGGTGAAGCTGAACAAGCGGGGCCGGATGCTGGTGGCCAGCTATGAGGCGGTGCGCTGCCAGAAGCTGGACCTGTTTTCCGTCACGCTGCGGCAGATCGGCGCCCACATCAGCCGGATGCATCTGGAGGACGCCATCCAGGTGCTGATGGAGGGGGATGGGAACGGAAACGCCGCCCCGGTGGACAGCACGGCAACGGAGGACACGGTGACCTATGAGGACCTGGTGGACTTCTGGGCCAAGTTCGACCCCTATGAGATGAACACCCTTCTGGTGGGCAACGACGTGATGGTGAAGATGCTCAAGCTGGAGGAGTTCCAGAACCCGCTCACCGGGCTGAACTTCCAGGGCACCGGCAGGCTGTCCACCCCCCTGGGGGCCAGCCTGCTGCGCACCTCCGCCATGCCTGCCGGGACCATCATCGGCCTGGACCGGCGGTTCGCCCTGGAGATGGTGCAGGGCAGCGATGTGCTGGTGGAGTACGACAAGCTCATCGACCGGCAGCTGGAGCGGGCGGCCATCACCACCATCAGCGGCTTCGCCAAGCTGTTCCAGGGCGCGGCCCGGGTGCTGGAGCTGTGATGGAGGAACAGATCCTGGCCTTTGTGGAACTGATGGGGGGGCGCGGGAATGAGGAGTTGCTCCGCCCCCTGTATCAGGCAGCGGAGCGGGAGATGGCGGGCCGGCTGAGGGAGGGGCTGTCCCCCGAGGCGTGCGGGCCCGCCTTCCCGGTGGCCGCAGCCTGGCTGGTGCTGGCCGGACTGGAGGCAGGGACGGACGGCGTGACTTCCTTTTCCGCTGGCGACCTGACGGTACATACCGGAGGAGACGGGGCGGGAGCCATGCGACGCCAGGCGGAGCGGCTGATGGCCCCCTATTTGGCGGACGGATTTGCCTTTCGGGGGGTGCTGGGGTGAGAGTGGACACCATTTCCGCCCTGCTGGACCGGTATGGGCAGTGTGTGACGCTTTACCGCGGCGGCGTGGAGGCGGGAAGAGAGGTACGGGTCTTCCTCCAGCCCCTGCGGGAGGCGGGGAGGGAACAGGCCCGCCCCTCCCCCCTGGGGCTGCGGCGGGAGGACCGGTATCTGATGCTGGGGGAGCCGGACGTCCCGGCGGCCCCCGGGGACCGGGTGGTGTGGCGGGAGAGCGGATATGAGGTCCGCACCGCCCACCCCATCTATCTGGGGGAGCGGCTGTCCCACTGGTGGGCAGTGCTGGCCCCCTGGGGCAAGGAGGAGACATGAGCGGCGGACTGGAACAGATCCGGGAGGGGCTGACCGCCCACCTCAATGGGAAGGGTATCCGGGCAGTACCTGCCTGGAGCGGGACGGCGCGGACGTTCCCCGGCGGGCCGGTGGCCGCAGTATCCCTGCGGGGGTGCCGCTGGGGCCCGGCCGGCTTTCAAGACTATCTGGGGGAGCGATATGACCCGGAGGCGGGGCGCTGGGAGGAGCTGTATGGGCGCAGGGTGAAGCTTACCTTCGGTCTGGACCTGTACGGGGAGCGGGCGCAGGGGGACCAGGCACTTCAGGCGGCCTTCGATGCCCTGGCGGGGGCGCTCCATCGGGAAGGTCCCCCGGGGATGCGGCTGCTGGAGCTCTCCTGCGGGGAGACGGAGTATGACCAGGGAGGGCAGCTGCTGAGGCGGCCGGTGGAGGCGGTATATGAGGCGTGCCTCTATGCCGCGGCGGAGCCGGGCGGCCTTTTCCAGGACTTTGAGATCAGAGGAGGATTGGAGCCATGAGCGTGACCACACATGAGCGGCCGGGGGTGTATTCGGAGTATGATGCCTCCTCGGTGGTGCAGGGCAGACAGGGGCGAAAGATGGTGGGGATGGCTGCCATCCACGCCACGGCCCCGGCAGGGGTGCCC
The DNA here is from genome assembly GCA_003112755.1 of Lawsonibacter asaccharolyticus. Lineage (NCBI taxonomy): Bacteria > Bacillati > Bacillota > Clostridia > Eubacteriales > Oscillospiraceae > Lawsonibacter > Lawsonibacter asaccharolyticus. The sequence goes on along the minus strand of BFBT01000001.1, from coordinate 927,839 downwards.
CAGACGGTGACCAGCTACGAGGGCGCGCTGATCGCCTTCGGCAGCACCGGGGGGCAGGATATGACAGAACTGATCCGGCTGGCACTGAAGAACGGGGCGGCCGGCGTGGTGGCGGTGCCGGTGGCGGACGAGGAGGGTTATGAGGCGGCATTTGCCGCCCTGGCGGCGATGGACGATATCGGAGTGGTCATCTGTGACAGCGTGGACCGGGAGGTGCAGCAGTCCCTGCGGGACAGCGCCGCCGCCGCCTCTGCCGCCCGCCGGGAGAGGATCGCGGTGGCCGCCGGCGGGGCGGGCGAGACGGTGACAGAGCTGCTGGAACGGGCCAAGGCGCTGAACAGCGAGCGGGTGGTGCTGGTGGCCCCCGGGGGCACCGACGAGGAAGGGAAGGCCGTCTCCGGCCTCTCCCTGACCGCAGCTGTGGCCGGGGCTATTGCCGGGACAACCGACCCCGCCCTCCCCCTGGGGGGCGCGGTGCTCAGCGGACTGTATGGGCTGGAGACAACCTATGGGGACAACGACCTGGACCTGCTCATCCGGGGCGGCGTGACTCCGGCAGAGCGGACGGGTGGGGTGACCTCGGTGGTGCGGGGAGTGACCACACGCACCACTACCGACGGGACGGCGGACACCACCTGGAGAGAGCTGTCCACCATCCTGGTGGTGGACGACGTGATCCCCGGCATCCGCTCCGCCCTGCGCAGCAAGTTCCACCGGGCCAAGAACACGGAGCAGAGCCGGGGGGCCATCCGCTCCCAGGTGGTGCTGGAGCTGGAGAACCGAAAGGAGCGGGAGATCATCTCCGGCTATGACAATGTGGCGGTGTCCGCCGACCCGGACAACCCCACGGTGTGCCAGGTGGAGTTCTCCTTCTCGGCGGCCCAGGGGCTGAACCAGATCTGGCTGACGGCCCACATCACCGTATGACAGGCCGCCGGCAAAGGACAGACAGTGAGGAGGGAGCAGAGTGAGTATCGCAGGATTTCCCACCAGCAGCGACATCTATCTGGAGGTGGATGGAGTCAAGGTGGCGGTGGTGCAGAGCTATTCCGCCAAGGCCAGCAAGACCAGCTCGGCGGTGGAGGCCTTTGGAGAGAGCGAGCCGGTGGCCACGGTGCCGGGCCAGACCAGCCATGTGCTGGAGCTGACCCGGTTGTACGCCACCGACGAGGCCATCCGGGACGGCATCGACTTTTACGGGCTGAGCGGTTTCTCTCTGGTGATCTGCAAGCCGGACCGAAAGATCATCTATTCCGACTGCCAGTGGAGCAGCATCAGCGAGGCGGGCACCCTGGGTGCCATGGTGGTGGAGAAGGTGACCATCGTGGCCTCCAAGCGCATTGAGACGGGGGTGTGATAGTGGTGTGGTCGATTTTGGCGGGCGCAGACCGCATGGAACTGGAGAATGGCATGGAGCTGAGGCTGCTGTCCGCCCTGGAAGTTCTGGAGGCCCGGCGGGAGGCGGCCCAGCTGGCGGAGAGCCAGGAGGAGCGGGCCCTGTGCTCCAACGCATGCCTGCTGGCCCGGGCGCTGGAGAGCGGAGAAAAGCCGGTATTTGACAGTGGACGGGCGGTGTTGGCAGGGCTGACGGTGAGTGAGATCGCCGCTCTGGCCGGGCGGTGGAGAGAGTTCGACCGGAAGGAGAACCCCTCCGCCGCAGGAACAGCGGAGGAGTTGGAAAACGTAAAAAAAAACTAGCCGGCAGCCCCGGGGATCGCCTGCGTTGGAGGGTGCTGAAGCAGTTCGGCGCTCTGCCCACCGAGAGGCGGGCCAGACAGATGAAGGAGCGGGACTACCTGTGGTGCCTGCTCAACCAACTGCTAGATGACCAGGAGGAGCTGGATCAGCTGTGCCCCACATGCCGGGCGGAGGCGGAGCAGGAGCGGTGCCCCGGCTGCGGGGCGCTGATCCAGGCTTCCGGGGTGAACCCCTCCTTTGACATGGAGCGGTTTCGACGGCTGAAGGAGGGCGAGGGCACTTGAGAGACTATCTGGAGGAGCTGCTGGCCGGGACGGAGGACGCGCTGGACCAGGCGGAGGCAGAGTGGACGGAGGGGGTCTCCCCTCCCCTGCCCCGCCGATCCAGGGAGCGGCCGGAGGCGGCGGGCGGCCCGGCGGAGCCGGAGAGAAGCGCCGGGGCCGAAGAGACGGCCGGGGATGGGAAAAACTGGATTGAAACAGAGCTGGAGGGGCAGTCTCGATCCGGAGAGACAGGGGCGGTTCTGGAGTCCAGGGAGCGGGCGGAACAGCCGGAAGGTACGGCAGGGCTGAGGACGGTCCTGTCCGACCGCCCACTGGAGGGGGATGAGGCGTCCACCTTGTCCTGGCTGCTGTGGGCCGGACGGCAGGGGCGTGCCGTCCCTCGGGAGCGGAGTCTGGGGAGACCCGAGGCGGGGGCCGGGACTGTGCCGGAGATCCGGGGGGAGGAACGCGCCTCCCTCTGGGAGACAGAGGGGGTGGCGGGCACCCGACGGCTCCAGGCCGCCATGGAACTGGCCCGGCGGGCAGCGGGGTATCGCCGGGAGCCCAGAGCAGACCGGGCGGGGCCGGTCTCCCTTCGGCCAGGATCGGATGAGCCGCTTCTCCGGGAGCATGACTCCGCACGGACGGTGGACCGGATCTTTCGCCGGGATGCCCGGCGGTACGACGGGGGCTTTGCCCTGTTCTGAGAGGAGGATCTCCATTGAAGCTGGCGCCCATGCGCTACAAGGACTATGTGTGGCCCCACAACCCAAGGGTGTACTCCATCGACTATGAGCGGAAGATGGCGGTGAACAAGGTGCCCTTCGGCACCTACCATCTCCAGGACCTGGGCCGGACCCGCCGGGTGATGCGGGGAGAGGGGGAATTTGCAGGAGAGGGGGCCTATTCCCAGTTCGGCCTGCTGGCCAACACCTTTTATGACCCAGGGCCGGGGCTACTGATCCACCCCCTCTGGCAGACGGCCAGTGCCTATTTTGTGGAGCTGCGGCTGGAGCAGGAGCCCAGACCGGACTATGTGCGTTACTCCTTCGCTTTCTGGGAGGCCAGCGGCCTGTACAGCGGAGCGGTGCAGGAGGTCACCCGGACCGGAGAGGCGGCATCCGGCGGGAGCGGCGGAGTGCTGAGCCACACGGTGGAGCAGGGGGACACACTGTGGGCAATCTCGGCCCGATACGGGGTGGGGATGACGGAGCTGCTGGCCCGAAATCCCCAGATCCGCGATCCAAACCTGATACTGCCGGGAGAGAAGGTGACAGTCCGGTGACAGCCTATGTGACCACGGCGGCAGGCCGGACCTTTCAGCTCCCCGTTCCGCTGTCCTGGGAGCTGAACTATACTGCCGGGGTGCCCAGCGACAGCTTTTGGGTGCGCTGTCCCTGGCAGGCGGGCCAGGGGACGGACCCGGCGGAGTGGGTCCGATTCTCCGCAGCGGAGGCGGGCGAGACGGTGTTTTCCGGGGTGGTGGACGAGTGCGAGGTGAACCAGGGGGCGGAGGGCCTGCGGCTGGAGGTATCAGGCCGGGGGATGGCCGCCCTGCTGCTGGACAACGAGGCCCTGGGACAGGACTACGGGACCGCCACCCTGGAAGACATCCTGCGAGACCATGTGGCCCCCTATGGGATCGAATTGGCGGGAGAGGCCAGCCTGCCAGCGGTGAGCCCCTTCTCCGTGCCCACTGGGAGCAGCGAGTGGGCGGTGCTCTATGAGTTCGCACAATACTGCGGCGGTGTGTGTCCCCGCTTTGACCGGGCAGGGCGGCTGGTGCTGGAGGGGTGGACCGAAGTGGAAAATCTGGCCATAAGCGATGCCACACCGGTGACCAGTCTGACGGTCCGAGACCGGCGGTACGGGGTGCTCTCCCAGATCCTGGTGCGGGACAGGGTGCGCCAGACGGTGGAGCAGGTGGAGGCCACTGACTTTCTCCGGCTGGGCGGCAGGTGCCGCCGGGTGATGACCATGCCGGGGCGGAGCAGCTATCAGGCCATGCGGTACAGCGGACAGTTCCAGCTGGACCGCTCCGCCGCGGAGCTGGTCCGGATGGAGGCGGTGGTGCCGGTCCTGTTCTATGGAAAGCCGGGGGACCTGGTGCGGGTACAGAGGTCCGACTGGGACCGAAATGGCAGCTGGCGGGTGGTGGAGGCCTCAGTACAGGCGGACGAGGCAGGGGGACGGACCCGGCTGGAGCTGGCGGTCCCCGACGTTGTGATATGAGGTGAGCGAAATGTGGACATCAGACCGGAGAAAAACACGGCAGGCCGGTGAGAGCTGGGTGGACTGGGGAGAAGTGACCCTGGAGGGGGACCCGGCAGGGGCCTATCTGGACGGTGAGCGGCGGCAGCTGGCGGTCTATGGGCCAGGCGGCTACTGCTGGAAGCCGGCCCTGGGGGACCGGGTCCTGGTGCTGAAGGCGGGACAGGGGGGCGAGTCCCCCTGCGTCGCCGGGAAGCGGCAGGGGGAGGCGGAGACGCTGGGCGCTGGGGAGGTGTCCATCTCCAGCAGCGGGTCGGAGAGCGGGCTGCTCCTGCGCACGGACGGCCGTCTGGAGCTGAACGGTCAGGTAATGGTGAACGGCCAGTCGCTGAACGGCCTGATCCGGCAGATCGTGCTGGCAATCCTGGGAGGCGGGTGAAGGGGATGGAGCTTCAGATCCAAAACGGAGACTATGTGCCCGACGGACTGGGAGGCTTCCGCCGGCTGACCGGGGGCGAGGCCCTTTTGCAGCGAGTCCTGTTCCGCCTGGTCCCGCGGCGGGGGGCTTTCCCCTTTATGCCGGAGCTGGGCAGCCGCCTCTATCTGGTGCTCCGGGAGAAACCGGCAACCCGCCAGGCGCTGGCGGAGCAGTATGTGGCGGAGGCCCTGGCTGGAGAGAGCGGACTGCGGGTGACAGAGGTATCGCTGGCCCAGGAGGGGGACCGGGGCCTGCTGACTGTCCGGCTGGACTGGCAGGGAGAGGCACTGGCCGTCCAGACGCTGCTGTGAGAGGGGGAGCGGAATGAAGGAGCTGGAAGAAATCTATCAGGAGATGCTGGACTGCTTTGCCCAGAGGACTGGGCTGGAGGCGGCGGAGAGCTGCGATCTGGCGGTGCGCTTCTACGCGGTGGCGGCCCAGGTGTACGCCCTGTACGCCCAGGCGGACTGGGTGCTCCGGCAGTGCTTTCCCCAGACGGCGGCGGGAAGCTGCCTGGACAGCCACGCCCAGCTGCGGGGGCTGAGCCGGAAGCAGGCCACCGCCGCGGAGGGGAGCATCCGGTTTTCTGTGGCGCGGGCGGCGGATACGGACCGGCCTATCCCCGCCGGGACCGTTTGCATGACCCCGGGGCTGATCCGGTTCGAGACGGCACAGGCGGCGGTTCTGGAGGCAGGGGCGTCCTGGGTGGATGTGCCCGCCCGGGCGCTGACGCCGGGCAGTGCGGGCAATGTCCCGGCAGGGGCGGTGACCGCCATGGCGGCCGCGCCGGTGGGGATCGCCGCCTGCACCAACCCCGCCCCCTTTGCTGGCGGCGGGGACGAGGAGGGGGACGAGGGCCTGCGCCAGCGGGTGCTTAGCACCTTCCGGCGGCTGCCCAACGGGGCCAACGCCGCATTTTACGAGCAGGGGGCCCTCTCCTTTGACCAGGTGGCCGCGGCGTCCGTACTGCCCCGGAGCCGGGGCAGGGGTACGGTGGACGTGGTGGCGGCCACCCTGGAGGGGATGCCGGACGAGGAGCTGCTGGGCCAGCTGACGGACTATTTCCAGCAGCGAAGGGAGATCGCGGTGGATGTGCTGGTGCGGGCCCCGGAGGCGGTGACGGTGGATGTGGCGGTCAAGATCGACGGGGGCGCGGACCAGGCGGGGACCGCAGAGCGGGTGAAGACCGCCCTGCGGCAGTGGTTCACCGGAGAGCGGCTGGGGCAGGATGTCCTCCGGGCCCGGCTGGGAAGCCTGATCTTCGGCTGTGAAGGGGTAAAAAACTACGAGCTGACGGCGCCTCCAGAGGACCTGGCCTTAGAGCCCGACCAGCTTCCGGTGCTTGGGACCCTGACGGTGGAGGCAATGCAATGAGCTACGGGAGATATTTGCGGGAGCTGCTGGCCCCGCTGAGGCTCTATGATCTGGAGGCCCCCTTCAACGGCGGGGAGCTGAATGTCCAGGGCGGGGCGCTGGACGGGGTGGACACCTGGCTGGCGGAGCTGCGGCGGGAGAGCACGCTGGCGGAGGCGGAGAGCTGGGGGCTGGAGCGGATCATCGCCCTGCTGGCCCGGCGGCCGGTAGCGGACACGCCGACGGGGATGCGGAAAGCCCTGGCTGCGCTGATGCGGATCGGCGGGGACAGCTTCACCCTGGAGGCCATCAACGCCACCATCTCCGGGTGCGGCGTCCATGCCCATGTGGAGGAGAAGGAGATCCCGGGAGAGGTGGCGGTCTCCTTCCCTGACATTCCAGGCATCCCAAAGGGATTTAAGGAGATCCGGGAGATCATTGAGGATATCCTGCCAGCCCACCTGGGGATCGAATATGTCTTCTGGTATATTACATGGGAGGAACTGGAGAGAAAGATCTCCTGCTGGGCGGAGATCGAAGAGCGCCAGCTGACCTGGGAGCAGCTGGAGACGCTGGTGGATGAAACAGAGGAGTGGGCGGGGACCTGACAGTCCCCGCCCACTCCTCTGTCTGGGTCAGGTGCTCTGCTCCCTGAGCAGTTCCTCCAGAAATCGAGACATCTCCAGGACCAAGCTGTCGCAGTGGTCCTTGCGCAGCTCTCCCCGTTCCTTGGAAGCCCGGAGCAGGTCGGCGCAGTCCAGCGCGCCGTGACGTGTCCGGAAGTCTCGGAGCAGTGCGGTGGACTGCTTCTCATCGCAGCCCAGCAGGCCCAGCACCATCAGAGCGCCGCTCACCGCGCCGCAGGTGGAGCCGTGACGCATCCCGGACCCAAAGTGGGCCCCCAGAGCATTGGCCTGTTCCGGCGTGAGTCCCAGCCGGTCGGCAAAGGTCACCAGGACCGCCTGACAACAGTTGTAGTGGACCGCAGGGTCTGCCCGGAGTGCCCGGGCCTTTTCAACATAGTCCATTTCAAGTTTTCCTCCCACAATAAATCACGATGGCCTGCTGGTCACCGGTCCAGCACCATCTGGTCGTAGCACAGGTACTGGAAGCCGCACTTCTCATACAGATGGGCGGCCCCCTGGTTCATCTGGGTGACCTCCAGACGGAAGCGGCGGCTGTCCGGGTACTGGGTAAAGATCCACTCCAGGACCTGCCGGCCCAGGCCGCGGCCACGGAACTCCGGCAGGAGATAGACCTCCTCAATGAAGACGCAGGTCCCGCCCACCTCCGCGGAGTAACACAGGGTGACATACAGATAGCCCGCCAGCCGGCCTTCCTCAAAGATCAGGGTGCCCCGGAGCAGGGGCTCATTCCCGGCAGCAGCCAGAAAGGACCGCTCCACGATCTCCCGGGGGACCGGGTGGTCTACCGCGTTGGACCGGTAGAAGGCATCCACCATGGGCAGGACGGTGTCCCGGTCGTCCAGTGTCATATCGCGAAAGGTCAGCATAGCGATCCTCCTTTGTTTCATTGTCTGCTATTATAATATCACAGAAAAATTTTTTCAACCGGAGGTGGGCAAAACATGGACCTCCGGCGTCTAATGGTCAAAAAGGGAGGGATGGAGCATGACGGAACAGGAATTCGCCCTCCGGGCCCAGGACCAGCGGGGTCGGCTCTACCGCACAGCCTTCCTCTACCTGGGCGGGGAGCACGCTGCGGTGGACGCGGTGGACGAGGCGGTGTACCGCGCCTTCCGGGACCGCCGGAAGCTGCGGCAGCCCGAGTTCTTCGAGACCTGGCTGACCCGGATCCTCATCAATGTGTGCAAGGACGAGCTGCGCCGCCGCCGCAGAGAGTGCCGGGTCTGCGTCCCGCCGGAACCGGAGGCGGAGCACATGGATGCCCTCTCCCTGCGGGAGGCGGTGCGGGCGCTGCCGGAAGAGCTGCGCTCCGTGATCGTCCTGCGGTACTTTACCGGCCTGACGCTGGAGGAGACAGCCGCCGCCCTGGAGATCCCCAGGGGGACGGTATCCTCCCGCCAGCGGCGGGCCCTGGAGCTTCTCAGGCTGGACCTGACAGACGGACAGGAGGTGGGGTCATGAACCGGAGAGAGGAATACTGGGTGCTGACGGAACAACTGCGCCGGGAGCCCCCGGAACTGGAGAGCGCGGTCCGGCGAGGGATGGACCGCGCCAGGCGGAGGCGCCGGCGGCCAGCGGAGCTGCTGGCCGGACTGGCTGGTGTGTGCGCCGCTTTCGTGGTGATGGTGAACGCCTCCCCGGCCTTTGCCATCTCCTGCGCCAAGGTGCCGGTCCTGCGGGAGCTGGCCGCGGCGGTGGCCTTCTCTCCCAGCCTGCGGGCGGCGGTGGAGCACGACTATGTGCAGTATATCGGCCGGACAGAGGGGGCGGACAGGATCTCCGTTACTGCGGAGTATGTCATCGCCTCCCCAGCCAGGGCACACCTGTTCTATTCTGTGGAGGGCGGCGGCCGGGTGTCCTGGGAGCTCCAGACGCCGGACGGCACCCCCCTGGAAGGATACAGCTCCGCCCAGTACAGCGGAACGGCCGGAGAGGCGGAGGAATTGCGGCACACGGAGTTCCATTTCAGCCGGGGGGAACTCCCGGAGGAGTTCCTGGCCGTGTGCACCGTGGAACCGGCCGGACCAGCAGGGGAAGCGGAAAACAGGGCCCCGGCAGTGGACGGGGCCGGAGAGCCGGCGGAGGGGGAAGCTGTGGCCCTCACGTTCCCCATCCAGCTGGACCGGGACAAGATGGCCGGTCCCAAGACGGTGGTGGTGGACACCTGGGTGGAGGCGGACGGCCAGCGGCTGAAGGTGGACCAGCTGGAGGCCTACCCCACCCACACGGAGATCCATCTCCAGGAGGACCCGGAAAATACCTGCTGGCTGGCGGGGGCCGAGTTTGCCTTTGTAGACGGGAATGGAAAAGAATACGACACAGGGGACGGGTATATCACTGCCACCGGCGGGGAGGATTCCCGCTCCATGCTCCACTATTACCGGCAGAGCCTGTATTTCCTGGAGGGACAGGAGATGACCCTCTCCATCCGGAGGCTGAAATGGCTGGACAAGGAGCAGGAGTGGGCGGACATCGACCTGGCCGCCGGAACCGCCTGCGGACTTCCGGAGGGGACTGAGCTGCTTCAGGTCTGCCGGGAAGGGGACCGCACCATCCTGCTTTTCCGGCAGGCGGAGGGAGGGCCGGACGCCCCCTTCACCTTCCTCTTTCGGGACCCGGAGGGGACGGAGCACACATTCGACGGCGTGACCACCTCTGGGACAGCGGAGGAGGTGGACGGGAGGAAGCATGTCGAGTATCTGTATCACATCCAAAACTGTGCCTGGGATCGCATCCAGATCCAGCTGGCACATACAGAGACGGCGGACCATGAAGACCTGAACATCCCCTTTGTCCTGCCGTGACAGACCGGGGCCGCGGCTTGAGCCGCGGCCCCGGTCTGCTGTTTTAGTTGAAGATGTCCGGCGTATCGGAGAACAGTGCCCGTACTCGCTCCAGCACAGGGCGGTTTTCCCCCAAGGCCAGGCGGGGGTCGGCGGAGAGCAGGTCCCGTGCCGCCTGCTGAGCCTCGCTGAGCAGGCGCATATCCCCGGAGAGATCGGCCAGCCGCAGGGTGGGCAGGCCATGCTGGCGGCGGCCGAAGAAGTCGCCAGGGCCCCGTAGCTTCAGGTCCTCCTCAGAGATCTTGAAGCCGTCTGTGGTGGAGGCGAAGACCCGCAGACGGGCCAAGGTGTCCGGGCTGCGGTTGGAGGTGAGGAGCACGCAGTAGGACTGGTGCCGGCCCCGGCCCACCCTGCCCCGGAGCTGGTGGAGCTGGCTGAGGCCGAAGCGCTCTGCGTTTTCGACGATCATAAGGGCGGCGTTGGGCACGTCCACCCCCACTTCGATGACGGTGGTAGACACCAAGACCTGGAGCTCCCCACTGGCGAAGGCGGACATGACGGCCTCCTTCTCCCGGGGCTTCATCTTACCGTAGAGCAGCCCCACCCGCAGCTGAGGAAAGATCTGCTCCTGGAGCTGCCGGGCGTAGACCTTCACCGCCTTCAGGTCCATCAGGCCGGGCGGGGCCCCGTCCCCGGTGCTCTCCTCCACCGCAGGGCAGACGATATAGGTCTGCCTGCCCTCTCCGGCCTGTTTGCGGACAAAGTTGTACATCCGCTGACGCTTGCTCTCCCCCACCACAAAGGTCTGCACCGGGACGCGGCCCGGGGGGAGTTGGTCAATGACGGACACGTCCAAGTCACCGTAGATGATCAGCGCCAGGGTGCGGGGGATGGGGGTGGCGGACATGACCAGCACGTGGGGGGAAGAGGACTGCGGTGCCGCCCCTTTGGCGGCCAGCGCCGCCCTTTGGGCCACGCCGAACCGGTGCTGCTCGTCAGTGATGACCAGCCCCAGGCGGGCGAAGTCCACCCCCTGAGACAGCAGGGCCTGGGTGCCCACCGCCAGGTCCACCTCCCCGGAGCGCAGGGCGGCCCGGGCCGCCCGCTTTTCAGCCGCGGTCATGGAGCCGGTGAACAGGGCCACCCGGACGCCGGCTGGGGAGAGCAGCTGGTCCATGGTGCGGTAATGCTGCTCAGCCAGCACTTCGGTGGGCGCCATCAGCGCGGACTGCCAGCCGCTTTGGGCGGCCAGCCAAGCCCCCCAGGCGGCCACCGTGGTCTTACCGGAGCCCACGTCTCCCTGGACCAGCCGGTTCATGGGGCGGCCAGAGGCCAGGTCCCGGGCGGTCTCCTCCATGGCCCGCCGCTGGGCCTGGGTGGGTGCGAAGGGGAGCAGGGTACAGAACGCCTCCAAGGGACGGGGGGCAAACACCGCGGCGGAGCACTGGCTGTCCCGACGGTCCTTCAGAAGGGTCAGGCCGGCGGAGAGGTAGAACAGCTCCTCGAAGGTCAGCCGCCGCCGCGCCTGCTCCAGGGCGTCAAAGTCCTCTGGGAAATGGATGTCCCGGCAGGCCCGCTCCGCCGGGACCAGCCGGTGCGCGGCCCGAAGGCTGGCCGGGAGGGATTCTGCCCCCTGGCCGGCGCACTGCTCTACTGCCTGGCGGATCAGGGAGACCATCAGATGATTGGAGATCCCTGCAGTCAGGGGGTACACCGGTACGATGCGTCCAGTAAAGTCCCGGTCCCCTTCCCGCTCAAAGACCGGATTGACCATAGAGCGGCGGGAGCCCTGCTCCTGGATCTCCCCATAAAACACATACTCCTCCCCAGGCTGGAAGGAATTTTTCAGATAGGACTGGTTGAAGAAGGTGAGGTAGAGGGTGCCTGAGTTGTCTACCACCCTCAGCTTCACCAGTTCCATCCCCTTGCGGATGTAGGAGAGGACAGGGCGCTCCGCCGCAAGGGCGGAGACGCAGACCTTCTCCCCCAGCGGCGCAGCCCGAATGGACCAGATCCGGCGCCGGTCCTCGTAGTCCCGGGGGTAGTAGGTGAGCAGATCGGCGGCCCGAAGGATGCCCAGCTTCTCCAGCTTCTTGGCCCGGGCGGGCCCCACGCCCGGAAAATCCGTCACCGGTGTGTCCAGTGTGATGGTCATGTGGCTCCCCCCTCCCTTTTTTTCATGCGGCATGGCCCGGCCTGTCAGCCGGGCAGGATGTGCCTATTTTACCACAGCGAGGAGGAAAAAAGCAAAGGAAATGGAAGCGGTCACTTTTGCCCTGACTGCAGGGGAATCCCCCTTGAAAATCATTTTAATTCCGCTTATGATGGGTCAAAACAGCCGCAGGGCGGAACAGAAAGGAAGGATCACCGTTGAACATGGAAGAAATGGAGGCTGTTGAGATCGCCTATCTGCGCAGGACAGGCCCCTACGGCCCGGAAAACCGACAGCTGATGGAGCGCCTGAAGGCATTCCTGAAGGAGCGGGACAGGATGGGGTCCGGGACCGTCCTGCTGGGGATCGCCCTGGACGATCCCAGCAGAACTCCGCCGGACCGGTGCCGGTATGATGTGGGCATCATCATCCGAGAGGGGGAGCGGCTCCCACTGGACACCCGCAGGGTCCGGGGCGGACGGTACGCCGTCTTTGAGATCCCTCATACGGAGCGGGAGGTCTCCCGGTTCTGGGAAGATCTGGAGCGCCTGACCGCCGGGCTGCCGGTGGACCGCGCCAGCCCCGTTCTGGAGCGCTACTCTGCCGAAAAGGTGGCCCTGCACTGGTGTGAGTTCTGCATCCCTCTGAAGTGAGCATAGGCCGTACCGTCGGAGGAGGGAACGTGCCGCTCTTGCCATCAGGGGAGGGACTGGGGTATAATCAATATCATCTGTCTTTTGAAAAAAGGAGGCTCCCCCATGGCTGAGTATATTCTGAATTTGCTGCCGGTGACGGAGGAGGAAAAAGCTGCCTTTCAGGAGGCAGCCCCCCGGGCCGTCCACGTCTGCGCCGGACGGCGCACTGTGACAGCGGAGCAGCTGGAACAGGCCACCATCCTTTTCGGGTGGCCCCGGCCCGCCGACCTGAGCCGCGCCCCCCGCCTGAAGTGGTTCCAGTCCATGTGGGCGGGGACCGACGAGTATCTGGCCCCCGGCGTCCTGCCGGAAGGGGTGGTCCTCACCTCCTCCGCCGGCTCCAACAGCCAGTCGGTGGCGGAGCACGCCCTGGCCTGCCTGCTGGCCCTGTGCCGCCGCCTCCCCCAGTGCCGGGATCAGCAGCGGGAGCGGCTCTGGATGGACCCAGGAAAGATGAAGACCCTCTCCGGTGCCACCGTCCTGGTGGCGGGGGCGGGACACATCGGCTCCTGGTTTGCCGGACTGTGCCGGGGGCTGGGTGCCCATACTGTGGGGCTGAAGCGGGATGTCTCCCGGCCGGTGGAGGGCTTTGATCGGCTGGCGGTGATGGAGGAGATGGACGGCCTGCTGCCCCAGGCCGACGTGGTGGCCCTGATGCTGCCCCACTCCCCCCAGACGGAAGGACTGATGGACGCGCGGCGGCTGCGGCTGATGAAGGAGGACGCCATCCTGCTGAGCATGGGGCGGGGCTCTGTACTGGATCAGGAGGCGCTGGCGGCCGTCATGGGAGAGGGACGCCTGTGGGGCGCCGCCCTGGATGTTACGGTCCCGGAGCCCCTGCCCCAGGACAGCCCCTTGTGGACGATCCCCAATTTGATCATCACCCCCCACTCCGCGGGCGGGATGCGCCTGGAGGTCACCCGGGCCAACTGCGTCCGGCAGGCGCTGGACAACCTGAATCGCTGGCAGGCTGGGAAACCCCTGGAAAATCTGGTGCGGAGATAGAAACAAACTGAGGCGCGCTGATGAATCAGCGCGCCTCCCTGTTTTTAGAAAAGTGGACCAGTCAGTCCCTTCCCATGGGCGCGGCCCGGTCAGCCCAGCAGCAGGGCCGCCGGGAGCAGGACGGCCAGAAAGAGTAGGTTGGCCCCGGTAAAGAAGAGAAGATAGGCTCCCCGCTTCTGGGGGTGCTCCCGGACGAAGAACTTATAGGAGATCAGGCTAGCTATGGAGGCGATCAGGGTCCCCAGCCCGCCCAGGTTGGTCCCCACGATAAGGGCATCCCACTCCGAGGTGAAGCCGGAGAGGAGCAAGGCGGCGGGCACGTTGCTGATGACCTGGCTGGCGCACACGGCGGTGACCAGCTCGTGGCCGGAGATGGCCTGCTCCAGCAGCGAGCGGAAGGCGGGTACGCGGCCCATGTTTCCAATAAAGACGAAAAATGCGGCGAAGGTGAGCAGCAGGGACCAGTCCACCCGGCGCAGCACCCGCCGGTCGGCAGCCAGGACACACACCACCACGGCGGCGGTGAGGAGCCACACCGGGAGCAGCTTGGCCACAGAGGAGACCGAGGCCAGGAACAGAAGCAGGTACATCCCGGTCCGACGCCGGCGCAGAGAGGGCTCCGCCCCGCCGGGGGCCAGACCGGCCAGGGGGGCGCTCCGCCCCGGCAGGAGACAGAGCAGCAGCATCAGGCCGGACAGAAGGGTGTAGGGCAGCATCAGGGCCAGAAAATCCCCCAGTCCCCGGCCGGACTGGGCGTAAAGATACAGGTTCTGGGGATTGCCGATGGGGGTGGCCATGCTCCCCAGGTTTGCAGCCACAGTCTGAAAGACCACCACCGGCACCGCCCGCTCCTCCCGTCCGGCCAGTGTCAGCACCTCCAGGGAAAAGGGGACAAAGGTGAGCAGGGCCACATCGTTGGTGATGGCCATGCTGGTGAAAAAGCACAGAAAGACCAGCACACACTCCAGCTGGCGGGCGCTCCTGACCCGGCGGAGCAGCTGCCGGCCCAGGCGGCTGAAGACCCCCAGCTCCCGCAGCCCAGCCATCACCGCCATCAGGCAGAACAGCTGGGCCATGGTCCTCCAGTCCACATAGGACAGATAGGCCCCGTCGGGCGGCACCCACAGCATGGACAGCAGAGCCAGCGCCGCGGCGGCGGACAGAACGGCTTCCCGCTTCATCAGGGAAAACAGACGGGCCGGGGATATCACAGTGCTCCTCCCTCCCCCGCCACCCCGGTCAGGTCAAAGGGGGGTGTATATTCCCGCTGGGCGCTGGTCCGCTCCTGGGTAAAGCCCTCCAGCCCCAGATTTGCCATATATTCCGCCGCCGCCCGCATCTCCCCGGCCCGGAGCCGCCGGTGGATCTCGGGAAATTCCGCCGACCGGCCCCAGGGGGTGTACTGGCTCATCAGGGAGAAGAGCACAGTCCCTGGGCCGAACTCCGCCGCCACCCAGTCCATCACTGCCTTGGCCTGACTGACCTGGCCGGGGAGGATCAGGTGGCGGATGACTACCCCGCGGGTGAGCAGGCCATCCCCGTCAAAGGCGCAGGGGCCGGTCTGGCGCACCATCTCCCGGATAGCGGCCTGGGCTGTCTGAGGATAGTCGGAGGCGCCGGAATACCGCCCTGCGGCGTCGCTGTCCAGATATTTCAGGTCGGGCAGATAGACCTGGATCTTTCCCTCCAAAGCCCGCAGGGTGTCTACCCGGTCGTATCCTCCGGAGTTCCACACCACCGGGACGGGCTGGGGGTGCTCCTCCAGCAGCCGCCCCACTACATGGGCGTAATGGGTGGGGTTGACGAAGTTGAGGTTGTGGGCCCCCTGGTCCACCAGCTCGCCGCAGATCCGGGCCAGCCGCTCAAGGGTGACCGCTTTCCCGAAGTCCCGGTGGCTGATCTCCTCGTTTTGGCAGAACACACAGCCCAGGGAGCAGCCCGAGAAAAAAATGGTCCCCGAGCCCCGGGTGCCGGAGATAGGGGGCTCCTCCCAGCGGTGGAGGGCAGCACGGGCCAGCACCGGCAGCTCCGGCATCCGGCAGCGGCCCAGCCCACGCACCTCTGTGCGCAGCGCCCCGCAGCGTCTGGGGCAGAGATCGCAGATCATGGCGTTTCCTCCTCCGGTCAAAAATGGCCCAGCCTCTCCTCCACCGCCCCTTGAAAGGGCTGGAAGGCGTTGGGGACGGCGTATTCCCGGGCCAGGGCAGCCCGGTCCGCCCAGACCCACCCCTCCGGCAGCGCGGGGGAGCCCGCCTCCGCCGCCAGGGCGGACATGCGCCACTCGATGTGGGTGAAGATATGCTTCCCCGTCCCGGCGCTCCGGAGGGAGGCGGGAGCAATGCCCCAGCGGGCCAGGGCGTCCCCGGCGGGAGAGAGCTCGTTGGGGTACTCCCACAGCCCGGCCAGAAGCCCCCGTCCCGGCCTGCGCCGCAGGGCCACCCGGTTTTCGTGGAAGATGAGAAAGACGGTGCGCTCCTCCACCCTCCGGGCCTTCTTGGCCGCCTTCACCGGTAGCTGGCCGGTCCGGCCGGTGAGGCGGGCAGTGCAGAACGCCCGGGCTGGGCAGAGGTCGCACAGGGGCGCCCCGTTGGGCAGGCAGACGGTGGCCCCCAGCTCCATCATGGCCTGATTGAAGTCGCCGGGGGCGTCCAGGGGGATGATCTCTGCCAGGGCGGCGGTCACCCGCTTTTTGGTGGCCGGCGCGGCGATGTCCCCCTCGTCTCCCGTGACCCGGGTAGCCACCCGCAGCACGTTGCCGTCCACCGCCGGGACGGGGATGCCGAAGGCGATGGAGGAGATGGCCCCGGCGGTATAGTCCCCCACGCCGGACAGGGCGCGGATCTCCTCATAGGTGGAGGGAAAGATGCCTCCGTGCTCCTCCATGATCTGACGGGCAGCCCGCTGCAGGTTTCGGGCCCGGCTGTAATAGCCCAGTCCCTGCCACAGCTTCATCAGTGCGTCCTCCGGGACGGCAGCCAGGTCGGCCACCGTAGGCAGAGCCTCCAGAAAGCGGCGGTAGTAGTCCAGCACAGCGGCCACCCGGGTCTGCTGGAGCATGATCTCCGACACCCACACCCGGTAGGGCGTGGGGTGGCTGCGCCAGGGCAGCACCCTGGCGTTCTCCCGGTACCACAGCAGCAGGGGGATGGGCAGCTCCTTCAGCTGGTCCATAGCATCCCCTCCTCTCTCATCAGATTCCCGGGCATTATACACCATGGGAAGAAAAAAGGCAACGGAACAGGGCCCGGTTCCCTTTTTACATTTGAATCGATGGGTTTTAACTCCATCGATTGTACCAAACATTGATGCAAACAGATAAATATGATAAAGTAAACAAAACAATAGATTGGAATTTGTGGAGCAGGATTTATAATGGCGAGGCATAATGTCGTGAGAAAGATAAAAAATCGAACAACGATTATACTTGTGATGCTTCTGATTTCAATTATGGTCAGTTGGGTGATTTGGGGAAATCTGTCGGTAGAAACAACCAAATTAACAGTAACATCTAAAGACTTGCCTGAAGCGTTTGACAAATTTTCTATTGCCCATATTTCGGATTTGCATAATGCAGAATACGGAAAAAATAATGAAAAGTTAATTGATATATTAGAGGCAGAAAGCCCAAATATAATCGCTATTACTGGGGATTTGATAGATTCTAACCATACAAATCTTGAAGTTGCATTATCTTTTGCTCAGCAAGCCGTAAAAATTGCTCCTTGCTATTTTGTCACAGGCAATCACGAGGCATGGATCGGCTCACAATACGAAGAGTTAAAGACATCATTACAAAATACAGGAATTACTGTTCTTCAAGATGAAGCCATCGAATTGAACTATGGTGATGTGTGTATTCAGCTAATAGGATTAAATGACCCTGATTTTTCAGAACGAGACCGTCTTTTATCGGAAAGTATTTTGGAAGCAAAACTTTCGCAGGTAAATATTAGCGATGGATTTACTATACTTTTATCACATAGACCCGAGTATTTTAATGTCTATCAAAATAAAAATATTGACTTAGTATTGTCGGGTCACGCCCACGGTGGACAATTTCGATTGCCATTTGGGGGAGGAGTTATTGCTCCAGGCCAAGGACTTTTCCCGAAATATGACGCAGGAGCCTATACAGAGAATGGAACAACTATGATTGTGAGCAGAGGTATTGGAAACAGTATCATTCCGGTGAGAATCAACAATCCACCGGAAATAGTTATTATAGAGTTGAACTGTGGATGAATAAGTCTATATCCTGATTTTAAACATTAGCATCAGGAACACGAAAGAAAGCGGGAGAATATATAAATTCTGCTTTATCAATTAGCTGCCAACTACGAATATACCTCCCACGTCATTTTGACGAAGTCTGCAAATAAAAAGTCAATAGGGAAATAAAGCAAAATTGAGGAGAGAAAAAGGCCATGCCAAAAGCGGCCAGCAGGTAAAGGACGCTGGCCGGATGGTCAGGTATGTAACAGTGCACATTACTTCTGAGGCAGAATAATCGTTGCTTTAGAGAAGTTGTTCCAGTCAAGGCACTGCCCACAGCGGTCACAATAGGACTGGTATTCCCGTTCCATAGTCCTTCTACATTGCGGGCAAACAGGAAAACCCGTCACGCCAGAGAGGTATCGAAAGCAGCGGATGTGTGTAACTGGCATCGGTTCGCGGAAGGCCATCTCTCTCCAGAACTCTGAGGGGATCAACAGGTCATTTGGCGTCAGTTCAAAGCCAACGCAGAGTTTTTCCAGCGTCAGGATCGTGGGCGCAGTCTTGCCTCTGGCAATGTCGCCAAAGTACCTGGAACTGAGGTCACATCGTTCCGAGGCAGCTTCATAGCTGAGCTTTTGAGTATCACATAATTTGAGGACGGAGGTGGATAAATTGTCTAAAAACATCTTAATCGCTCTCTTTCTGTCATAAGATGCTTTTAGCGTATGGGCAATATGGTTCTGCTACAAGGAAGGATACTTCCTTAATTTTCCTCCAGAGATGCCAGATATTCTTTTACTCTGCCATAATAGATGCGCAGGAACTTGTTGGCGCCGGCTGTCATGTAAACCAGATAGGGTTTGCCCTCGGCTCGTTTCTTGTCCATGAAACGGTATACCGGGTCATCCTGGGGCTGTGTTTTCAGTAGGCAGTCCATAACCAGGAATAAGGCGCGGCGCAGCTCCGGCGGCCCGCTTTTGGAAACCCTTGTGCTCTTAGCCTCGTGAGTGCCGGACTGGTCAGCGCCAGGGTCAACGCCCGCAAAAGCGGTAATGGCGTTTCGGTGGGTAAACCGGGCCACATCCCCAAGCTCCGCCATAAGCTGAGGGCCGAGAGAATCGCCTACACCGTGCATGGCCATGACCACAGGGTATTCCGGGAGCTGGGCTGCCAGGGCCTGCATTTCAGCCTTGAGCCGTTCCAGAGAGGCAGAGACGGCGTTCAGCGCATCAATGGCCTGCCGGACCATGGTTTTGGTCAGAGCGTCCTTGGGGAGCATGGCAATCAGGTCCTGTGCTCCGGTGTGGACCTCAACGGCTTTGCTCTGGCTGAAGTTGTAGCCATGCCGTTTACACCACTTACGGTAACGCTCGGCAAAGGCAGTGAGGCTCATGTTTCGCACACAGTCCACATGCCAAAAGGCCGTGGCAAAGTCCACCCACTTCTGGCTGCCGTCCTCACGGACAGGGCTGTCAAATAGGGCGTTGACGCCGGGATAGGTCTGGTCAAGAAGGGCGATGAGGTTGTTTTTCATCATCGTCTTAGTCTTAGCGTATAGACTCTGCTGCCGGTTCAGCGTTTTCAGTTGCATTCGAATCGTATCCATGGGTGTATGTTGGCGCAATTCTGCCCAGTTGTCAAGCCCATAGCGGGCAATCTTCCGGGCATCTGCCTTGTCTGTTTTCACTTTTCGCAGGGTGTTGTTCCCGTAGTCTTTGATAAGCTTCGGATTGACTGCGCTGACAAAGACGCCCTCCTCATGAAGAAAACGGGCTACCGGCTCATAGTACCGTCCGGTATGCTCCATGACTACTCGTGTCTCACCGTCCAGGCTTTTCAAGTAGTCTGCCAGCTCCTTGAGTTCACTGCCGGTGTGACCAATAGAAAATGGTTTTGCTACCACTTCTCCAAAAGGGCGGAGAACGGATACCATGCTCTTTCCTTTGGAAACATCGATCCCTGCCACATTGTTCATATTGATCGCTCCTCATCATGGATTTGTTTTGGCGACCAGCCATTCCACCATTGCCGATCCAATCTATTTGATGACACGGGCGCACCAAGGAGGTGGCTCAACCTGCATAAATCGAACGCTGCGAATGAGAGGCCGGCTGACGGACTTCGTCACGGACGCGCTGGTCCTTGGAGGTATACATCAGGCCAAGACTCTCTCATTCTAACAGCTTAGGCAACGATGCGGAAAAAGACACGGCTGGCTGCCGTGCCTTCAACCGTAAATACATTGTAATAGGGAGGTTATTTATACCCAAAATCAGTCTAAAGGGTAAAAGGGAGGGGCCCGGAATCATTTTTGATCCCGGGCCCTGTGTTCAGGTCAGGCGGAGGATGCTGGCCGCCTCGATCATGGCGGCGGCGAACAGGAGCAGGAAGCCCAAAGCAAGGACCAGCCCATCCTGACGGGACAGGCGGATATCCCGCAGCCGTCCGGCGGTGGTCCGGCCCCCCAGGGTCTGGACGAAAAAGATGTCCGCCGTTCCCGAGGCGATGCAGCAGAAGGCGGACATCTCCACCATGCCGGAGGCCTCGCTGATATGGAGCATGCGCAGCAGCCGGGCCGCGAAAGGGGGCGCTTCTCCGCCCATTTGGAAGGACCAGGTGCCCACCATCAGCCCATAGAGCAGGAACAGCAGGAGGAGACAGGAGTAGCCGCAGGGGATCAGGGGACCCCCCTGCGGTCCCCTGGCGAAGAGGTTGGCCCCCACGAGGACGCAGGCAAAGATCAGGTTGAACCCGAAGATCTGGAGCCCGCCCACAAGGGGGCGGGAGGAGACCGCCCAGTTCCACAGGGGATTGGCGTTTTTCAGGAGCCCCTCTGGGAGCAGAGGCCAGCTGAGGCAGGCCGCCGCCAGCGTCAGGGCCATGCCTGCCCCGAACAAAGCTGCCGCCCGGAGCAGGGCGTTGGGCTGGGTGATCCAGCGCCGGATCACATTCACGGCTCCTTCTCTCCTTTCTGATGGGTCAGCAGGCGCGCCATATCCTCCGGAAGGGGGAGGGTAAAGGACAGCTCCTGCCCAGTGACGGGCTGCCGGAGGGACAGCTGGGCGGAGTGGAGGGCAGGGCGGGAGATCAGGGAACGGTCCTCGTACCCGTAAAGGAAATCTCCTGTCAAGGGGCAGCCCAGAGAGGCCATGTGGACCCGGATCTGGTGGGTGCGCCCGGTGTCCAGCTCCAGACGGACCAGGGAACGCCCCCCGGAGCGGGACAGGGTCTCATACCGTGTGCGGGCGTCCTTGCCGTCGTGGCGGACCATCTGCTCCACCAGGGAGCCCTCCCGGGGCCCCAGCGGGGCGTCTACCACACCGGAGGGGGGCTGAGGCCCGCCGTCGCACACCGCCAGATAGACACGGCGGAAGGCGGGGGTGTGGAGCTGCCCCTTCAGCACCTCCTGGGCGTGGGGGTGCTTGGCCACTGCCATCAGCCCGGAGGTCCCCCGGTCCAGCCGGTGGACGGGGTGGAAATCTCCTTCAATTCCCTCCGAATTGTAATAATTCAGCAAAAAATTACCTATCGTATCATTAAAATGTCCGGGGCCGGGGTGGACCGGAACCCCCGGGGCCTTGTTCAGGATCAGCAGGTCCCCGTCCTCGTACACGATATCCAGGGGACCCGGGGCGGGCAGGATGCCGCTGCGCCGCTCCGGGTCGGACAGGCGGACGGACAGAGTCTGTCCCTCCCGGGGGCGGAAGGCGGTATTCACCCGGGCCCCGTCCACCAGGATGCCGTCGGGGAGCCACTTGATCCGGCGGATCACCGTGCCGGACAGGTGCAGCCTCCGCCGCAGCAGGGTGTCCACCTTGACGCCCCCGTCCTCCGGCCCCAGGACCAGCTCCAGGCGGCGGGTCTTCCTCTGTATCTGTTCCATCCCGCCACCCTCACATCCGCTTGGACAGCCGGGCGCGGAAGACGGCCAGAGCGGAAAAGTAGAAAAACAGCACGATGGACAGGGTCAGGGACACATCCGACCAGCCGAGCCATCCGGCCGCCAGGAGACCGAGGAACAGGGCGGTCTGGGTAGCCCGGGCAGCCTTCCACACGGCCCGGAGCTCGATCTCCTGGCTGCGCTCGTCGTCGCGGGCCACCCGGGCGGAGCGCAGCTCCTCCGGCCGGGCGAGGGTGTGCCAGCTCTCCGCCATCATGCTGAAGCCGACCAGAAACAGGCAGAAGATCACCTGGCCATACACATCCGCCGCCCTCCCGGTGAGTTGGGCCTGAAGGGGAATGCCCAGGAGCAGGAGCAGCAGGGCGGCGGCCAGGAGCAGGAGGCCCAGACGGCCCGACCGGCTCACATCACGGCGGTAGGACTGGTCGGCCTCCGTCTGGGGGCCGGCTCTGCGGGCCTGCCAGGTCCGCTCCATGGCCTCCGGCTCTGTGAGCAGAGTCTGATACCGGCCCCAGGCCCTGCCCCCCAGCACGGCGGTCCCGCCGGAGAGGACAAACAGGCAGACCCAGACGGCCTCCATCAGGGGCGGCCCGTCAACACCCCGGCGGAGGAGCAGCACCGCCCCGGCGATGCCCAGGACCAGGGCCAGGATGCTGAGGACGTAGCGGCGGAGCAGGAAGGACCGGAAGGCGGCGCGCTCCTCCTCCGTCATGGGTGGGATTGGGTTTGGATGGGACACAGGGCTTCCTCCTTTCCGGGATAAAGTTCTCACCGCCGCCGGGCCAGGGCGGCCCGGGCGCCGAGGAAGAACAGGATGTAGGCCAGCATGGAGCCCAGCAGCACCTTCACCAGCATCGGGTCCACTGCCACCAGGACAAAGGCGGCCAGGGCCTGGAGAAAAAATGTCGCCACCCCCGCCAGCTGGGCCGCCTGGGCGGTGAGACGCTGGCTGCGCTCGTCGGTCTCCTGAATCCTGGCCTTTTTCCACCGCTCCGGGTGGCGGAGCATCCACTCGTTGCGCAGCAGGTTGGCCAGTGCGGCGCCGGTGATGCCGCTGGCGCCCCCCAGATAAAAGCCTCGGGCGTGGCCGCTGATGCCGCTGCCGGGCACCAGGAAGAAATAGCACACCAGGCCCGTCGCGCCCACCGCCAGGAGGGCGAGGAATGCCCAGCGGCGCTGGATCAGATTTTTTCCATAGTCAGGGCCCCGTCCGGTCGTTTTTATGAGCATGATTTTTCCTCCTTACAGCTTTTTGGCCCAGCGGCCCATATTGACCATATAAAAGACGCAGTGGAGGACCGTTACGGCGGAGGAGAGAAGGATCCAAAGCGTCTCCTCCCGCACCAGAGAGATCACAAAGGGGACCCACAGCAGGTACAGGGTCCAGTACCAGCTGGACTGAGCGGCCTTCTCCCGGATGGCGATGTTGCGCTCGTCGGTCTCGCTGCGCTGGAGCTCCTTCCGCTCCTGGGGGGACATGTGCCGCTCCACGGCGCCCATGATCACGCTGGAGCCCCCCAGGCCCAGCAGGGCTCCGCCCATGCCGCACATCAGGCCGGTGATCCCGCCGGGCAGATCCAGCAGGGCGGCCGCCGCCATCAGGGCCAGCCCGCCCAGCGCGGCGGCGGCGAGCAGGATCGGTTTCAGCTTCTTCATGTCTCTTCCTCCTCGAACAGAAATATCTCCTCAATGGAGCTCCCGAAATATTTGGCGATCTTGTGGGCCAGCAGCAGCGAGGCGTTGTAGCGCCCGTTTTCCAGGGAGATGATGGTCTGCCGGGTGACCTCCACAGCGTCGGCCAGCTCCTCCTGGGTGATGCGCCGCTCCTTTCGGAGCTGAGCGATGCGGTTTTTCACGGCGGTCCTCCTCACGCAAAAATGTTTAGCTTGCTTTACATCTAGAGTATAGCACGCTTTACATTTTGTGTCAAGCAGGCTTTACTATTTTGCCCTTCTTTTTTCTGGGGACCAGATCTTGGAGCACTTCTGGGGCGGAGGAGGGAAGAGCTTGCCCCGCCCGCCTCCATCCGCAGGATGCTCCCAAAAGGGTCCCGCCCCGCAGGGCGGGACCGCCCTTTCATGCCAGCCCCGGCGGCGGGGCATATTTGATGAAAAAGTGCCCTCCCTTCCGCCGCCTGCCCTGTCCGGGTCCACAAAATTTCTGCCTGCCCCTTGCAACTGGGCTCAGCTCCGCTATAATACCTTTGAGATCATAAGGAGGGCGGCCCCATGAGACAGAGACAGACCGGACAGGCGGACAAGCTGGGCATTTACATCCATATCCCCTTCTGCCGGAGCAAGTGCGACTACTGCGACTTCTACTCCCTGGCGGGGCGGGAGGACCGGATGGACGCCTATCAGAAGGCGCTGCTGGCCCACATCCGGGAGACTGCGCCCCTGGCCCAGGGCATCCCGGTAGACACCATCTATTTCGGCGGGGGCACCCCCAGCTGGTACGGGGCCCGGCGCATCCAGGAGCTGCTCTCCGTCCTGAGCAAGCTTTTTCAGGTGGAGAAGGACGCAGAGATCACGGTGGAGGCAAACCCTGACAGCATGGACCTGCGTGCCCTGCGCCGCCTGCGGAAGGCGGGGGTCAACCGCCTGTCCCTGGGGATGCAGTCCGGCTGCCCCCAGGAGCTGGAGTCCGTCCACCGCCCCCACACCGTCCGACAGGTGGACGAGGCGGTGGCGGCCGCCCGGAAGGCCAAGCTGAACAACATCTCTCTGGATCTGATCTACGGCCTGCCCGGCCAAACCATGGACAGCTGGAAGGCTACGGTGGAGCACGCCCTGTCCCTGATCCCCCAGCACCTGTCCTGCTACGGACTGAAGGTGGAGGAGGGCACCCCTCTGGCCCGCCGGGCGGCGGAGGGGGAGATCCTGCCCGACGACGACCAGCAGGCAGACCTGTACCTCTGGACCGTGGGCCGGCTGGAGCGGGCCGGCTACCCCCAGTATGAGATCTCCAACTTCGCCAAGCCGGGCTATGAGTCCCGGCACAATCTGCGCTACTGGCTCACCCGGCCCTATATCGGCTTCGGCCCCGGCGCCCACTCCGACTTCGGCGGGCGGCGGTACTCCTTTGTCCGGGACCTGGACCGGTACATCGACGGCGTGCTCAAGGGCGGGGAGATCATCGACAGCGAGGAGCTCATCCCCCAGCGGGAGCGGGGGGGCGAGTACCTGATGCTCCGGCTGCGTACCGCCCAGGGCGTCGAGGAGTGGGAGTACCGCAGCGCCTATTTCATGGACTTTGCCCCCCTGGAGACCCGGCTCCGCCAGTTCCAGGCCCAGGGCTGGGCGGAGCAGGCCGGCGGCCGGTGGCGGCTGACGCCCAAGGGCTTTCTGGTGTCCAATCAGCTCATCGGCGACCTGCTGGAGCGGCAGGAGGAGTCCAGCCTGGACCAGCTGCTCCCCCGGGCCAGGGCCCGCTTTTCCGGCAGCCAGGATGGTCCCTTTGTGGATTCTGTTTAAGAATCGGGAAAATGTTTCCGGCCTTTGGACCGATTTTACACACTTTTCACGCAAATGTAATTTTATTTGCCTTTTGGATATAATAGTGTTACAATATAGTTGTATCAGACCGCCCACAGGCGGGACCTGTTTGGACTACTTATGGCATTTTGCCGTATAGACATAAGGACCTCATTACGTTTGAAGAGGGTGCAGCTTTGACCAAATAT
Source organism: Lawsonibacter asaccharolyticus (assembly GCA_003112755.1). NCBI lineage: Bacteria > Bacillati > Bacillota > Clostridia > Eubacteriales > Oscillospiraceae > Lawsonibacter > Lawsonibacter asaccharolyticus. The sequence continues at coordinate 902,756 of BFBT01000001.1, read as the reverse complement.
TTGATTGAGGGCGGACATCCGCTCCATGGAACCATTGAGATCAGCGGAGCCAAGAACGCCGCTGTCGCCATCATCCCCGCCGCCCTGCTGGTGGACGGGGTCTGCCGCATTGAAAATGTTCCCCAGATCAGCGATGTGACCCTGATCCTCCAGATCCTCCGGGAGCTGGGGGCGGACGTGCGCACCATCAACCGCACCACGGTGGAGATCGACTGTTCCCACATTCGGAACCGTCAGGTCCCCTATGAGCTGGCCCGGAAGATCCGAGCCAGCTATTATCTGGTGGGGGCCCTGCTGGGCCGCTTCGGCTGGGCAGAGGTGCCCCTGCCCGGCGGGTGCAATCTGGGCGGACGGCCCATCGACCAGCACATCAAGGGCTTTGTGGCCATGGGGGCCGAGGTGGACGTGCGCAACGGCCTGATCTATGCCCAGGTCCCCGGCCGGGGCTGCCTGGCCGGCGGGCAGGTCTATCTGGACATCGTCTCCGTGGGCGCCACTATGAACATCATGCTGGCCGCCGCCCTGGCGGAGGGCATGACCGTTATCGAGAACGCCGCCAAGGAGCCCCATATCGTGGACCTGGCCAACTTCCTCAACTCCATGGGGGCCGACATCATGGGCGCCGGCACCGACGTCATCAAGGTGCGGGGCGTCCAGCGCCTGCGGGGCGGCTCCTACTCCATCATCCCCGACCAGATCGAGGCGGGCACCTATATGGCCGCGGTGGCTGCCGCCGGGGGCGAGCTGCTGGTGAAGAACGTCATCCCCAAGCATCTGGACTGCATCAGCGCCAAGCTGGTGGAGATGGGGGTGGATGTGGAGGAGCAGGACGACGCGGTGCTGGTCCGCCGCTCCGGCCCCATCACCCGCACCAATGTGAAGACCATGCCCTATCCCGGCTTTCCCACTGACATGCAGCCCCAGATCGCCGCGGTCCTGTGCCTGGCCCAGGGGACCAGCGTGCTCACCGAGGGCGTGTGGGACAACCGCTACCGCTATGTGGACGAGTTCCGCCGCATGGGGGCCAAGATCCAGGTGGACGGCAAGGTGGCCGTCATCGAGGGGGTCCCCGCCCTGACCGGCGCGCCGGTCCACGCCTGTGACCTGCGGGCCGGGGCAGCCATGGTGATCGCCGGTCTGGCTGCCCAGGGCACCACGGAGATCGACGGGGTGTACCACATCGAGCGGGGCTACGAGACCCTGGTGGAGAAGCTGTCCGGCGTGGGGGCCAAGATCCAGGTGCTCTTCCTGCCCGACGACGAGGCCCAGACCCAGGCGGGCTGACCTTTGCACATGCTCCGGGCGGCGGCGATCTGCCGCCGCCCGTTTTCGCGCCCTGGGGGGCGCCACTCTTTCTCCGGGAGGCGGCACATGGAAGTGTGTACTCTGGCCAGCGGCTCCAGCGGGAATTCCCTGCTGATCTGCTGCGGCTCTACTTATGTTTTGCTGGACGCGGGCATCTCCGCCCGCCGGATCACCTCTGCCCTGAAGGCGCTGGGGGCCGATCCCACCCGGCTCAGCGCGGTGCTGGTCACCCACGAGCACACCGACCACGTCTCCGGTCTGGCCACCCTGACCAAGCAGCTGGGGGTGCCCGTTTACGCCACCGCCCCCACTCTGGACCGCCTGGAGCGAAAAGTCCCAGCACTGGCGCGGCTGGGCCGGGCGCTGGAGGCCGGCACTGGCTTCCAGCTGGGGGAATTGTGGGTGGAGTCCTTCTCCACCCCCCACGACGCCGCGGGCAGTGTGGGTTACGCCGTCACCGGCGGCGGGGCGCGGATGGCCTTGGCCACCGATCTGGGCCACCTGACGCCCCAGGTGTGGGATGCGGCGCGGGGGGCGGACCTGCTGGTGTGTGAGACCAATCACGACGAGGACTGGGTCCGCTCCGGCCCCTATCCCTACGCCCTGAAGCAGCGCATCCTGGGGGACTTCGGCCACCTGTCCAATGAGGCGGGGGCCGAGCTGGCCGGCCGGGCTGCCCTGGCCGGGACCCGGACCATCCTGCTGGCCCACCTGTCCTCCGAGAACAATACCCCAGCCCGGGCCCGAGAGGTGGTCTCCCGCCGCCTGTCCGCCCTGGGGGTGCGGCCGGAGGAGGACATCACCCTGGCGGTAGCCCCCCGGTCGGAGTGCGGGGCGCTGTACCGGCTGGAGCGGGGCGGAGCTCTCCGGGCCTTTCCGGCAAGGGAGGCATCCCTGTGCTGAGCGTCTATCTGATCTGTGTGGGCAAGCTGAAGGAGAAGTTCTATCAGGAGGCCTGTGCCGAATACATCAAGCGCCTGTCCCCCTACTGCAGGCTCACCCTGGTGGAGCTGCCTGAGGAGAAGCTGCCCCAGGACCCCTCTCAGGCGCAGATCGACGCCGCCCTGGAGAAGGAGAGCCAGGCCATCCGGGCCAAGCTGCCCCCCAGCACCAGCCTGGTGTGCCTGTGCGTGGAGGGCAGGCTGCGCTCCAGCGAGGAGCTGTCCGCTTTGGTGGGGACCTGGGAGCACAGCTCCGCCAAGCACCTGGCCTTTGTCATCGGCGGCTCCTACGGCCTGGCGGAGCGCCTGAAGGGGGAGTCCTGGGTCAAACTGTCCATGTCCCCCATGACCTTCCCCCACCACCTGGCCCGGGTCATGCTGCTGGAACAGCTCTACCGGGCCTTCAAGATCCGGGAGGGCTCCAGCTACCACAAATGACAGGGTCCCGGGCCTGAAAACATGCTCACCGTGGATCCGTCCAAAAATCCGCTGGAAATTCATGCCTGCCTGTGGTACAATGTCCACAACAGCATGTCCCAGCGGATTTTATTGATTGGAGGTCCTACGATATGTCCTATCTTGATGCTTATCATGCATGGCTGAACAGCCCGGCCCTCTCGGCCGCCGAGAAGGCAGAGCTGGCATCCATCCAGGGCGATGACAAGGAGATCGAATCCCGCTTTTTTGATCAGCTTTCCTTCGGCACCGCGGGCCTGCGGGGCACCATGGGGGTGGGGCTGTACCGGATGAATGTCCATGTCATCCGCCACGCCACCCAGGCCTTTGCCCAGGTCATCCTGGAGGAGGGGCCCCAGGCCGCCGCCAGGGGGGTGGCCGTCTGCTTCGACTGCCGCAACAACTCCGACGTCTTTGCCCGGGAGGCCGCCTGCGTCATGGCGGGCAACGGCATCCCCGTGCGCCTGTTCGAGTCCCTGCGTCCCACCCCGGAGCTGTCCTTCGCGGTGCGGGAGTACGGCTGCATCGCCGGTATCAACGTCACCGCCAGTCACAACCCCAAGGAGTACAACGGCTACAAGGTCTACTGGCAGGACGGTGCCCAGCTGCCCCCCAAGCACGCCGACGAGGTGGCCCGGAAGATGAAGGAGCTGGACGTGTTCGACTGCGTCAAGACTATGGACTATGACCAGGCCGTGGCCCAGGGCAGGATTACGCTGATGGGGGCGGAGACGGACGAGAAGTTCCTGGCCAACGTGATGGAGCAGGTGAACGACAAGGCGGTGGTGGAGCAGATGGCGGACACCTTCACCATGGTGTACACCCCCTTCCACGGCACCGGCTATAAGCTGATCCCCGAGGCCCTCAAGCGCCTGGGCATGAAGCACGTGATCTGCGTGCCCCAGCAGATGGTCATCGACGGCGATTTCCCCACTGTGGTCTCCCCCAACCCGGAGAACCCGGAGGGGTTCTATCTGGCGGTGGAGCTGGCCAAGGAGCACGGCGCGGACTTCATCCTGGGCTCTGACCCGGACGCCGACCGGGTGGGCATCATGGTGCGCACCAAGGAGGACGACTTCGTGGTCATCTCCGGCAACCAGACCGGCGTGCTGCTGCTGGACTACCTGATCGGGGCCAAGCGCCGCACCGGCAAGATGCCCGACAAGCCCGTGGCCCTCAAGACCATCGTCACCACCGAGATGGCCCGCAAGGTGGCCGAGGTCAACGGCCTGCAGTGCTATGACACCTTCACCGGCTTCAAGTTCCTGGCGGAGAAGAAGGACGAGCTGGAGAGCTCCGGTGCGGGGAAGGTCATCTTCTCTTATGAGGAGTCCTACGGCTACATGCTGGGGGACTATGTCCGGGACAAGGACGCCGTCTCCGCCTCGGTGGAGCTGACCGAGATGGCGGCCTGGTATGCCTCCCAGGGCATGACCCTGTATGACGCCCTCCAGGCCCTGTTCAAGAAATACGGCTACTATGGCGAGCGCACCATGAACCTGGTCATGCCCGGCCTGGACGGGCTGAAGAAGATGGCTGACCTGATGGCCGGCCTGCGGGAGCAGCCCCCGGCGGAGATCGCCGGCGTGGCGGTAAAGCAGCAGAAGGACTACAAGGACGGCAGCGTGGTGGAGACAGCGACCGGCGCCAGGTCTCAGATGGAGCTCACCGGTTCCAACGTCCTGCGCTATGAGATGGCCGACGGCACCAGCCTGATCGTCCGTCCCTCCGGCACCGAGCCCAAGGTCAAGGTCTATATCCTGGCCAACGGCGCCGACAAGGAGGAGTGCGACGGAAAGGTGGCCAAGTACGCCGCCTGGGCCGAGAGCCTCAAAGACTGAAAAGACAGGCCGGACACCGGGCCCGCTCCAAAGGAGCGGGCCCGGTCAGCTTGTGGAAAGAGCCGTCCCGCAAGGAGTTCCTGCACCCGCAGGCGGCGGAATAAAATTGGATCACATCATTTCCGGGGACGTGTATCTGGGAAGTGGCGCCTCTCACGCAGGATAGGCCGCCTCCATGATCCCTGGACATCCTGCACAGGCGGGGCAGAAATAGGCATAGTTCTGCTTTACTTCCATAATTTGTATTGAAACGTCTCACAAAAAGCTCTTTCCCTCCGGTTTTGAGCGGGTCCGGATCTGCCGGGCCCAGTCAGGACAGGAGGGATTTTTTATGGCAAGGGGACAGACGCAGTATTATGGGCTCTCCCAGTGGGAGGCCGCGGACAAGGTGGAGCGGGTGGACTTCAACTCCGACAACGCCAAGATCGACGGGGCGCTCCACGCCCTGGCGGAGCAGGTGCAGCCGCTGGTGCGGGCGGTGCCCCAGCTGGCCTACTATATAGGACAGCTGGCAATCCTGGACCTGCTGGACCGTGGGCAGTATCTGGGACAGAGGGCCATGCTCTATGAGGCGTTTCTCCACCCAGAGGACCTCACGCTGAGCGGAAGTGCAGAGATCCGGGCGGGCGTGCTCTGCCTGGACGGCACTGGAAGCACCGGAGGAATCACCACACTTCCTCTGTCTCTGGGCAGCTCCGATTGGACGCAGGCCCGGATGTGGGTACATTTCAGCGGCGGCACGGTCCAGCCCCGGCTGAACGGTCAGGAGCTCCCGCTACACCGGGCGGGCAGAGATAAGACCGTCACTGGGATACGGTGCTCAGAATATGAATTTCTATGGGAGGGGAAAGGCAGCGGAGCCGCTCAGATTCAGCTGGAGCTGACCTGTGGGAGCGGAGGGGAGATGAAGGTGTACGACTATTGCCTGACCTTTTTCTAAGGCGGGAGGTGCCCGCCCTGCGGGTCGGGTCCCTTTCTGAACGTCCAGAAAGGGACCAAAGAGACGCCGGGGGACGCTCCCGGCCCCCGGTACAGGAGACACCGAGCGGAGATCTCCTGGACCTGAGCGGCGCGGCAAGGCTTTCGCACTGACCAGCGTCTCGCGCCGCTGCCGCTGATGCCCTGCGTCATTTGGGTCAATGCGCTGTTCCGGCTTTGCGCCTGGCGTCCCGGGCCTTGGCAGGCAGGGGTAACGTTTCCCCCTGGTCCTCCCGTTTGCACCGTGTAAGAGGAACAGGTCCGAAGCAAGTAAAAAGGGACCCCGGACCCATTTGGGTCCGGGGTTTCCCTTATTAGATCTTGACCTGCGTCAAATCAGGGATTTTCGATTTCAATCGCAACAGTGCCAACAGTAAAGGTCTGGAAAACACCCTCGGCAGTGACATCGTCAGCACCGGTAATGGTGCCAGCATTCTTAACGGTCAGCACGGTGCCGGGCATCACGTAAGCGGTGGTGTTGGCGTTTGCAGCCAGGACCTCAATATCCTTGCCGTTGGAGCCCTCATAAGTCACCTCGCCGCTGCCATTACCGACCTTAACGGAGGTGGCAGCAGCCAGTTCCAGGTCCGCGCTCACAGTTCCGGTGGTGAAAGCGGTAGTGGCAAACTTGTTGTTGCCCTTGACCTCAATGACACTGGTCCCGGCGCCGGTGGCCACGGTCGCAGTCAGGGTCTGACCGTCAGCCACATAGGCCCCGATAGCCTTGCCGCTGATCGTCGCGGTCACATCGGTCAGCTCGACCTTCCAAGCGCCGTTCAGAACGACATCGTCCTTAGTCACAACGTAGGTAGTGATGGCGTCGCCAGTTGTACCCACAACAACACCAGACTTGCCGGCGGCAGTGACCTTCAGCTCAGTACCCAGTGCAACATAGTTGCCGTCAGTGACAGATGTGTTGCTCGTGCCATAGGTGGCAGCAGCACCCTGCTTCAGCTCGACCTTGGACGCGGCGTACACGGCTGTGTTAGCGGAAACAGTGACCTTGGTGGTATCAGCAACACCAGCACCAGCCACCTTGTCCTGGAGATAGTAACCAGTCTCAGACTCCACGGTCACCTGAGTTCCGCTGGCCACAGGACCGGTGATCTCGTTGCCGTCAGCGTCCTTCAGGACGATACCTTCGCCAGCGGTAAGAGTAAACACCGCAGCTCCCGCAGTAGGCGCGCCAGTCAGGGTCAGATCATCACTCATGGTGAAAGTCAGCTCGCCAGCATTGGTATCGATCAGGATACCGTTAATGCGCACAGTGCCCACATCAGTAATGTCACCATCCATGATGGTCACAGCGGCGTTCTCAGGGACCTTATACTCCACGGCGGTAACCTTACCGAACTCCTTGATCGGGGTGCCCTCGATCTCGGTGCTGGCACCAGTCCAGACAGTGGCAGGTTTGGTGGTATCCATCAGGTTGCCCTTCAGAGTCAGGGTGTACACAGCGGGAGCCTTGTCGGTGGTGATCTCCACGGTGACGTCGGCGTTGGTCACAGGAACAGTAATGGTGACCTTCTGGCCGTCCACAGTGTAGGTGCCGCCAGTGACACTGGTCAGATTCTGGCCAGCAGGCAGAGTGTACTCCACGGTGTAGGTGCCGGCCTCTTTGTCCTTCAGGGACAGCTTAGTGTCCTCCACGCCGTTCACCTTGACGGTGATGTCATAGGTGGCGGGGGGCACGGGCTTGTGGATAATGTAGACGAGATCCGCGGTGTTGTGGTCGTTGCTGTCCTTCACAACGGTGACATAGGTCTTATACTCAAACTTCACACCGTCATAGGTCTCAGTCTCAGAGCCCACATACATGTTCTTCACATCGCCGTCGGTAATGGTGTAGTCGTAGCCCTTGGACAGATTCTCACCGTTCTTGGGCTCCACATCCACATAGACAAAGACAGTGTCGTCGTCCACGTCATACTTCATCTTGGCATCCTCCACGGTGGTCAGCCAGAAGGCGCCGTCGCCGCGGGCGTTGACGGTGTTGTCCTTCAGCTCCACATCCTCAATGCCGGTGATGTACTTCTCATCCACGGTCTTGGTGGCCTTGTACAGATGGCCGACCTCCAGGGCGCCCAGATCCTGGTCCACGTACACGGACTGCTTCACGCCGTTGACATAGGCGTTGGTGTACTCCCAGTAGTAGTCGCCGTCGTACTTCAGGGACTCGCGGGTGGTCTTGCTGAGCATGAAGTAGGTGCTGGCGCTGTCATAAACATCGCCGTCCACGATGAAGACGATCTCAGCCACATTGCCGTTCTTGGTGCTCAGCACATAGGCCAGGGTGGCATTGTCCACATCGGGCACCTCATTGTAGCCGGTATAGGCGGTCTCGCCCTCCACGTCCACAAACACGGTCTTCTTGTCCACGATGAAGTCGTTCTTGCCGTCGGAGATATAGGCCTTGCCGTTGTTGATCTCGGCGTTGGTCATGGTCTTGGAATCCACAGCCTTCAGGGTGTAGATCTTGTCCTCACCCACGGTGTAAGCCCAGACCTTCTCGTCGATGTTGGTACGGTCCTTGCCGATGTTAGTGGAATCACCGTCTTCATCGATCCACTCGATCTTGACCTTTTTCTTGCCGTCCTTGTACTCATCGTCCAGGTCGGCCTTGACAGAGGTGGCGTCAGCCAGAACGACCTTGGCGACCCAGTCACGCAGCTCCTCGTCGGAGTCCTTCACGTACAGGTACTGGGTGCTGCCGGTCTCCTGCACGAAGCCCAGCACATAGCCGTTGGGATCCAGATACAGGGTGTACTGCTCGTTCAGAGCGGGGTGGGCCTTCACGTTGTCGTCGTCCAGATCATAGACGATGTGGCCGTCGCCGGAGTAGCTGTACTTGGCACCATCGGCCAGCTTCAGATAGGTCTCGCCGGTCTCGCCCTTGCCGGTCTCGGCGTCCTTATCCTTTTCCACGCGGGTGACCTCGCCGTTGACGGTCTCGGGAGCCATCAGCTCGCAGATGTAGAAGTCCTCGTCCTCGTTGTAGTCCACGGTGAAGACAACGTAGTCGTCCTCCTCATAGCCCTCGGCATAGAAGTCGTTGTCGTCCAGCTTGGGCTCGGTGGAGATGGCCTTCACGGTGACATACTCGCCCTTGGAATCACTCTTCACCTTGGAGACCTGGCCCAGATAGTAATTGATCTCGACCACGGTCACAGTGGCGTCGGCGTCGTCGATGTAGATCTCGGTGACGGTGCCCTTGCCGGTGTACTTCCAGGTGGAGTCGTCCTTGGAGGTGGGGATGTTGTCATCCACGTCCTTATCTTCCTTGCCGTTGACATAGGCAGTCCAGGTGTAGCCCTCGTCCTTGGCATTGTCGCGCAGGGTGCACACAGACTTGCCCAGGTCCTTGTAGACCTCGTCGATGTCCTGGCCGGAAGTATAGGTGTAGGTGGGGGCGTTGGGAACAGTAATGATCTCGTCCTTGTCCAGCATGCGGACCTTGGAGGCGATCAGGCCGCCGTTCTCGGTCAGATTATCGGTCTTGCTGGTGCTGCCGGCCTCGGTCTTGACGTTGTAGGTGCCGGTGCCCCAGGTGGTGGCGGGACGGCCGTAGATGGTCTCGGTGTCGGTGCGGTACACCAGGTCGAAGTTCTTGTAGCCCAGAGTCTGCAGGTAGTTGAACTCCAGGGAGTAGATGATGCCCTGGTTCTCGTTGTAGTACACACCCAGCAGCTCGTTGTACTGAACGGGCACGGCCTTGGTCAGGGCGTTGAACACCAGCTCAGCCACGTTGTCGCGGGTCAGCCCGGCGTTGGCGGTGAGCTTCAGGTCGCCGTACAGGCCCAGAGCGGTGCCCTTGGCGGTGGCGGCCAGCATCCAGTCACTGCCGAAGTCAGCGGCGCTCTGGAAGTAGCCCAGGGCGCGGCACAGCATCAGCACGGCCTGCGCGGTGGTCACGGTGGCGTTGGGATCGAACTTGCCGTCGCCCACGCCGGCCACGATGCCCAGGCTGGAGCACAGGTTCACATAGCCCTGCGCCCAGGCGGGGACGTCGGTGAACACGCTGGTCTCCGCGAACTGGTTGACGTTCACACCGGCACCATACAGCATGGTGCAGATGATGACCGCCATCTCGGCGCGGGTGACTACGTTCTCGGGGCCGAAGGACCCGTCCTCGTAGCCCTCGAACATGCCGATGGCAGAGGTGACCGCCACGGCATCCTGATTGACGATCTCGGCCTTGTCGGTGAAATCGTCGATACCCTTAGCGCTGGAACCCACGACCATCATGCCCAGGAGCATAACGGAAGCCAGAGCCAGGCTGAGAGCACGCTTCAGGTTTCTCATTGGATATTCCTCCTTTTTATATTGACAAAAGTCGCTGTTTTCTGACAAACCGGGCCTTTTCTAGAACATTTCGGCCCACTATGCCTGTACAACACTTCTGACACAGGAGGAATTGGTTATAAAAAGGGAGAGATCAAGGGAAAAATCCCTGAGATCACGCCTAAAAAGTTTCCCTGGTAGACATTTGGTAGACACATGAAAACAGAAGGAGCGGCGAGGCCCTGAAACTCCAGGCCCCCGCCGCCCTTTTTTGGTAGACTTTTGGTAGACATTTGGCTTTTTTACATTTCACCGCTGCGGCACTTCCCTCCGGGATAAACCCCCTGCTTTGCCGGCAGTTCTCAGCAGCCATGGATCAAAAAATTTTCAGGGGATACTTGACATGGAGTGGACTCCAGGTGCTAATCTGTTATCAGGCGGTCCTGCGTGAGCCGCTGTCTAATTGCAACAGGAGGCGGTTTCTATGACTATTGCGGAGGTCAGCAAAAAATATGAGCTGTCCGCAGATACACTGCGCTATTATGAACGAATCGGCCTAGTTCCCCCTGTTCCCCGCAATAAAAGCGGGATACGAGACTACGATACAGAGTCCTGCCAGTGGGTCGAGCTGATGAAGTGCATGCGTTCCGCCGGGGTACAGATCGAGGCTCTGATCGAATATGTCGCCCTGTTCCAGCAGGGGGATGAGACCATTGGTGCCCGCAAGGCTCTGCTGGTAGAACAGCGCGATCAGCTTGTGGAGCGGATGGCGGAGATGCAGCGCTCTCTGGACCGGCTGAATGACAAAATCGAACGGTACGATCAGGGGCTGATGACCAAGGAGCATCTGCTCCGTCATCTCCAGTCGCAGCAGTCCCGGCCAGACTAAACCTGGAACTGGATAAAATGCAGGAGGACATCCCCATGAAACATGAGATCATTCACACAATTTTTGACCGCGGCGGTGAGAATACTGCCTTTGCCCAGTATTTTGTGGGACAGAGCTATCTGAATATGCTCTCCACCCAGGGAGTAGCCATCGGCAACGTAACCTTTGCGCCCGGCTGCCGTAACAACTGGCACATCCACCATGCCTCCAAAGGAGGGGGACAGATCCTGCTGTGCACTGGCGGCCGGGGGTGGTACCAAGAGGAAGGGCAGCCCGCCCGCGCGCTGCGTGCCGGGGACGTGGTCCATATCCCAGCAGGCGTCAAACACTGGCATGGGGCGGAAGCGGACAGCTGGTTCATCCATCTGGCAGTGGAGGTCCCAGGGGAAGGCACCCGCAATGAATGGTGTGAGCCGGTCAGCGATGAGGAATATTCCAAATTAAACTTATCGGAAGCACTTTGAGCATCTTCTCTTTCTCCCGTTCATGCTTGCGTTCCCTCTCTTCCTCTGGTATAATGAGCGCAGTATCCTCCCCCGCAACGACGTATTAAATTGAGGTGTTGTAATTATGAGAAAGAGAATCGTTTTTTCCCTTATGGCAAGCATTCTGCTCCTGCTCTCCGCCTGCGGCTCCATCCCCGGCATGGAGGGGGGAAGCTCCTCCGGCGGCAGTGCCAGCAGCAGCGACGGCACCTACCATGTAGGCGATACCATTTCCACCGCTTTCTTTGATTTTACAGTCAACAGCGCCGTGGCCTCCGCCGATCATGAGGGTTACACTGCCCAGGACGGCTATAAGCTGGTGGTGGCCGATTTGACTATCAAGAACACCGAGACTTATTCCATGCCAATGGGACAATATGATTTTATGATCGCCTGGGGTGACGGAGATGAGGACTTTGCCTATCCTCTGAACCAGTATTGTGAGTCCCAACTGGCTGATGAGTATGAGATTCCCATTGCCGGCAGTGCGGAAGGCTCTCTGGTCTTTGAGGTCCCCTCTGATCAGAAGGACTTTGCTCTCGGCTTTGAGGAGTACTATGAGGATGAGTCCGTCGGTGATCTGTATGTGGTGTACTTTACCGCTGAATAAGGAATCATTTCATGTATTTTGATACCCATGCCCACTACGACTCCGGGGCCTTCAACGCCGACCGGAAGGAACTTCTAGCCTCTATGCCCCAGAAGGGGGTGGAGCTGATCGTCAACCCGGGCTGCGACCTGGAAAGCTCCCGCACCGCGGTGGCCCTGGCAGAGGAATTTCCCCATGTCTACGCCGCGGTGGGGGTCCACCCCTCCGACTGCGGAGAATGGGGGGAGGGGACCCTACTGGAGCTGCGGCAGCTGGCCTCCCGCCCCAAGGTGCGGGCCATCGGAGAGATCGGCCTGGATTACTACTGGAAGGACAACCCGCCCCGGGCTCTCCAGCAGAACGTGTTCCACCGCCAACTGGAGCTGGCACAGTCCCTCCGCCTGCCCGTTATCGTCCACGACCGGGAGGCCCACCAGGACTGCCTCTCCATCGTGCGGGAGCATCCCCAGGTCACCGGGGTGTACCACTGCTATTCCGGCAGCCTGGAGGATGCCAAGGTGCTGGTCAAGCTTGGGTGGATGCTCTCCTTTACGGGAGTCATCACCTACAAGAACGCCCGAAAGGCCCTGGAGGTCATCGACTGGCTCCCTATGGACCGGATCATGATCGAGACTGACTCCCCCTATCTGACCCCCGAGCCCTTCCGGGGCAAGCGGAACGACTCCGGCTATGTCCATCTGGTGGCAGAGGCCATCGCCCAGGTGAAGGGGGTCCCCCCGGAGGAGGTCGCTGCGGTGACGCTGGAAAATGGCCGGCGGTTTTTTGGCATTTCCTAAGGTGACGCATCAAGCAGGGGCCGCCAGAACGGCGGCCCCTGGGCTATTTTAAAAAAAGGATGTTTTCTCATGACCATAACCTACGAGTATGAAGACGCCCTCTATGTGAATCTCACCAACAAGTGCAACTGCAACTGCGAATTCTGCCTGCGTCACGGCCGGAAGGAAGGCTCCATTTATACGGAGGACTCCCTCTGGCTGGAACGGGAGCCCACCCGGGAGGAGGCGCTGGACAGCTTCCTCAGCCGGGACGTCTGCTCCTACCGGGAGATCGTCTTCTGCGGCTATGGGGAGCCCACCTACCGCCTGGACGATATCCTCTGGCTGGTAGACCAGCTGAAGGAGCGTTTCGGCCGAAGGCTGCCACCTGTGCGCATCAATACCAACGGCCACGCAAACCTGATCCTCGGGCGGGACGTGGTGCCCGAGATGAAGGGCCGCATCGACACTCTCTCCATCTCCCTCAATGCGGTCACTGCTGCAGAATATACGGCTCTGTGCCATCCTGCTCAGGGAGAGGCGGCCTATCAGGCTATGCTGGACTTTGCCCGGGAGGCCACCCGGTATGTCCCCCATGTGGTGCTTACCATTGTGGACAAGGACAAGAGCTCGGAGGAGATCGAGACCTGCAGGCAGATCGCCGCTGAGCTGGGGGTGAAGCTGCGTATCCGCAGCTTCATCGACTCCTGAGGTGTTGTCCGGCCCTGCACCCATGCAATAAAAGAGGCTGTCCATCCCGCCGGGGTATGGACAGCCTCTTTTACTGTGATTTTTACGCCGTCAGCTCCAGCTCCTCCAGCGCTTCCCGTTCATTGTCGGCCGAGAAGCAAAACCGGCCGGCCCAGTCGTAGACCTCCACGTGGCCCCTTACCCATACGATGTTATAATCCATACTGTCTTGCTCCTTTCCGTTTTCTGTGCTCTCAGTATAGCGGAAAAGAAGTCCTATAAACCGGACTTTTATCGCGGCGGAGGAAGAGAGTATTTTGTTTTTTGCAGGACGTCATGGGGACATGGTCTTACAGGACTGTCCTCTCTTGATGCTCGCGCAGGGACAGACTTGGTCCTTCACGCCGGTTTCGGTCCGGCGCGGGGAAAGGCCCCCCATCCGTCACCGCTCACGCCGTGCCACCTTCCCCCAGGAGGGGGGAGGGGCTTGAGGGCAGCTCTGGGAGCCGCCCTTATATGGCACCTTCAGTCACTTCGTAGGGGCGCGCATTGCGAGCCCGCCAGCTTCCTACCGCCCCCTGTTCTGCCAGGGCAGGCGCAATGCCGCCGTGGGGTGTGCACGCCATGCGCCCCCTCCCAAGCGCAAAAGAAGATCGGCTGAACTTGAAAAGTTCAGCCGATCTTCTTTACTCCTCTACGTAGTCGTCATACTCGGAGGGACAGCCGGTTTTCTTTCTCAGCTTCTCTCCGGCGCAGCCGCAGAACTCCGCCACCTTATCCCAGTAGGCGATGACCGCGCATACCACGGCGGCGGTGGTAAGCGACAGGGCCACGATCTTCAGTACGAAACGGGCGACCTTCATAAACGGGATGCCTCCTTTTCCGGTGATTCGTGTCTCTAGTGTACACGATTCTTTGGAAAATTACAATCGTTTTTCCAAATTTTCATGTGCCCTTTTCTTCCGGGCATCAGCGGGACAGCACGAATTGATACTCATCGGCGATATAGTTGGGGATGCTGTACAGCACCGCCACCGCATCGATGCCGTTGTCCTGGATATAGCCCTGGATGCTGCTCAGGTTATACCTGGGGTCAAACAGGTGGATCTGGGAGAAGCTCTGAGTCAGGAAGGGGGTCAGACTGTCGGAGTAGGAGTCCCGGATCAGCAGCAGGTGGGGGGCGTCGGTCAGGCCGGTCTCCACCACGCACAGGGGCTGGACACCCCCCAGAAAGTAGGAGTATTTGTCCTTTACTTCCAGATAGCTGTCCACATAGAGGCTTCCCTGGGATGGGGTCCCGTCAAAATAGGTGGTCACCTTCACCCCATCCGCCGGGATGTAGGTGTCGATCCGGTCCGGGGCCACCCAGCGCACCCCGGAGGCGGAGAAGATGGTCCCATAGAACTGGTCGGTCACAGTCGTCCTCTCATAGTCCGCCAGATCCACCGGCTCCATCCCCATGGCCTCCATCAGGGCGGTGTAGCCGTAATAGGCGCCCAGGCTGGTCCAGTGGTGGTCGGTGCGGTAGTAGAGCTCCTCCCCGCTGTGGGCGGAGAGGACGGAGAGCAGATCCACCGTGCGGGCCGCGGTCCGGCTGTAAAGGGTCTCAATGATGGCCGCCTCGTCGGCAGTGGGGGCCCCGTCAGGGAGCCGGTCGTGCCACACCTGGGCGGCGGAGGGGATCAGGCCGAAGTAAACCGGCACCCCGGCGTTGCTCACCAGCTGGTCCAGATACTCCAGATTCTGGTCCAGCTGCTCCCAGGTCTCCCCGTCAGGCTCCTCCACTCGGTTGATCAGGGTGTCCTGGGCCGCAAAATAGACCCCGTTGTTCTCCTGCTTGCCGCTGAGCCGCTCCCCCCACGCCTTTGCGGCTACCCAGAGGTCCCGGCCTGCGATGTGGTCGCTGACATACTTCTCTGCATTCTCCATGAATTTCCCATTTTTCACGGTCTCTATGCTCAGCTCCGGCGGCTTCTGGAGGAAGCGGTTCTCCATCTCAGAGAACTCCTCCTTGGGCAGCAGGGCGCTGATCACCAGGACGCCCCCGATGAACACCGTGAAGAGCACGGTGAGAAAAATGCTGTACGCTTTGGTCATGATATCTCCTCCTCAGAACCGGAAGTACAGGAAGGGGTTATAGGTCCCGTCCACCAGATAGGCAGTGCACAACAACAGCCCTGCCAGGATCAGTACCGCCCCCAGGATATGGGCCGTGCGGACATTCAGCCTGCGGTAGACCGCCGCCCCCAGCGGGGTGGCAGCCAGGGCAGAGATGCAGAGGACCGGCAGATAGTTGGCCGCGTAGTACTTGAAAGCCCCATCGATCAGGGGCACGCCTCCCAGACCGAACATCACCTTCAGGTACTCCCCCAGCTGTCCGAAGTCCTCGATGGCAAAGATGGTCCAGCTTACCAGCACAAAAAACAGGGTGTAGAGGTGGCCTACCGCACCGGGGGCCCGCTTCAGCCACCGGAGCAGGACAAATTTCTCCACCAGCAGCAGTACCCAAAAGTACAATCCCCAGAGCACGAAGTTCCAGCTGGCCCCGTGCCAGATGCCGGTGGCCGCCCACACCAGGAACAGATTCAGGACCCACCGCCCCTTGGAGCAGCGGTTGCCCCCCAGAGGAATATACAGGTACTCCCGGAACCAGGTGGACAGAGAGATGTGCCACCGCCGCCAGAATTCGGTGATGCTCCTGGAGATATAGGGGTAGTTGAAGTTGCGCATGAACTCAAAGCCCAGCATCCGTCCCAAGCCTACCGCCATATCCGAATAGCCGGAGAAGTCAAAGTAGATCTGGATGGCAAAGGCCAGCACGCCCAGCCAGGCCCCGGCCACGGTCAGGTCCCCCGGCGCCATGGCCTTGTAGCTCTCCCACAGCATGCCCACGTTGTTGGCGATGAGCACCTTTTTTCCCAGGCCGATGACGAACATCTGGACGCCGGAGGCAAACTTCTCCACGGTGCAGGTCCGGCTGTCGATCTGATCTCCCAGATCCTTGTATTTGATGATAGGGCCGGCGATCAGCTGGGGGAACAGGGTAACGAAGGTGCCGAAGTTGACCAGCGACCGCTGGGCCCGGGCGTCCCCCCGGTAGACATCGATGGTGTAGCTCATGGTCTGGAAGGTGTAAAAGGAGATGCCGATGGGCAGATGGACGTTCAGGACCGGCATGAAGTTCAGCCCCACCGCCTGAAAGGAGGCGGCCAAAAAGTCCCAGTATTTAAAAAAGCCCAGCAGCGCCAGGTTGAAAAACACCGACGACGCCACCGCCCAGCGGGCGCCTCGGTCGTTGCCCCGGGCCTTACATCGCTCCACCAGCATCCCATGGGTGTAGTCGATCAGGGTGGAAGCTACCATGATGACCACATAGATCCGCTCGCCCCAGGCATAAAAGAACAGGCTTACCGCCAGAAGGGCCAAATTCCGCCCCTTCAGCGGGACCGCATAGTAGAGCAGCAAGGTCAGTGACAGATAGACAAACAGAAACAGGGGGGTGGAAAATACCATAAGAGAGTCCTCCTCAAAGCGCAGGCGGGCGAAAGCTCGCCCGCCTGCGGAATGGGTACTTCAGATTCAAAAGAGCGCGTTGAAGTCGTCTACGATGGCATCGCACTGCTCATGGACCACCATCAAAATGTAGTTTCCGTTGGACACCACCCGGGAGCATTCGGTCCAGATACGGGTGGGCTCGGGATACCAGGCGCCGCCGTTGATCATGCCATCGATCCGGGCCTGGAGGATGGCCTTCACCCCATCCACGTCCTTGCTGTCCGTAACCTCGATCAGGGCCAGTTCCCCCATGTTCATGCTCATCTGGTTCACATAGACCAGCATCTGCTGGGAGGAGACGGCGCTCAGGCCGGGGTAGAAGATATCCATCAGCTCCTGGTCGGCCTGCTGCATGAAGGAGGGAAACTCATAGTCCCCGGACAGCTGGGTATAAAAAGCGGACAGGTCTGTCTGGTCCGCCGCCGGCGCCTGGGAGGAGCTGCCTCCATTCCCGCTCCCCTGGGAGGAGCTGTTCCCGCCGCCGGAAACGGGCTGATCCTCCGGCAGCTTGCAGCGGACGGTGCAGGAGGCACGCAGCTCCGTCCCCTCCACGGCGGCGGTGATGGTGGCTGTGCCCCGGGCCACTGCGGTGACGGTGCCGTCCTGGGACACGGCCGCCACCGTCTCATCGCTGGAGGTCCAGGTCACCTTGGGGGCATCCACCCCGGACACTGTGGCCTTCAGCTGATAGCTGCTCCCGGCCTTGAACAGGGAAAAGTCGGATTTATCCAGCGCCAGCGCCGCTACCGCCTCCGGCTCGTCCACCGGAGGCTGGGGGGCCTCCGGTGCGCTCTCCCCCGGTGCGCTCGTGTCCGGGGCGCTGGCATCCGGCAGGGAAACGTCGGGCTGGGAGGCGTCGGGGCTCCCCTGGCTGGAGGAGGTGCTGCCGCCAGGCTGGGAGGTGCTGCCGCTCTCCTTGGGGCCGCAGCCAGAGAGCAGGGAGAGGGAAAGGCCAAGGGCCAAAAACAGGGCAAAGGTGCGATGCTTCATCATTTCAGATCAAACTCCTTTTTAGGGGGATCGATCCGCCTGGGATCGTCTTACCCTACATTGGACGACGGTCCTGCCCAAAAAGTTCCCCCTGATCTGAAAAATTTTTGTTCCCCGCCTCAGCGGACCCAAGACACCAGGTTCCCGGTCTTCTCCCGGGGGCCGGGGAAGTCCACGGCGGGCCAGCCCAGGGCCAGTGCAGCCACCGGCATCTCCTCCGGCGTCACGCCGATCTCCGCCAGCTTCTCCTGGACCTCCCGGTCCTCCCGGGTGCGGTAGAGCTGGTTGATCCAGCAGGAGCCTACTCCTAAGGAGAAGGCGGCCAGCATCATGTTCTCCATGGCACAGGAGGCGTCCTGGACGCAGGTGGTACTCTCCTTCTGGTTGGTCACCAGAACCAGCACCGGGGCTCCATAGCGGAAGTCCTTGTCCCGGTAGTTCTCCATCTTGCGGCTGACCAGAGCGGTGAGGTCTGCCAAATAATTTGGATCCGTGATCACATAAAAATGGTTCAGCTGCTTGTTCATCCCGCTGGGCGCGAAACGGCCGGCCTCCAGGATCTGTTGGATCACCGCCTCCTGCAGCGGCTCGGGACGGTAGGCCCGGGTGCTGCGTCGGTCGTGCATCAGCTTCAACATCTCATTCATGGAACATGCTCCTTTTCTCCGTCATTCTGTCCCCGGCGTCCGTTTTTGGCCCTTTTTCGGGGGCAGCCCTCATTATATCAGCCTTTTTTCCAAATCTCCACCGGTATTTGGAAAATTTAAAAATTCCTCTTGACAAATGGGCTCCCTTGTCATAGTATAATATATGAACAAGCGCTCATATGTTTAAACGTTAGAAAGGAGACCGCTATGGAATTCGTCGATCACTGTGAGATCACCCAGGTGCACCAGGGCGCGGTGGACCAGGTCCGTCAGGTCCTGCCGCCGGATGAGGTGCTCAGCGACTTGGCCGACCTGTTCAAGATCTTCGGGGATTCCACCCGGATCAAGATCCTCTACGCCCTGCTCCGGTCCGAGCTGTGCGTGTGCGACATCGCTGATCTGCTGGGACTGACCCAGTCCGCCATCTCCCACCAGCTGCGGGTCCTGCGGAGCAGCAAGCTGGTCAAATTCCGCCGGGATGGCAAGACCCTCTATTATTCCCTGGCCGACGAGCACGTCTGCCGCATCATCAGCCAGGGGATGGAACACGTGGAAGAGTGAGCGGTGGCTTTCCTTCATTGCGGATCACGTTTGCCTATGCCCTGGCCGAAGAGGGGGACCGCCGGGCGGTGGCGGAGGAGACCGCCGTGCCAGCCTGCTGCGCCTTTCTGGAGGGGGCGGTGCCTCCCTCCAACCGTGTTCCGTCCCGTCCAGCTGTATCCCGGTGGACTCAGCGGTAATGAGACCATGACCCATCAAAAGTTTTGAGGAGTGTTGAAGATGAAAAAGACGTTCAAACTGGTAGACCTGGATTGTGCCAACTGCGCCGCCAAAATGGAGGCCGCCGTCCAGAAGATCGACGGCGTCACCGCCGCCTCCGTCAGCTTTATGGCCCAGAAGATGACCATCGAGGGGGATGACGCCCGCTTTGATGAGATTGTGAAGGAGGCAGTCAGGGTCTGCAAAAAAGTGGAGCCTGACTGCGAGATCCTGTTGAAATAAAACAGGACAGAGGGGAGTTTCCCCTCTGTCCCCGCCTCTGGAGGGAACCGCCATGACAAAAAAGCAGAAAAAAATGCTCTCCCGCATCCTAATCAGCGCCGTCCTCTTTTTGCTCCTCTACACCGTCCCCGTCCAGGGGGTGGTCCGTCTCCTGCTCTACCTCATCCCCTATGCTGTTATCGGCTGGGATGTACTGTGGAGGGCGGTGAAGAACATCCGCAACGGCCAGGTCTTTGACGAAAACTTTCTCATGTCCATCGCCACCATCGGCGCTTTCGGCTGCGGGGAGTACCCCGAGGCCGTGGCCGTCATGCTCTTCTATCAGGTGGGCGAGCTCTTCCAGAGCGTGGCTGTGGGGCGCAGCCGGCAGTCCATCGCCGCCCTGATGGACATCCGTCCTGACTATGCCAATATGGAACGGGACGGCCAGCTGGTCCAGGTGGACCCGGATGAGGTGGCGGTGGGAGACACCATCGTCATCAAGGCCGGCGAGCGGGTCCCCCTGGATGGCATAGTCACCCAGGGAAACAGCGCGCTGGATACCGCCGCCCTCACCGGGGAATCCCTTCCCCGGGACGTAGCCGCCGGGGACGAGGTGATCAGCGGCTGTGTCAACCTGTCCGGCCTGCTCCATGTCCGGGTCACCAGGCCCTTTGGGGAATCCACCGTGGCCAAGATCCTGGACTTGGTGGAGAATTCCAGCGAAAAGAAGGCCAAGGCGGAACACTTTATCACTAAATTCGCCCGGTACTACACCCCCGCCGTGGTTTTTGCCGCCCTGGCCCTGGCCGTTATCCCCTCCCTGCTGCTTGAGGGAGGCTGGGGCGTGTGGGTCCCCAGAGCGCTGAACTTCCTGGTGGTGTCCTGCCCCTGCGCCTTGGTGATCTCCATCCCCCTCAGCTTCTTCGGCGGCATCGGCGGTGCCTCCAAGCATGGCATTCTGGTGAAGGGCAGCAACTACCTGGAGGCCCTGGCTCGGGCAGGCATCGTGGTCTTTGACAAGACCGGCACCCTCACCCGGGGCACCTTCGAGGTCACGGTGATCCACCCCCAGCAGCTCAGCGAACAGGAACTGTTGGAGCTGGCCGCCCTGGCGGAGCATTTCAGCACCCATCCCATCTCTCTGTCCATCCAGGCCGCCTGCCGGCCCGCCCCAGACCCGGCCCGGGTCACCGACGTCAAGGAGATCGCCGGCCGGGGCGTCCAGGCCGTGGTGGATGGCAGGACCGTGCTGGCCGGCAATCAGAAACTGATGGACCAGTTCCAGATCTCCTTTGAGGACCGCTGCCGCCACATGGGCACCATCATCCACGTGGCGGTGGATGGGGAATACGCCGGTCACATCGTCATCTCCGACCAACCCAAGCCGGAGGCCACCCAGGCCCTTTCTGACCTGAAGGCCGCCGGAGTCCGCCGCACGGTCATGCTCACCGGCGACGCCCAGAGCGCCGCCGAGGGCGTGGCCCGGGAGCTGGGTCTGGATGAGTTCCACGCCGAGCTGCTGCCCGGAGACAAAGTGGACCAGGTGGAGCGCCTGCTGGCCCAGAAGCAGCCCAAGGAAAATCTTGTTTTTGTGGGGGACGGCATCAACGATGCCCCCGTCCTCTCCCGGGCGGACATCGGTGTGGCTATGGGAGCGCTGGGCTCTGATGCGGCCATCGAGGCGGCGGACATCGTGCTTATGGACGATGACCTCTCCAAGCTGGCCCAGGCGGTGCGCATCGCCCGCAAGACCCTGTCCATCGTCCGTCAGAACATCGTCTTCGCCCTGGCGGTGAAGGGGCTGGTGCTGGTCCTGTCCGCTCTGGGCTATGTGGGCATGTGGTGGGCCGTCTTCGCCGACGTGGGCGTCTCGGTCCTGGCCATCCTCAACGCCAGCCGGATGCTGCGGGCAAAATGACAAAGGTCCCTTTTAAGACTAAAAAACCAGGTGCCGCCCCCGGGGCGGCACCTGGTTTTCTCACGTCTGCGTCTCATCCTTGTACCGGTCGATGGGCACCAGCCCCCGGAAAAAATCGTCGTACTGGGCGTTCAGCACGGTCCTCAGGGCAATCAGGTCGCTGACGAACAGATTTCTCCGCCCGGTCTCGATCTGGGAATAGGCGGACTGGAGCATGGGTCTGCCAAGCTGTGCCATCCTGGCGCACACATCCTCCTGGGTCAGCCCCCGGGCCTCCCGCAGCTTCCGCAGGTTCCCGCCGATGCTGAGGTCCTGTATCAGCTTTGCCATAATCGCTCCTTTCAAATTATTGCTATTGCGATTTTCTCGATCACAGCAAATGCTATGGCGCAATGATCACTATCTGGCGATAATTATATTTTTGCCCAATAAAAGCCCCCTGTCCCGAGGGGGAACAGGGGGCCGCCGTCCACTTATTTGCCGCAGAAGTCCTTGGCGACCTCCACGATATGCTCCGCGCTCAGGCCGAACTGCTTGAGCAGGTCGGCGGCGGGGCCGGAGTGTCCGAACTCGTCGTTGACACCGATGCGGCGCACCAGGGTGGGGCACTTCTCGCTGAGCAGGGCGCACACCGCCTCACCCAGGCCGCCGATGACGGAGTGCTCCTCGCAGGTGATGATCTTTCCGCACTCCTGGGCCGCCTTCAGCACCAGCTCCTCGTCCAGAGGCTTGATGGTGGCCATGTTGATGATCCGGGCGCTGATCCCGGCTTCCTTCAGGGCCTTGCCCGCCTCCAGCGCCTCATAGGAGAGCAGGCCGGTGGCGATGATAGCCACGTCGGAGCCGTCCATGAGCACCTCGCCCTTGCCGATCTGGAAGGTGAAGCCATCCTCCTCGTGGAACACCGGCACGGCGGAGCGGCCGAAGCGCATGTACACGGGGCCCTCATGCTCATAGGCCGCCTTCACCATGGCCCGGGCCTCCACGTCGTCGGAGGGGGACATGACCACCATGCCGGGGATGGTGCGCATCAGGGCGAAGTCCTCACAGCACTGGTGGGAGGCCCCGTCCTCGCCCACGGAGATGCCGCCGTGAGTGGCACCGATCTTCACATTCAGGTGGGGGTAGCCGATGGAGTTGCGCACCTGCTCAAAGGCGCGGCCGGCGGCAAACATGGCGAAGCTGGAGGCAAAGGGGACCAGTCCCATGGCGGCGGCGCCGGCGGCAGCAGACATCATATCCGCCTCGGCGATGCCGCAGTTAAAGTGGCGGTCGGGGAACGCCTTCTTGAATACGGCGGTCTTGGTGGCGCCGGCCAGGTCGGCGTCGAACACGATCAGGTCGGGATGGGAGGCGCCCAGCTCAGCCAGCGCGCTGCCATAGCTGTCCCGGGTCGCGATCTTCTTCACATCTGCCATCTTACATCCCCTCCACTTCTGCCAGGCGGGCTTTCAGCTCGTCCATGGCGGTCTTGTACTCCTCGTCGTTGGGGGCCTTACCGTGCCAGCCTGCCACGTCCTCCATGAAGGAGACCCCTTGCCCTTGATGGTGGTCATGATGATGGCGAAGGGGACGCCCTTAGTGGCTCTGGCCTCGTCAAAGGCGGACTCCATCTGCTCGAAGTCGTGGCCGTCGATCTCCCGGACCTGGAAGCCGAAAGCCCGCAGCTTCTCCGGGATGGGGTAGGGGCTCATCACGTCGGTGATCTTCCCGTCGATCTGCAGGTTGTTATTGTCGATGATGACGCACAGGTTGTCCAGCTTATACTGGTGGGCAAACATGAAGGCCTCCCAGGGCTGGCCCTCCTCGATCTCGCCGTCACCCAGCAGGGTGTAGATCCGGCAGTCCTTCCCCTGGTACTTGGCGGCCAGGGCCATGCCGGCGGCGGCGGACACGCCCTGGCCCAGGGAGCCGGTGGACATGTCCACGCCGGGGGTCTCGTTCATGTTGGGGTGTCCCTGGAGGCGGCTGCCGATGTGGCGCAGGGTCTTCAGCTCCTCCCAGGGGAAGAAGCCCTTCAGGGCCAGGGCGGCGTACAGGCCGGGGGCGGTGTGTCCCTTGGAAAGGACGAAGCGGTCCCGCTCCTCCCACTTGGGGTCGGCGGGGTCCACCTTCATCTCCCGGAAGTACAGATAGGTAAACAGGTCCGAGGCGGACAGGCTTCCGCCGGGATGGCCGGATTTGGCGCCATAGGTGGATTCGATGACGCCCATGCGCACCTTGCAGGCATTGGCCATCAGTTGCTTTTTCTCACTGGCTGTCATGACGTTCTCCTTCTTCTTCGATTTCCGGTCGCAGGTCCTTCTCTCTCTTCCCGCGGCCGGAGCGTTTCTATGCGTATTATAAAACAGTCCTTCCAAAAGTGCAAGGGACCGTCCGCTTACTTTCCATGAAACGATGGGATGGACCCATGCATAAAAAAGAAAAGAGGCTCCCTGTTCCCAAAGGGGGAGACAGGGAGCCTCAGTTTGACGAAAAAAGCCTCGCAGAGTTCGCGCCTGCGCGCGGCAGACTGCATCTTTCTCGAAAAAGCGGCTTTGCCGCTTTTTCGACCGTCTCATGCCATCGCCAGCCCGGAGTAAGGGGTGTCCATGGGGATGGTCACGTCCAGGCCTGGGATGGTGATGCTCTCCCCGGCGGCGTCACAGTAGTAGATGTCCAGGGAAGAGGGCTCCCCCTTCTCCGGGTCCACAAAGTTGTACTGGAGGGTATGCTGGATGCTGTCCAGGATGGTGGCCGCAAGCTCCCCCGCGTCATACACGTGGAACTCCTCCTTCTGGGGGTCCGGCGGACCGGTAAAGATGGAGCAGGTGTCGGCAAAAGACACCGTCATGCCGCCCGGACCGCTGGTGATCTCGTCCGCCAGATCCAGGTTCCAGCCGGTGAGCTCCGCCATACCGGCGATCATGGCCTCCGCGGGCACCAGGCCCTGCTCGTCCAGCTCCCCTTCATAGGTCATAGGGTATTCCTGAAATGTCCCATCCATGCCGATGTACAGGGTGTACTCTGTCCCCTGGGGCTGGGCCTGGCTCCCGCCGGCCGAGCCGTCCGCCTGTTGACTGGAACTGCCGGCGGAGGACTGGGAGCCTGCCGGCTCCTGGGCGGAGGTACCGGGGTCCGGGCTCCCGGACGCGCTCCCTGTCGGCGTCTCGCCTCCGACGCAGGCGGCCAGACTAAACAGCAGGGCTCCGGCACAAAATACAGATACTAGCTTTTTCATCGTTTCCTCCTTTTCCACGATGGCCTTGGGTCTCTCACTCCGCTCTGGAGTGATTGGGGCTATCATAGCCACATCCGCCTCCGCCGTCAAGGAATTTTCCCCAACCTTCACACTTTGGTCACGGAATCTTTACCGCCCGGTCAAAAAAGCCCGCTCTCTGACCGGAGGAATATTTTATCAAATGGACGAATTTGGGAAAAGGGGCAAGGCAGTGCCAGTCCTTCTCCTCTGGAGGGGAAGGACTGGGGCGCTTTTCTGTCAGGCCGGAGCAGGCGGGATTTCTTGACTTTCCGCAGAAGTGGGCATATTATGAAAAATACTTGATCGTCAGGGGGAAATCAGAACCATGTTTCACTATCTGGACAATGCCGCCACCACACAGACCCGGCCGGAGGCCGCTCAGGCGGCTGTGACCGCCATGACGGAGGAGTGGGGCAACCCATCCTCCCGGTACGCCTTCGGCCAGGAGGCGTCGGGACGGCTGAAGGAGCATCGGGCACAAGTGGCCGCCGGCCTGGGCTGCCGCCCGGAGGAAGTGTACTTCCTCTCCTGCGGCACTGAGGGGGACAACTGGGCCATTGCCGCCGCAGTGGAGAAGAACCGGCGGAAAGGAAAACACATCATCACCACCGCCATCGAACACGCCGCGGTGCTGGAGCCCATCCGGGAGCTGGAACGGCAGGGCTATGAGGTCACCTGGCTCCAGCCGGACCAGCAAGGGATCATCACGGCAGAGCAGGTGGAGGCGGCCCTGCGCCCGGACACCATCCTGGTGGCCATGATGCTGGTGAACAACGAGCTGGGCACCGTCCTCCCGGTGGCCGAGACCGCCCGCGCCATCCGTGCGGCCCGCTGCCCCGCCCTGCTCCACTGTGACGCGGTCCAGGGCTTTCTGAAGGTCCCCTTCACCCCGGAGGGGCTGGGGGTGGACACCCTGGCGGTGAGCGGGCACAAGGTCCACGCTCCCAAGGGCATCGGGGCCCTGTATATCCGCCGGGGGCTGAGGCTGCCGCCGCTGATCCGGGGGGGCGGACAGGAGGAGGGACTGCGCTCCGGCACGGAGCCCACGGCCCAGACCGCCGCCTTTGCCGCCGCGGTGGAGGCGGGGCGGGCCAGCCTGGAGCGGGACCTGGCCCACATGCGGGAACTGAAGGACTACGCCGCCCGCACCCTGCGGGAGCAGGTGCCGGGGCTGGAGCTGATCGGGGCGGGGACCGCCCCACACATCCTCCCTGTCACCCTGCCCGGCTACAAGAGCGAGGTGGTGCTCCGCTTCCTCAGCGACAGGGGGATCTATGTCTCCTCCGGCTCCGCCTGCCACAAGGGCAAGCCCAGCCATGTGTACGCGGCCCTGAAGCTGCCCAAACCCCAGCTGGACGGCATACTGCGGATCAGCTTCTCCTACGACACCGCCCGGGAGGACGTGGACGCCCTGGTCCAGGGGCTGAAGGAGGCTCAGGCCCAGCTGTTCACCAGTTTGTCCTGAGGGGAGCGTCAGACACAGAAGAAAACAAATAAAGAATAAAGGAGTGGAGCGGGATGACACCGGAACTGCGGATCACGGTCCTGATGGAAAATACGGCCCGGGAGGGGCTGGAGGCGGAGCACGGCCTGTCCTTCTTCCTGGAGTACCGGGGCAGGTGCTTTCTGCTGGATGCGGGCTCCTCCGGCCGGTTTGCGGACAATGCCCAAAAGCTGGGGGTGGACTTGGATGGGGTAGAACTGGCGGCTCTGTCCCACGGACACTACGACCATGCCGACGGCCTGCGGGCCTTTTTTGCCCTCAATGACAGGGCCCCGGTGTATATACGGCCCCAGGCGGGGGAGGCTTACTACTCCAAGTCGGGAGGCTCCCCCAGATTTGTGGGCATCCATCGGGAGATCTGGGAGGGCTTCCGGGACCGCTTCGTGCCGGTGGATGGGCTGTACCCCCTCTGCCCCGGGGCCTGGCTGGCGCCGGAGACCGTCCGGGGCGGGCCCTTTGCCAGCCGGGAGCCCAATCTGCTGCGCAAGGTGGGGGAGGACCGGTTCCTGCCCGACGACTTTTCCCACGAGCAGTCCATGGTGCTGGAGACCGGGCGGGGGCTGGTGGTGCTCAACTCCTGCTGCCATGGGGGTGTGGTAAACATCGTGAAGGGCGTGCTGGACCAGTTCCCGGGACAGCGGGTTTATGCCCTGCTGGGCGGCCTGCATATGCTCAGTCCTGGGGCCAATGCGCTCAACTGTCCCCCGGACTATGTCCGCCAGGTGGCCGCCGCGCTGCTGGAGCTGGGTGTGGAGCACCTGTGGACGGGGCACTGCACTGGTCCTGCCGCCTTTGCACTGCTGAAGGAGGAGCTGGGGGACCGGGTGGAGCCCCTCACCGGCGGAATGCGGCTGGGTATTTAAGGAGCGGGATATCGTCCATGTTTGGACGGACTCATTAGCAATTTCAGAAGCCCTCTGCAAAAAACAGATCGCAGAGGGCTTCTTCCGTTTGTTCAAAATAAATTCATAAAGTAACTATTGACAATTTGGAGGTCAGGTGGTACTCTATCGTTAGCACTCGGGGAATATGAGTGCTAAAATTAGAAAAACACCGAGGTGAGCGTGCAATGGAACTGACCGACCGGAAAAAGCGGGTCCTGCGGGCCATCGTGGAGACCTATATCAACACCGCCGAGCCGGTGGGCTCCAAGGCCATCGCCCAGCTGGCTGGATTGGATGTGTCCGCCGCCACCATTCGCAATGAGATGGCAGACCTGACCGAGATGGGGCTGCTGGAACAGCCTCACACCTCCGCCGGGCGGGTCCCCTCCGCCGCAGGTTACCGTTTGTATGTCAACGAGTTGATGGGGCAGCACCAGCTGACCCTTCAGGAGACGGAGCGGATCAACAGAGCGCTGAACCTGAAGATGGAGGAGCTGGACCGGGTCATCGACCAGGCCGGCAAGGTCCTCTCCCAGATCAGCGACTACCCGGTGTTCTCCATCGCGGCCGGCCCAGAGCGGGTGACAGTGAAGCGGTACGATCTGCTGATGGTGGAGAAGGGCGCTTTCATCGTGGTGGTGATGACCGACACCAGCGTGGTGAAAAACAAGATCATCCGGGTGCCGGGAGAGCTGTCCGAGACTCAGCTCCAGCTGCTCTCCGCCGTGCTCAACAGCTCCTTTGTGGGGCTGGAACTGGCCGAGATGCTGGAGGCACTGGAAAAGATGGAGGCCCACTCCGCCCCAGGTGCCTTTGAGATGATCTCCCTGGTGGTGGACTTTGCCATGGAGATCCTGGAGGAGCAGAGCCGCAAGACAGTACACACCGCCGGGATCACCCACCTGCTGGAGCACCCGGAGTATCACAGCCTGGACAAGGCTAAGCCGCTGATGACCTATCTTTCAGAGGAGTCGGAGGCATCCAAGCTGCCGGTCGCCCTGGACGGCGGCAGGAACATGAACATCCTTATCGGCCCGGAAAATGTGAATGAGGCCCTGAAGGACACCAGCGTGGTGATGGCCAGCTATGACATCGGCGACAATATGCGGGGCGTCATTGGTGTGGTGGGCCCCACCCGTATGGATTATGCAAAGGTGACCGCCCGCCTGTCCTACTTCGCCGACAGCCTGACCCGGATGTTCGGCAAGGGAGAGCTCCCCTCCGGAGACGGGGACGGGCAGGCGCAGGAATAGGAGGAAAGGATAGCCCATGAGTCAGAAAGAAAAGAACAAGACGCCCCCCGAGCTGGACGATCAGCTGGAGGAGGCGGCCGCGAAGGAAGCGGCTGAGGAGCCGGCCGAAGCGGAGGCCGGGGCCACCGACCCTCTGATGGATGAGCTGGAGGCGCTGAAGGACCAGGCGGCCCGGCAGGAGGAGAAATATCTCCGGCTGGCGGCGGAGTACGACAACTTCCGCAAGCGGACTGCCAAGGAGAAGGAGGCCATCTGGAACGACGCCAAGGCGGACGCCGCGCTGGCATTCCTCCCGGTGTACGACAATCTGGAACGGGCCCTGAAGCAGGAGACTGCAGACGAGGCGTATAAAAAGGGCGTGGAGATGACCATGAACCAGCTGAAGACTGTGCTGGAAAAGCTGGGCATCACCGAGATCGAGGCCCTGGGACAGCCCTTTGACCCCGCCCTTCACAACGCGGTAATGCACATTGAAGATGAGAATTTTGGAGAAAATACCGTGGCCGAGGTGTTCCAGGCCGGCTTCAGGCTGGGAGACAAGGTGGTCCGCTTTGCCATGGTGAAGGTCGCCAACTGACGAAAAACAGAATGGAGGAGACAGCTCAGTGAGAGATCCCATGATCCGGAAAAAAGCCTGCCGGCAGTGCCTCTGCCTGGACCCGGCCGTCTACGCCCTGTTTCTGACGGCCAGCATGTGTTTCCTGTTCTCTTTTGTCTTTTATCTGCTCTCTTTCATCTTTTGACCTTGTAAATACAAATCTTTTCATATTGGAGGAACGAAATTATGTCCAAGATCATTGGTATCGACTTAGGTACGACAAACAGCTGTGTGGCTGTCATGGAGGGCGGCGAGGCCGTCGTCATCCCCAACGCAGAGGGCAACCGCACCACCCCCTCTGTAGTGGCATTTTCCAAGGACGGCGAGCGTATGGTGGGCCAGGTGGCCAAGCGCCAGGCCATCACCAACCCCGACCGCACCATCATCTCCATCAAGCGTGAGATGGGCTCTGACTACAAGGTGAGCATCGACGGCAAGAAGTACACCCCTCAGGAGATCAGCGCCATGATCCTTCAGAAGCTGAAGGCGGACGCCGAGGCCTATCTGGGTGAGACCGTCTCCGAGGCGGTCATCACCGTCCCCGCGTACTTTACCGACGCCCAGCGCCAGGCCACCAAGGATGCGGGCAAGATCGCCGGCCTGGATGTGAAGCGGATCATCAACGAGCCCACCGCCGCGGCCCTGGCCTACGGCGTGGACAAGGAGGAGTCCCAGAAGGTCATGGTCTACGACCTGGGCGGCGGCACCTTCGACGTATCCATCCTGGACATCGATGACGGCGTCATCGAGGTGCTGGCCACCGCCGGCAACAACCGCTTGGGCGGCGATGACTTCGACAAGTGTGTCATGGACTGGATGGCCGCCGAGTTCAAGAAGACCGAGGGCATCGACCTCACCGGCGACAAAGTGGCGATGCAGCGCCTGAAGGAGGCCGCCGAGAAGGCTAAGATCGAGCTTTCCGGCGTTACCTCCACCAGCATCAACCTGCCCTATATCACCGCCGACGCCACCGGCCCCAAGCATCTGGACCTGACCCTGAGCCGGGCCAAGTTCGACCAGCTCACCGCCCACCTGGTGGAGGCCACCGCCGGCCCTGTCCGTCAGGCCATGAACGACGCCGGCCTGTCTGGCAGTGATATCCACAAGGTGCTGATGGTGGGCGGCTCCAGCCGTATCCCCGCCGTGCAGGAGATGGTGAAGAAGCTCACCGGCAAGGAGGGCTTCAAGGGCATCAATCCCGATGAGTGCGTGGCCATGGGCGCGGCCCTTCAGGGCGGTGTGTTCACCGGCGACGTAAAGGACCTGCTGCTGCTGGACGTCACCCCCCTGTCCCTTGGCATTGAGACCATGGGCGGCGTGATGACCAAGCTGATCGAGCGCAACACCACCATCCCGGTCAAGAAGAGCCAGATCTTCACCACCGCCGCCGACAACCAGACCTCCGTGGAGGTCCACGTGCTCCAGGGCGAGCGTGAGATGGCCCAGTACAACAAGACCCTGGGCCGCTTCCACCTGGACGGCATCGCCCCCGCCCGCCGGGGCGTGCCGCAGATCGAGGTCACCTTCGACATCGACGCCAACGGCATCGTGAACGTGTCCGCCAAGGATCTGGGAACCGGCAAGGAGCAGCACATCACCATCACATCCTCCACCAACATGTCCAAGGACGACATCGACAAGGCCGTGCGGGAGGCGGAGCAGTTCGCCGCCGAGGACAAGAAACAGCGGGAGGCGGCCGACATCCGCAACCAGGCGGACCAGATGGTGTTCCAGACGGAAAAGACCCTGGAGGACATGGGCGACAAGATCCCCGCGTCCGACAGGAACAGCGTGGAGAGCGCACTGAACCACCTGAAGGAGACCCAGAAGGGCAGCGACGTGGAGGCCATCAAGGCGGCTACCGAGGAGCTGACGAAGGCGTTCTACGCCGTCAGCGAGAAGCTGTATCAGCAGAACGGCGGCCAGGCCGGCCCCGGCCCGGACATGGGCGGCGCCAATTTCGGCGGCCAGGCGGGCGGCAGCGGCGCCGGACCCGACGTGGTGGACGCCGACTATGAGGTCGTGGACGACGACAAGAAATAAAAACGTTCATGGTCCGCGCGGGCGGGGCATCGCCCCGCCTGCGCGCCCTTGCGTTTCCATAAGAGGGAAGAGCGAAGTGTGGCGAGTGAAGAGATGAGCACCCCGTTTCACTGGGGAGGCAGGAGTTCATCTCCACCTTCCCAGCTCCGTTTTTCACTCTGAATAGAGGTGATACTATGCCAGAACAGAAGCGAGACTACTATGAGGTCCTGGGCGTGAGCAAAGGGGCCTCTGACGAAGAGATCAAAAAGGCCTACCGGAAGCTAGCCAAAAAATACCACCCGGATATGAACCCGGGGGACAAAGAAGCGGAGTCCAGGTTCAAAGAGGTCAACGAGGCCTACGAGATCCTGTCCAACAAGGAGAAGCGGGCCCGGTATGACCAGTTTGGCCACGCCGGGGTGGACCCCAACTACGGCGCTGGCGGGGGCGGCTTCACTGGAGACTTTGGAGACATTGACCTGGGCGACCTGTTCGGCTCCTTCTTCGGCGGCTTCGGCGGAGGGGGCTTCGGGTCCTCCGCTGGCCGGCGCAATGGCCCCCAGAAGGGAGAGAGCCTGCGGGCCAGCCTCACCATCACCTTTGAGGAGGCCGCCTTCGGCTGCGAGAAGGAGATCAACCTGAACCGCACCGAGGAGTGTGACGCCTGCCACGGCTCCGGCTGTGAGTCAGGGACCACAGCGGAGATCTGCCCTGACTGCCGGGGCACCGGGACCGTCCGCATCCAGCGGGGGGCGGGCGGCTTTGCCTTCACCAGTACGGCGCCCTGCTCCAAGTGCCGGGGGACCGGCAAGATCATCCACAGCCCCTGCAAGGCCTGCGGGGGGGCGGGCAGCGTGAGGAAGCAGAAGCGCATCGCTGTGACCATCCCCGCCGGCATCGATGACGGCCAGGCTGTCTCTCTGCGCGGACAGGGGAATGCAGGCAAGAACGGCGGTCCTGCCGGCGATTTGATCGTAGGCGTCCATATCCAGCCCCATCCCCAGTTCCAGCGGGACGGGACCACGGTGCTGTATGAGCAGCCCATCTCCTTCTACCAGGCGGCCATGGGGGCTGAGCTGGAGATCCCCACCATTGACGGAAAGGTAAAGTACAACCTGCCCGCCGGCACTCAGACCGGCACCACCTTCCGGCTGAGAGGAAAGGGCATCCCGGAGCTTCGGGGCCGCGGGCGGGGCGATCAGTACGTCACCGTCCGGGTGGCGGTGCCCACTGGGTTGAATGGAGAGCAGAAGGAGGCCCTGAGGGCCTTCGCCGCCGCTATGGGGGAGATCCCTGCACAGGAGGAGGAAGAGGGGCTCAAGGGCTTCTTTGACAAGCGGAAACGGAAAAAATAAGTTCGGATCTCAATCGGCGAGCCCGGGGCGGCCGTACAGGGCCGCCCCGGACCCCTGTTGCCGGGAGCTTGCGGGGCGCACGATGTGCGCCCCGTATTTTTTGACCCAGCCTTGTTCTTCCTCTGCGGGACGCATGTCCTTCTGTTTCCTTTTCTCCGCCCCTTCTGTATATGTTTTTCTCCACAAGGGGAAATTTTATGTTATAATAGAAAAAACGTGATCTCATTCAGCTTGCCAGCGCCATCCCTGCCTGGGGGCCGGCACCCATCTCAGCTCTGCTGTCCACGGAAGGGAGACCCATATGACAAACGATGCACCGCTCTGCTATGTGGTGGGGGCCATGCCCCTGGACCCCGGTTTCATCCTCACGCCTGTCCCTGGCGACTTGGTCATTGCGGCCGACAAGGGCTATGAGACCCTGTCCCGGCTGGGCGTCCACCCCGGCCTTGTAGTAGGGGATTTCGACTCGCTGGGCTCCGTCCCAGACCATCCCCAGGTCCTCCGCCTCCCCAGGATCAAGGACGAGACGGACACCGGCTTCGCCCTGCGCCAGGGGCTGAAACGGGGATACCGACGCTTTGTGCTGCTGGGCTGTCTGGGCGGGCGTCTGGACCACACGGTGGCCAATCTTCAGCTGCTCTCCTGGCTCTCCGCCCAAGGGGCCCAGGGCGTTCTGCTGGGAGAAGGCGAGGCGGCAGCCGTGGTCACCGAAGGGACGCTCTCCTTCCCCGCCTCCATGGAGGGCTTCGTCTCCGTGTTCTGCGCCGGCGGTACTGCCCGGGGCGTCACCCTGGAGGGTCTGAAATACCCCCTGGACCACGCGGAGCTCACCAGCGACTTCCCCCTGGGGGTCAGCAATGAGTTCGTGGGCCTGCCCGCCCGGATCTCCGTGGAGGATGGCTCCCTTCTGGTGGCCTGGGAGGACCGGGGGACCCTGGATGACCTGCTTCCCACCCTGTGGAGCGACTGAAAAGGAGCAATTTGCAATGAAATACTATTTTGTTATAAGGGAGGAGCTCCCCCATGCCTGACCAGAGCAGCGAGAAGGACCTGAGGCTGGCCGTGCTCATCGATGCGGACAACGCCTCCCGCACCGCCATGAAGGATGTGATGGCTGAGGTGGCCGTCTACGGCACCCCCACCATCAAGCGCATCTACGGCGACTGGACCAGTCCCAACATGTCCACCTGGAAGTCTATCCTGCTGGAGACCGCCATTACCCCCATCCAGCAGTACAGCTATACCACCGGAAAAAACGCCACCGACTCGGCCATGATCATCGACGCCATGGACATCCTCTACTCCGGCAACTGTGATGGCTTCGTCCTGGTGTCCAGCGACTCCGACTTCACCCGGCTGGCCACCCGCCTGCGGGAGGCGGGGATGAAGGTGTACGGCATGGGGGAGAAAAAAACGCCCAAGCCTTTCATCGTGGCCTGCGACAAATTTGTCTACATCGAGGTCATCCGGGCCGCAGCCCAGCAGGCGGCCCAGCAGGAGAAGGAATCCGTTCCCCAGAAGAGCTCCAAGAAGAGCAGCAAGAAGGCGGCCCAGCAGGCGGTTTCCGCTCCTGCCGCCAGCGCGGTGCCTCAGGACATGGTGGAGCTGATCGCCGACTCCCTAGAGAACTTGTGTGATGAGGACGGCTACACGCTGATGGGCAAGCTGAGCAATCTGCTGATGAAGAAGCAGCCCGATTTTGACCCCCGGAACTACGGCTTCTCCAAGCTGAGCAAGATGATCAAATCTCTGGACCGCTTCGAAGTGGATGTGCGCCAGGTGGGTGACAACAACACCGACATCTATGTGCGGGACAAGCAGGGAAAGGATAAATAAAAGGCCCTCTGTTCACAGATTTCACTTGTATTTTCCCCACGGCTGTGGTACATTATATTCTCCCCAGGTATTTGGAGGCGCAGATGGAGAGGAGGTGTTCCTGTGGCCGATTCCGTCAAAGTCGTGGCTAAAAACAGCAAAGCCTACCACGACTACTTCATTGAGGATAAATACGAAGCCGGGATCGAACTGGCAGGCACCGAGGTCAAGTCCATCCGTCTGGGCCATGTGAACCTGAAGGATTCCTTCTGCGTCGTCAAGGACGGAGAGATGTCCGTGATCGGGATGCACATCAGCCCCTATGAGAAGGGGAACATCTTCAACAAGGACCCCATGCGCCAGCGCCGCCTGCTGATGCACAAGCGGGAGATCCTGCGGCTGTTTGCCCGCATCAAGCAGGACGGCTACTCCCTGATCCCTCTGTCCATCTACTTCCGGGGCCCCCGGGTCAAGCTGGAGCTGGGGCTGGCAAAGGGCAAAAAGCTCTATGACAAGCGTGACTCCGCCGCAGCGCGGGACGCCAAGCGGGAGATGGACCGGGCTATCAAGAGCCGAAACCGATGACCCCCTCCGCGGGGATAAGAAAGGATATGATCCCAGTGAGCAATCCCATCATCACCATTGAAATGGAAAATGGCGGCGTTATCAAGGCAGAGCTCTACCCCGAGATCGCGCCCAACACCGTGAACAACTTCATCCACCTGATCCAGAAGGGATTTTATGACGGCCTGATCTTCCACCGGGTCATCCCTGGCTTCATGATCCAGGGCGGGTGCCCTGACGGCAGCGGCATGGGCGGCCCCGGCTGGCAGATCAAGGGGGAATTCACTCAAAACCGCTTCCCCAATGACCTGAAGCACGACCGGGGCGTCCTGTCCATGGCCCGGGCGATGGACCCCAACTCCGCCGGCAGCCAGTTCTTCATCATGGTGGAGCAGGCCCCGCATTTGGACGGCCAGTACGCCTCCTTCGGCAAGGTCATCGAGGGCATGGAGGTGGCCGACGCCATTGTCTCCGCCAAGCGGGACTGGAATGACAAGCCCCGTGACCCCCAGCGCATGAAGCGGGTCACGGTGGAGACCTTCGGTGTGGACTATCCCGAGCCGGAGAAGTGCTGATTTAATTTTAAGCCTGCGGGGCGGAATGCCCCGCAGGGTTAAAATATGAATTCCTCGCCCGGCGGCGCAGCCGCCATCCGAAGCGGAGCCCAGCGCAAGCGGGGCCGGTTCGGTGAGGAGGAGCAAGGGAGCCAGCGAAGCTTTCGCCGCCAGGCGGAAACGGAGCTGAGCAGACTTTGTGACGACGAGGGGGCGTACCGGTTTCGACGGGGACGCGGAAGCAGGAATAGCGGGCGGTGGCGCCTGACCACCTGAAAACGGGCAACTTATAAATTAAAGAACGATAACGATACCGTTCTCGCCGCTGCTTAAATAGCGGCCGTCTGACCCGGGAGGACCACGGCCCGGGAACAGGCGTCGTTTCGTGGTGCACGTGCGCCGGCAAAGCTTTGAACCGGCCATGAACGATGAAGCTCACCTGACCCGTCGGCGTGACGGCTTGCCGGCAGGAAAGGGAACTGGGAGAGCAAGACTCCCAAAATAACCGTCTGCGCCCGGAGAAGTTCCTGGGGAAGCGTTTTCGGACGGGAGTTCGACTCTCCCCGCCTCCACCATGAAGAAAGCCTAGAGCCGCAACGGTTCTAGGCTATTCTTATGCTCTTTTTTGGGGTGTTTTCCCTTTAGTTTTCCCTTTGCAGGTTGGAAACGCCCTTTATAAACTGTTCCATGCGGTCTGCGCTGGCCTGTTTCATCTCCTCTGTAACATGGCCGTACACGTCCAGCGTGAAGGAGGCGGTATAGTGACCCAGGTTGCCCTACACGGTCTTAATATCATCCCCGGTCCGGATTGCGGCCACGGCGTAGCTGTGGCGCAGGTCGTGGAAGCGGGCAGAGGGAAGGCCGATGGAGGCCACGATCTTCTTGTAATGGTGATACATGGTGCTGGGGGCTAGGTGGTGGCCCAGGTCGTCCGTGAACACCAGGCCGGAGTCCTCCCACAGTCTCCCCACCCGGAGACGTGCTTCACTCTGTTTTGTGCGGTGACGCTTCAAGACTTCAACCACAGAGGGGGCGGCGGTGATCATGCGGCCTTTACTGTTCTTTGTGGGCACAAGGTGGTATTCCCCCGGCTTGCTGGGAATGTTCTGGAGCTGCTTGTTAATCAGGATGTGGCCCCGCTCCAGGTCTACACAGTCCCAGGTGAGGCCCAGAACCTCCCCTTTTCTCATGCCAGTAAATAGGGTGACCAGAAACACATCTTCAAATGGATTCCCCTGAATGGCTTTCAGAAAGTGGGAAATGTCCTCGCTGTCCAGGGGCTTAATCTCCTTGCGGGTGGAGCGGGGCAGAGCACAGTTGTCCGCCGGATTGAACCGGAGATAGCCCACAACCACCGCCTGCTGGAGCGCCTTGTGGAGGATGCCGTGGATACACTTAACAGTCTTTGGAGAAAGTCCCTTCTTCTCCCCATGTATCTTCCCTAAGTCGTTGATGAATCCCTGAACTCTATGGACTGTCAGAGCCTCCAGCTTTATGGCTCCCAGGGCGGGCTTGATATGGACCCGGACGCTTTTGCTATATGTCTGTACCGTGAAGGGCTTCACGCCGCCCAAGTAGTCCTTTTGCCAGATGTCCAACCATTCCCCCACAGTCATTTTAGACGGCTCCTGATAGGTCCCATCATTGACAGCCACGGCGGCCGCCTGTATCTTTTCCCGGACCTCCTTCTGCGTCTTGCCAGTGAAGGACTTCTGTATCTGTTTCCCTGTTCCGGGATCATGGCCGATGGTAACCCGGCCCTCCCAATAGGTGTATTGCTGGCCCTTGCGGGTGACTGTTTTCTTGCGAATCGTCCCGCTCCCCTGTGCGGCTCTGGTGTTGCTCTTTCTCGCCATTGCAATTCCTCCTTTGTTTGTGGTAGAATGGAGGAGCAGTAGGCCGTGTGAAGTTTACTGCTCCTTATAGCCCGTCCCTGGTGGTAGCACACCAGGGGCGGGTTTTATTCTTCAATAGAACTTAATCGCAAATTTTTTAATTTCTTTAGCCCCTCCTCAATATCTGAAAGCAAAACTTTTTCTGCAATATCAGATGCGGGGATTGTCCGAATTGCATTTAAACGAATACCTTTAAGTCCACTCTTTTGCTTTTTGGGTAATATTTGTTCTTTTGTTATATCATATTTGTTTTCTGCATCATGTTTAATTGAAAGGAAGTCCTCAATATCAGTTAAAATGGGGATATATTTCTTTTTTTCCCACTCTTCACATTCTCTTTCATAGTTTCTTTCTGCTTCTTGTTCTAATTGAGCATATTCATCTGCGGATATTCCATCAAAAGCAATAACTGAAAAGCCATCCGGTGGCATGGTCTCCTGTTCAATGAGGAGATTTAAGGTTGGTATTAGATATTTGTTCCCAAAATGTTCAACATGCTCTGTTAAAACCTTAATTGCCTGTTCCGAAAAGCCCAAATCTTTTGCCAATACCCTTGCATTATCTTGTTCTCTAAAATCAGTTAATCCCAAAAGCCAATCTGATGACACATTAAAAAAAACGGCAATATTCCTTAACTGTGCTGCATCTGGCATGGATTGTCCGTTTTTGTATAAGCCAACGGTTTGACGCTTTATTCCTAGATCATGGGCTAACCTCTCTTGTGTTACGCCCTGTTCTTTCATCAACATCGAAAGCCGCTCAGGAAATACCTTAAAATCATCGGTGACATTTTTTCTTGCCAAAGTTCTCTCCTCCGTTTGCTTTGTCCCTTCGGTTTGCTAATTAAATTTTATCGTCCTCATATATTGCAAGTCCTGTGTTGTTGCTGTATGATTATTATATGCAAGAAAAACGGACTTGTCAACAACAAATTATGGAGGTGACCTTAATGTGCAACCAGGACATTAGACGTACAGCGGCAGGGGCCGGGGTAAAGCTCTGGCAGATTGCGGACGCTTTAGGAATTGCAGATTGCAACTTTTCCCGCAAGCTCCGCAAGGAACTACCCCAAGAGCAGAAGGAGAAGATTTTCTCCATCATTCGAAAACTGTCCCAGGAGGTGGGCTAATGGACAAGCTGGAGCCTTTGGCTGTCTCTGCACCCGAAGCCGCACGGCTACTGGGAGTAAGTAAACCAACAGTATATCAAATGATGAATCGAGAAGATTTCCCAGCCTTCAAAGTCGGAGCTAGGACACTGATCTCTGTGGAAGGGCTGCGGGAGTGGATCAGAAAGCAGGTGAACGAATGAGTGAGAAGAAAAAAGAAGCCCGCCCTGCTGGTGGCACAGCAGAACGGGCGGAGGAAACGGGGTCGGCTTCACGGGCGGACACCACTTCCCAAAACTATTGTACATCAGACCAGGACCGGACGCAAGCGGGATATATTTCTCAATTTCTGCTTCCTGGAGCGGGACAAGGTCTCCATCTTCGGGATCTGGTAAGGATTACCCAGCGTTCAGAACGGGATGTAAGAAAGCAGATCCACATAGAGCGCCGGAGGCATATCCCAATCCTCAGCAACAACCTGGACGGATACTACCTCCCATCTAGCAAGGAAGAAAAGGACCGCTGTGTAGATTCGCTTCGCCGTAGAGCGGCGGAGATTCTAGAAGCCGCTGATGCAATCGAGAAAGCAGAGTGGTAGGCAGAATGGTTGAATATAAAAATTTACCTCCTACCCTGCTCCGAGACGGTCTATTTTGCGTGTGGAAATATGAGGATCGGGAAGGAAAGCCCACAAAGATTCCCTATAACCCCAGGACCGGCGGCAGGGCGCAGAGCACCAACCCGGCCACCATCGCCTCTCTGGAAACCACACTAAAGGCTGTGGAGCGGGGCCGTTATGACGGGCTGGGTGTGGGTATCTTTGGCAATGTGGGCGCAATCGACATTGACCACTGCATTGATGAAAACGGCGAACTGTCCCCGCTGGCCTTTGATGTGATGGACATGGTGCAAGGCTATACGGAGTATTCTCCCAGCGGACACGGATTGCGTATTCTGCTCAAAGCGTCTGGA
The DNA here is from genome assembly GCA_003112755.1 of Lawsonibacter asaccharolyticus. Classification (NCBI taxonomy): domain Bacteria; kingdom Bacillati; phylum Bacillota; class Clostridia; order Eubacteriales; family Oscillospiraceae; genus Lawsonibacter; species Lawsonibacter asaccharolyticus. Next base: position 863,663 of record BFBT01000001.1, on the reverse strand, counting down.
TTCCACTATGACAAAGACCGATATTATATCAAAAACCCAAACTTTGGGATAGAAGTGTACATAGCTGGTTGTACCAAAAGGTTTGTTACTGTGACCGGCAACGCTTTGACGCCCGGTTTTGAGATGGAGGAACGTGGGGAACAACTGGCCGCTGTGCTGGAGAAGTATATGGTGCGGCCCAAAACGAAGAAAACCACACCTCCTCCCGATCCTTCTGGCCCGGTCGAGATGGATGACGTGGCATTGATTGAAAAAGCCAAGAAGGGCCGCAACGGGGCGCAGTTTGCCGCCTTGTGGTCCGGGGATATATCCGGGTATCCCTCCCACTCCGAGGCCGACCTTGCCCTTTGTAATTGGCTGGCGTGGTGGACCAACAAGGACGCCGCCCGGATGGATCGGCTTTTCCGCTCCTCCGGCCTGATGCGTGAGAAATGGGACCGGCGGCAGAGCGGGTCCACTTACGGAGCGATCACCATTCAGGAAGCTATTGCTTCTTGCTCCGGTGGATATGACCCACAGGCCCATTCCAGACGCAAGGCGGAGAAGATCACCACCGACACCACAAATGGACCGGTAAAGCTGGCGGACCTGCGCCCGGACAAAAATTCCCGCTATGGGTGGAGCGATATCGGCAATGGAAACCTGTTCGCGGATTGGTACAAGAACAAGGCCCGGTATGTGCCGGAGCGCAAGCGGTGGTATATCTACAACGGAAAGGTGTGGGAGCCGGACAGTGGCAATCTGAGGGCTATGGAGCTATGCAAGGACCTTGCGGACGCCCTGGCGGTCTATGCGCTGTCCATCCAGGACGAAAAGCAGAGGGTCGCCTATCAAGCCCATGTGGGGAAGTGGCAGCGGCGCACCAACCGGGAGACCATCTTGAAAGATGCGGCCAGTGTTCACCCGGTAAGCATGACAGAGTTTGACCAAGTCCTCCATCTGTTCAACTGCAAAAATGGGACCCTGGACCTGCGGACACGGGAATTTCGGCCACACTCTCCTAGTGACCTACTGGCGACCATCTCCGGCGTGAAGTATGACTCGGAGGCCCGGAGCGAACTATGGGAAAAGACCATCAACGAAGTGATGCAGGGGGACCAGGAGACCGCCGCTTATCTGCAAAAGGCTATGGGATACGGCCTGACCGGAGACACGTCGGAAGAGTGCTTCTTTACCCTCTACGGAGCCACCACCCGCAACGGCAAAGGGACACTTATGGAGACCTATATGACCCTTGTAGGCGGATATGGCCGGGCGGCACGGCCTGAGACCATCACTCAAAAGGACAAGGCCAACAGCAACGCTCCCACAGAGGATATCGCACGGCTGGCGGGAGCACGTGTGGTCAACATCTCTGAGCCGGGCAAACAGATGGTCCTTTCTGCCAGTCTGGTTAAGACCCTGACGGGCCGGGACACCATCAACGCCCGCTTTCTCAATGAAAATTCTTTTGAGTTTGTTCCGCAATTCAAGCTGTTCATCAACACCAACCACTTGCCGAAGGTGACGGACCCCACTGTATTTGATTCCGGGCGTGTGAAGGTGATCCCGTTCAACCGGCATTTCTCTGAAGAGGAGCAGGACAAGAGCTTGAAACACAAGTTGCGTCAGGCTGAAAACATGAGCGGTATTCTCAACTGGTGCCTGGATGGACTTTGGATGATGCGGGAAACTGGCCTTGAGGCTCCGCCCGCCGTCCGGGAGGCTACGGCCCAATACCGGCGGGACAGCGACAAGATAGCCCGCTTTGTGGATGAGATGATGGAGCCAGACCCACACGGGGAGCTCAGGACCGAGGAGGCATACCAAGCCTATCAAGGGTGGTGCGAGCGCAACGGGCACCGAGCCGAAAGTATGTCCAACTGGAAGCAGGCTATGGAGGCCCACGCTGAAATCAAGCGCAAAAGGCCAGCGGGAGCACCGCACTCTGCGTCAAAGATGGCCTTTGTTTTAGGGATGAAATGGAGGGCGGGTCCGGGTGGGTCTGGCATTTTATAGTCCCTTCTATGCGAGAGAAAATTTTATACCCCTCGGAAAACCCGGCCCCACCCGGACCCCATTTTGCAAACCCTTGCGCCGCAACGGATTGCCGGTGTGGGCAAAAACGAAGAAAAGGAGCTGTAATCGTGAAAGATATAATTTGTCCCCTGGATGGTAAGCCCTGCGAAAAGGATTGCCCGGACCGCTACATAGATCATCCCGGTGGTGGCTGTTTCCTGACCACGGCCCAGGAATTGGGTGCGAAGATCATCGACCTGGGCGGCAGTGATGTTGGGATAATGTTCACGCCAAACGGGAAGAAGGTGAAAACATGACGGATAACCAGGCTTTAGCGATTGTGAAGCAACTGGAGCGAATTGCGGATGTATTGGAGAGTATAGAGGAAGTGCTTGCGGCTGGGGGTGGTTCTAACGGGTAGAACAAGCCAGAGAAAAGGCCGGGCGGGAGAGTTGGAGCTCGCCCGGCTTCTCCAGGAATACGGGTACAATGTGGAGCCAGGGCGGGCGGTAAGCTACGGGAGTACCCCCGATATTACGGGCCTCCCTGGGGTGCATATCGAGTGCAAGCGGGCGGAGCAGCTGCGACCTTATGACTGGATGGAACAGGCGGAGCGGGACGCTGTGCGCTTTGGTGACGGCCTCCCCGCCGTGTTCTTCCGCCGCTCCCGGTCCCCGTGGCTGGTGGTGATGAAACTGGGGGACTGGCTGGAGCTATATCGAACCCAGAGCGAACCAAGAAAAACCGCTCCCAGCGAATGAGAGCGGCCCGTGGTGGAGTGTGAACTTGTCACCCACATTCTACCACGAAAGGGGCCGGACATCAATGACCAATGAAGAACTAGCGAGGGCGATCCAGGGCGGGGATAAGGACAAGCTGCTGGAGCTGTGGGGAGCCGTGCGGCGGTTTGCCCATGATCGGGCGTATCGGTGGACTATGGCGGTAGGCGGCCGGGCGGGGCTGTCTGTGGATGATTTCGAGCAGGGGGCCTTTCTTGCACTTCTAGAAGCCCTGGAGGGCTGGGAGGATAGGGGCGGGTCATTCCTCACATGGTACGGTCTAAAGCTCAGAGGGGCCTTTTCTGAGGCCAGCGGACAGCGTACAAAGCGGGACCAGCTGGACCCCATTCAATCAGCGGTCAGCCTGGAGACGCCCCTTGTGGACAGGGAGGGGGATCTTCTGTACCTGGAGGACGTGATACCGGACCCCAGAGCGGAGGAAGCCCTGGAGAGCATCGGAGAGTGGGAGGCACTTCACAGGGCTGTGGACGGCCTGCCAGAGCATCAGAGGACGGTGATCCGGCGGCGGTATTGGCTGGAGCAGAAGGTGGACCACAAGATACACGCCGCTGCTCTGCGGGCTCTGCGTCACCCCAGGAACAGCCGGGAGCTGCGGGCATATTTCTAAAAATAACCGAGAATGACCGAAAAGAAGGTGAAAACACTGACACAGAAACAGCAAAAAGCCCTGTCCGCCCTGCTGACGAATCCAACGAAGGAGGCGGCGGCAAAGGCAGCGGGCATTGAATCCAAGACTCTGCGCCGTTATCTCACAGACCCGGAGTTTCAAGCGGAGTATCAAAAAGCGGTTTCCGGGATGATCGAAGATGCAGCAACACAAGCGCGGCAGAGCCTAAACCCGGCGCTGTCTTGTTTGCGAGAGATTGTGGAGGATGGAGGAGAAACGGCAACGGCCAGAATTTCAGCAGCCCGATCCCTTTTAGAATATGGCTTACGGCTGACGGAGATTGCGGACATTATGAAACAGTTGGAAGAGCTTGAGCAATGGAGGAGTGAAACCGATGGCAAGCACTAAAGAACGCCTTGCAGCCTTGCGGAGCTACCTGGAAACGCTGTCCGCAGACAAAACGACCTTTATTGTCGAGGGTGGTCGGGAGTTTTATACCGATAAAGATCCCGTTACCTATCTGCTGGAGCATGGCGCATATACCCCGGACGGGCGGCGGATCGTGCTCTATCCCCATCCCGTGGAGGGGGTGGATGCTCTTTCACTGTCGTTCTATCAGTTAATTGACGAGGCGATAGAGGCGGGCAAGCTGGAATTACCAGAGCCGGGGAGTGACGAACTATGACCGATATTCAAAAGCGGCTGGAGAAGCTGCGCAAAGCGATACCTGACCCTTCCGCCGTGGCCGGTAGATGGATTTTCTTTTTTAGGTTTTCGTCCAGACAGGCCAAAGGGGATGCACGAAACCACATACCGCCGCCATCTGGTCCGTTTCTCCCGATATCAGCTCCGGCACGGAAAGCGGCTGATGGAAGATCTGGCCCGGATATGCCGATAGTACATCCCCCCACCCCTACCCCCTGGGGGAATCTCGCTAAGGGACCGGTGAGAGGAACTTTCTCCAACTCTGAAACATTATACAGAAAAAGGGGGCCGCTCGTGCGGGCAGCCCCATCCTTCATCTCTTTATTCCAGCTCTAGCAGCAACTTCACCGCCTCCAGTCGCTCCCCCGGCGTGGCCTGTGGGTCGTCCCTGATCTGGCGGAGTGCTTCTATCTGCGCCTCCCTCTCCCGCTCCAGGTGGGCTCTCTCTGTCCTCTGGCGGCGCTCTTCTTTAGTCATGCTGTGCGGCCTCCTTTCCTTGCCTCCATGCCTCAATCATCCAGGCCCGGCAGGACTTGGCGAATTTATGTACTCCCGCATTGTCTTTATGGCGGGCCATAAGTTCAGCCAGCTTGTCCAGGTCATTCTCCAGGGTATCACGGTCTTGGGTTAACCCGTCCTCATAAGTAAGATTGAACACCTCCACCCAGGCGGCCACGACCTCCTTTTCTCCCTTTGATAGTTCCCGGCCCACAATTTCTTCTTGATCGGCAATGAATACGTCTGGCGTGGTGGGAAAGATGATCCTCATACAGCAGTCACCTCCCCGTGGAGGGTCGGCGTGCTCCCCAGCGTGGCCGGAAAGCTGTCCAGGTCTCGCTCCCACAACAGATTCCCATCTTTGTCCCAGCTTGCGAAAATTACACCGAAGATCCTTTCTGCGAACATACCACAGTTTGGGCGGAACCTATCCCCGTCCCACATGCTCTTGTATCTGGTCCCCACCATCTGGTAAGCGCCCCACACACCATCATAAGCCTTGAGCATGACCGAGGGCTTTCTGGTGCCGGGGAAAGTTGCATAGCACAGGCATAGATCTTCCGAACCGTCCCCGCCTTTGCTCTTGTGTCTGGGTGGCGCTGGGAATCGATCAAAGGCCACAGCCACCCGTCCGCCATCCTGCACCCCAGCCCCCTCCAGGCAGTCCCCCACCACAGGGACAATGGCCCGATCTGTTTCTTCCATTATGGCCTCCACACTCTTGAGAGTGGCTAGGTTGCTATGTATTGTTTCCATCGGTATCTCCTCCATCTTGAAATCTGGAGGGGACTGTGGTAAGCTATCACCATAGCCCCCTCCGGGGTTACAGGCTCCTATATCCGTATAGCTTGGTCGGCGCTTCGGATATGGGGGCTTTCCTTATGCGTCTGGCCGCCCCTCTGTGGCCTTTTCGGCCTCGGGAGTATAGTTACCCTCCCCGGTTGCGCCGGGGTCTTGTGGGCCCTGCTGGCTGGCTTTATTTTTGAAATGTGCCGCCCTCCTTGCCCTCTGTTCGTCCGACAACTTGATATTGGGATTTTTGCCGAACCGATACGGATACAGTGAGCAATCCGGGATAGGACACAGCTCCACTTCTTTAGCAGAGCCGCAACAGCAGTCCAGGCACTTGGCCCGAATTGCCTTGATCGGTGTAAGCATATCCTCACCCCCTCACGCAACGGAAAAGCGTTTTGTTTCCACGCATCTGGTGAATTTTTCGCAAAGTTCGGGGGCCGCCTTGCGGAGTGCGCTGGTGTCCAGTCTGGAGGACTTTACCACCGTCCATCTTACCTTGTACTCTCCCGCCGTCAGTTCATCCACTCCCTGCCGGGAAAGTTCCGCCTTGATGGTGTCTTTCACCGTCTCCATCTCTTGTTCCAGATCCTCGGCCAGCCGTTGAAGCTCCCTGTAATTCTGGATGGCCTCTCTCAAATTCTGTTCGCTCATAGTCTTAACCTCCTTGTGTTTGCGGGTCAAGCGGCTGGCGGCTCTTAAGTCTTACTTGCCTTTCTGTGTGGCTTCTATCCGGTCCAGCTCCTACGTTGTCGTTCATATTGGTTCCCCGACCTTCGCTTGTCCCTGGGGTGTTCCCCCTTGCTGCGATTATATATTACACCATTTTCTGTGTATTGTCTATTGGTATTATACACAGATTTCCGTGTTAATCTTTGTGTATGTTTTACATTGATTTCTGTGTAATATTGACGTATAATAGCCATAGTGGAAAAGGAGGCTTGTATGAAAAAGCCCCCTCCACAGCGGAAAGGGGGTGCAATATGCCAGTAAAATATAAATTTGATGTTTTGTTGGCTCTAAAAGAAGCAGGGTATAACACGACAAAATTAAGGAAAGAAAAGTTACTTGCCGAAGGTGTTATACAGTCTTTGAGAGACGGAAAAGCGATTTCATTTCAGAATCTAGGCCGCATCTGTGACCTTCTGAACTGCCAGCCTGGGGACATACTGGAATATGAGCAAGAGGCCGGGGAATAACCCCGCCTTTTTGCCGTCCTGCTCGTCGAAATTGAACGCATGAAAAAGCGAGGGCATACACTTACCCTCGCAAAATAAAAGACGGCACCGAACACCGGCACCGCCTGATTTGTGTACTTACTTTACTTTTGGAAGCGGGAACTTGATCACATTCCCACACTCCTCCGCCCATTCCAGAAGGGCGTTTACTCCATCACGGACTTCCTCATTGGATTCCTCCAGCTTGTCCAGCCGATCGATAATGGGTTGTAATTTCTGATCGAATTTTTCATCCATCATCTGGCCGATGGCCTCTAGCAGCTCTTTGTCTACCATCATCATCACTCCTTGCTCAGATTATACGGTGTCGGTATTCGGTTGTCAAGGTACTTGCAGAGGCGGCGGGGTGGGCTGGTCTACGATGAAGCGCTCCGTTGGCCGATTGCCCGCTCTTGCCTGGTGCCTATTGCTTCAGCACCATTTGACCTCTCGCTATGGTCTTATTATAATATATCTGCACAGATATATCAATGCACACAGTAGCCAAATATATCTACGCAGATATATTCAATATGTATATATACGCAGATAGACAAATGTGCTATAATAGAGCCATAATGGAAAGGGTGTCCCTATTTCAAGACACCCCCTGGAGGTGAGAGCATGCCAGTATCAAAGGCACAGCAAAAAGCCGTCAATAAGTATATGAGTGAGAATTATGACCGCATAAACCTAACCGTCCCAAAAGGACAGAAAGAGATCATCAAAGCCCACGCAGAGGCCCACAGCGAGTCCGTCAACGGCTTTATCAACCGAGCCATAGAGGAAACAATGGAGCGGGACAACGGCGCTCCTGTGGCCTCTGAGGGGCCAGGAAAAGAAAAGCCCCAGGCATAGCGCCCAGGACTTGACATGGTGGCCGTGGTGGCCTATAATGAACATAGAAAGGGCGCTACCGGCAGACGGTGGTCCCTACCTAACGATTGAAGTAACCGCTTGGTTGGTAGCCGGGGCGGTTACTTCTTTTTTGTAATCTGGATAACCAGACCAATGATGCCGAGGACCACAAGACAGAACTGAAACAGATCTGAGTATGTAACCATAAGCACCACCCCCTCTTGCTGGAGGGGGCAAGAAGTCCCCTCCGGGATGGAGAGGCCAACCGCCTACCGTTGCGGGTAGCGCCGTAAAGAGGATACCATAAGGTTCGACTCAATGCAAGACATACCGCCAAACTTGACGATATTGCCCCGGATTTTTGGGGGAAGGTAGCTCAAAAATGCGTCGCTTTAATGTCCGGTTTATAGGACAGATTTTGATAGAAGTTTTCCCTTTAGTTTTCCCTTTACGTCTTTAACAACATGATACAGTATATACTAAATAAAAGGGGGAAAAGCCTGTTTTGATACGGTATTTTACAGCAAAAGACGAGGTATAAATAATTCGACTCTCCCCGCCTCCACCACGTCGGAGCAAGCGTCATATCGCTTGCTCCGACTTTTTATGCTTCGCACGAAAAGTCAGAGCGCGCTCATTTTGCTGCTCCTCCTTTCCACCTGCGACCCGCTTCGCTGGGCTCGCAGGTGGTGGGCGGCCCTGCGGGCGGCTATTTTTCGTTTCTGGCAGAAATATTGGTTTTAACCGCTCTTTGCAAAAGAAAATGCGGCTTGTTTTGACAAGTCGCATTTTCTTTTGAGTTTCGCGCCCTTTAGTCGCTCCACCCTTCGTGACTTCAATGCCCGGGGGCGGCAAAGCCGCCCCCGGGCAACTCACCGCTTTGCACCGAATTCATGCGCCGGCCGGTTGGGCAGTCCTCCTCCTGCCGCCGTTTCGGAATGCCAAACTATCGGTTTTACCCCTTCTCCATACAGCTTGCCGGCCTCCTTTGGGGGCTTTGCCGTCCACCGGCAAGCCGGCACTGGTCCTGCGGCCCCCGTCCTGTTGGGCTCGCGCTTCGATCCTGTGCTGTTTTTCAGGCCGATATCAGGCCCAGATCTCCCAGCCTCTCCTGAAGCACGGCATAGGCGGAGAGCATTTCCCGCACCGGCCCCTCGGGGAGATAGTCCAGCTGGATCAGGGAGATGGGGTGATATACCCTGCTCTGCACCTCCTGCGTCTCCAGCGAAATGGTATTGCAGATCAGATCCAGCCGTCCCTCTCCCTCTGTGGGCTCCAGGAAAAGGAAGAAATAGTCATGGATCAGCCCCTCCTCTGGGATCACGGCCTTTGGAGGCATAGTGACATCCACAACGCACCCATCCCAACTGTCCTGGATGGGAAGCTGCGCCAGCTCATGCATGGTCGTCCCATCAAAACAGATGGCAGTGATGGAGTGGAGGCTGCCATGGCTGACCTGTAGGCGGGTGGAGGGGGCTGGGATGGACATGGACGCCCCATCTTTTTGGATCTCATACTGGTAATGGGTGTCTACAGCCTCTAAAGAGTACGACAACGGTTCGGCCCGTCTGGCCCGTTCCGACTCGATGTGTGCCAGGCGCAGCTGGCCCCAGGACAGCACCAGACCCAGTACCGTCCCAAAGATGGTCATATAGGTCCCCAGGATAGTGAGGTAGCTCATGTGCCTGCTGGCCGTTGTTTCGTCTCTCTTCTCTTTTTTCAGATTCATATGCTCAAATACTCCTCCATTCTCAGTCTCAGTCTGTTGTAAGTTCGATAGGTGTGATCCCTGCTCCAGCGGCGGTATGTCCGGATCTCGTCGATGGTATCTCCAGCCATCAAGTCGTAGGCCATAAGACGGGTATCCCGGGACTTTATACGGTGTAGAAAGTCATGGAGGCAGACGCTGTTTTGAAAATCACCATGGGGCATGGACAGCAGCTCGAGCCGTGGGACTGGGATCTCCGGACTCACCGGGATATCCAGGGACTCCTGCTCATAGAGCCAGAAATCGAGGTCTCGTTTCTCCTGAAGGAGGGCCTCCCGAATGATAAGGTAAGCCCTTTTCCAACCCGAAATGCCGTCCCCGCAGAACGCGAAGGGGGCGTCCCGGTAGACTGAGAGAAATGCCTCCCACGCGCACTGGTGCAGATCCCTGATCCCCTGGGGGAGCCCTATGGACCGGCAGATATCTTTAATAAATCCATCGATCAGCCGGCGTTCCCGGGGCGAAAAATCTCGTTTTTTACGTTTCATCTGCTCCTCCTCGCCGCAGATCTTCGGACTTTCTTGGGCTGATCCAGCGCAGAGAGGGCCGGGGGTTCGGGCAGGTCCTGACAGCAGCCGATCCAGGCCCGCCGCTCCTGGCACCACTCCATCGTGTAAAGGGCAGGCAGGGAGATCCCCTTTGCTTCCAGGTACTGTTTGAAGTCAAGATGGAGCACATTTCCTCCTTTGGCGGAAAAACAGATGTTGGGCGTCTCCTCGGAGCACAGGAGCAAGTAGCGGCCGTCTGGGCTAGTCTTTGCACGAAATTCTCTCTGTGCACCCACCCCTCTTTTCAAGGCTCCGTTCATCGAGACCATTCCCTTTTCTGTAATGGAGATCCGGGGGACATCATAATGCCGGCGCAGCGGCGGGATGTCCTCCAGTGCCTCAAAATCCAGCTCTGAGAAGTTCATAAGGTTTTACCCCCTTTTAAATATACGATATGGAAAATTATAGTGGGGTGCAATATAAAAGGAAAGAGTCAAGTCATACGATTATTTTCGACAGTTTTCCCTTAAATGTGTGCATATTCTATGAATAATTATAAGCTATATTGGCGTATACTTAAAGTTTAACTATTTTTTATGCATCTTGTTCAAACGGGGCGTATCTTGCGGGGACGGGTCCCAGGGGCGCCCGGAGGGCCCTTCCCTTTAGAAGCGGGTATCCCGGCACATGCCCAAAACCTTCCCCTTAGGGGGAAGGTTTCATGGCGAAGCCGTGACAGATGATGGGGTGTTCTTCCGTCTTTCCCAGACCCCCGGTACGGGAGTCACCGAGCGGAGCTCTCCTGGACCTGACCGGCACGGCAAGGCAAGGTTTTCGCACTGACCAGCGTCTCACACCGCTGCCGCCATCGGGCCGCCTCTCTCAATACCGGGGCTTCCGCACAGGCGGGGCAGAAATGGGCACAGTTCCGCTTCACTTCCATAATTTGTATTGAAACGTCTCACAAAACAGCTTTTCCCTCCGGTTTTGAGCGGGTCCGGATCTGCCGGGCCCAGTCAGGACAGGAGGGATTTTTTATGGCAAGCGGACAGACTCAGTATTATGGGCTCTCCCAGTGGGAGGCCGCGGACAAGGTGGAGCGGGTGGACTTCAACTCCGACAACGCCAAGATCGACGGAGCGCTCCACACCCTGGCGGAAGGGGCTGTGTGGGAAAAAATTGGGGAGACAAGGGCAGGTATCCCACAAATGTCCCTCTCTATCCACGTCCCCAGCATCGGCCGCTACCGATCGCTGCAGCTGATTTTTCAGGCGTCCATGGCCAAGGGACAGGATCTGATCCTGCTGGCGTCCCCGGGGGATAATTCCAATTACATCACCCTGACGGAAAGTGGGACCGTCTCCGTCACCTCCAAGCAGTTCACACTGCTTCAGACCACAGGGGAAGGAGGGGGAACTGCGACGCTGTTTCCCTTTGGGCGAGACAGCAGCGTAGGTATCTGCATCAACAGCATCTCCCGGGAGGGGAGCACCTTTCGGTCCATCCGCTCTATGGGCTGCAACCCCTCCATTCTCTGGACCTCCATTCGCCAGCTCTTCGTTCTGGGAAGCGGTTCGTCCACCGTGGATGCGGGGTCCCAGATCAGACTTTACGGTCTGAGGTAAGAAAAGGCACCCCCCGGATGATTCCGGGGGGTGCGGAGAGATCATCTCTCAGGAAAATCAAGTTCCAGCGTCGTAGGTGATCTCCAGGGTATCAGAACTGCTGAGCGCATCGAAGACGATCTCGATCTCAGCATCTTTGATGGCCCCATCCTTAAAGGTGAAGGAGCCGTCGTTTCCGTCAGTTCCGACTTTGCTGCTCGTGATGTATTCAACTGTGGTGGGGTCGGCCGTCAGCTTATCATCGCCGCTCGCAGCGGTGAACCCGGTCCCGTCTACGGTAACCACAGCGCTGATCTCATCATCGCCGGTCACATAGACCGTGCCGGAGGCCTCTCTGCCATTCACGAACCAGGTCAGGCTCATGCCGGTAGAAGCGACATTCTTGATATCCGCCTTCAGCTCAGCGGCAAAAACCTCTGTGACCTCGATATCCCCGGTGACCTCCCCGGCGGGGATGGTCAGGGAAGTGCCCTGGGCCTTTTCGTTCTCAGCATAGACCTCGCCACCAATGGTGATCCGATAGAACTTTCCGCTGGTCACACCGTTCAGAGTGGCCTCCTTGCCGGCCTCGACATAATTCTCGGTAGCTACTCCGCCGGTGACAGCCACATAGCCGGACACATATTCCTCACCGTCAGCGAAGTTGGAGGTGGAGGTATAGGCAACATAGGTGGTGCCATCCTTCAGCCAGCCGGTGCCCTTGCCGTTGTTGGGCAGGGTCTTCTGCTGACCGACAGCCTTGAAGTACTGAGGCTCACCATCCACAGTGACAGTCACACTGTAGCCCTTCTCGATCACATAGCCGTTGGCGTCGATGGTGACGGTCTTGGCATAGCTCACGGTGCCGTCAGGCGCGGTGATCTTCATGTTGTTGGACTCAGTGATGGTGGCGGCGGCGTTGGCCAGGATCTTCTCCTCCCCATCAATGGTCACGATATAGCCCTCGGTCACAGCACTCTGGCTGTCGAAGGTGAAGGCAGGCGCCTTGTAGCCGCCCTTGGTCACTGCGAAGGTGTACTTGCCAGCGGCATCGACGGAGGAGTTGGCGTCGTCGATCACGAAGCCCTTGTCGGTGATATACTTGCGGACGGCGGCCAGAGCCTCATCCAGGGTGGGCTTGTCGCCCTGATAGGCCACGCCCAGGGCCTGAGGCTTAGAACTCTCGTCCACGATGCCCACGGTCCCCTTGGCCTGAGCCACGGGCTTGGTGGTCACGGTGACGGTCAGGTTCTTGGTGACATTGTTGATGGTGTAAACACCATTGCTGGCAGTCAGGACCTCGTCGCCCAGCTTCACAGACACCAGCTCATAGCCGGAGGTGATGTTGAGCTTGAACTTTACGTCCTGATTGTCGTTGACCTTGATCTTGTTGCCATCAACGACCTCGAACTTGCCCTCCTCCTTGACAACGGTGAAACCGTCGCCGTTGAAGGTGATGGTGTTGTCATAGGTGGGGATCTCTTTCTTCAGGACGTACACCAGATCGGCGGTCTTGCCGTCGTCGGACTTGTTCGCCACATAGACGGTGGTGGTGTAGTCCTCGTCGGCCTTCATATCCTTCAGATCAGTGGCCTTGGAGACATCGGGGCTCTGGTAATCCACGCCATTGGTCTTCAGGTCATAGGTGACGACCACGACCACGCTGTCGCTGTTGGTGACATACTGAACATCCTTCGGGACGCCGCCCACAGTCTCAGTCAGGTAGAAGCTGCGGCTGCCCACGGACTTGACGGCGCTGAACTGGCTCTCCGCGATGGGCTCGACGGAGGTCACCACATTCTCGCCGTTGGTCTTCAGGACCTTGTAAAGCCCCTTGGCGTTCACAGGATCATGGCCGGTCTGGCTGAAGACCAGGGTCTGCTTCTCGCCGTCCACATAGACCTCGTGCTGCTTGTAGTTCTTGTTCTTGTCATAGGTCTCATAGTCGGTGGTAGCGGCATAGAAGTAGGTGTCGTTGCTGTTGCTGGCCTCGCCGGAGTAGATAAACACCACGTCCAGCACGCCATCGTTCTCACGGGTATCGATGACCCAGAACTTCACGTCCTCGTCGTTGGAATCGACCTTCTTATAATCGGGAACATTCTCAAAGCCAGTGTAGATGGTATTCTCATCCACATCAACAAAGACAGTGTCCTCGTCCACAATATAGGTCTTGCCATTGGCGGTGATGTAGGCCGCGTCATTGATGATCTCGGCGCCTGCGCCGGTCACATTGGAGGCCACATCCTTGTAGTTCTTGTACAGGCTGTTCTGGTTCTCGCGGTCCGCCTGGTCATCCATGTCCAGGATGGGGCGCAGAGTGTAGACATCGTCGTCCACGGAATAGGCATACACGCCGCCCACCAGGCCGCCATTGTTGTACGCCTTCTCCACGTCGGCCACGTTCATTTCGGTGCCATTGACCCATTCGTTGTCAATGGTGACCTTCTTCTCGGTGCCGTCGGTGAAGACGACCTTGGCCTCGATGGTCTTCAGGTAGCTGTCTGCAGTATCCACATACAGATAGTTGGCATAGTAGTCATCCATCGCCAGGAAGCCAATGACATAGCCGTTGGGGTCCAGATACAGACGGTAGGCAATATCGAGAGTGGGATGGACCTCGTTGATGTCATCCAGATCAGAGGCGGTGTACTTGGAATAGGTGTACTTGTTGCCGTCGTCCAGCTTGACATAGCTGCCCTTGTCCTCATCCTCGGGCTCAGAAGCCTTGGCGACATAGGTCACGCTGCCTTCAGCGGTGGCGGGATCAGCGATGGAAGCGACGAAGGAGTCGTCATCGTCGTTCACGTCCACGGTAATGACCACATAGTCGTCCTCAGCGAAGCCGTCGGCGGTGATGGTGCGCTCGTCGATGGGGTTAGTCTTGGCCTTGTCGCTGAGCACGCGGACCGTGACCTCGCCGTCCTTGACCTTGGTGACCTCGGCCATGTAGTAGTTGATCATGACCACGGTGACGGTGTCGTTCACGTCGTCCACATAGATCTCGGTGGTGGCGCCCTTGGCGGTGTAGGCGTAGTCGGTGTCCTTGTCGTTGGCGGGAGCCAGATCGTCGCCGGCCTGCTCAGCGCCGTCCACATAGACATTCCAGGTGTAGTCGTCCACCACGCTCTTGCCAACAGCCTTGTAGATCACGTTCTCCTTGGTGTTGGCGGTGTAGGTGAAGTCGGGGGTGTCGGCCACAGTGATGATCTCATCATCGGAGGTCATCTTCACCCGCTCGGGGATCAGGGAGCCGTCCTCATTCAGCACGCCTTCCTTGTTGCCCTCGCCGGAGGGGTTGCCGTCCATCCGATAGGAGCCGATGCCCCAGGTGGTGCCGGGACGGCCGTAATCGGTGTTCTCGTTGGTCTTGTAGACCAGGTCGAAGTTCTTGTAGCCCAGGGTATCGGTGTAGTAGTAGGTCAGAGAGTACAGGATACCCTTGTTCTCGTTGTAGTACACGCCCAGCAGCTCATTGTACTGAACGGGCACAGCCTTGGTCAGGGCGTTGAACACCAGCTCAGCCACGTTGTCGCGGGTCAGACCCTCGTTGGCGGCCAGCTTCAGGTCGCCGTACAGGCCCAGAGCGGTGCCCTTGGCGGTGGCAGCCAGCATCCAGTTGTCGCCGAAGTCAGCGGCGTTCTGGAAATAGCCTAGGGCGCGGCACAGCATCAGCACGGCCTGCGCGGTGGTCACGGTGGCGTTGGGGTCAAACTTGCCCTCGCCCACGCCGGCCACGATGCCCAGGCTGGAGCACAGGTTCACATAGCCCTCCGCCCAGGCGGGGACGTCGGTGAACACATTGGTCTCCGCGAACTGGTTGACGTTCACGCCGGCGCCGTACAGCATGGTGCTGATGATAACGGCCATCTCGGCGCGGGTGACTACGTTCTTGGGGCCGAAGGACCCGTCCTCGTAGCCGTCAAAGAGGCCGATGGCAGAGGTGACCGCCACGGCGTCCTTGTTGACGATCTCAGCGTTGTCGCTGAAGTCGTCAAGGCCCTTAGCGCTGGAACCCACGACCATCATGCCCAGGAGCATAACGGAAGCCAGAGCCAGGCTGAGAGCACGCTTCAGGTTTCTCATTGGATATTCCTCCTTTTTATATTGACAAAAGTCGCTGTTTTCTGACAAACTGGGCCTTTTCCAGAACATTTCGACCCACTATGCCTGTACAACACTTCTGACACAGGAGGAATTGGTTATAAAAAGGGGGAGATCAAGGGAAAAATCCCCGAGATCACGCCTAAAAAGTTTCCCTGGTAGACATTTGGTAGACACGCAAAAACAGAAGGAACGGCAGGGCCCTGAAACTCCAGGCTCCCGCCGCCCTTTTTTGGTAGACTTTTGGTAGACATTTTGCTTTTTTACATCTGTCTTTGCAACGGTGTATTCCCTGTACACTTGAAAAACCTGCATTGGCATAGTATAATCATTAAAAATCTCCAATTTCGGTTTTTGTTTGTGTGTAGAGGTTTTCGCCCCCTAGGGGGCACACAAAAGAATCGGAGTTTTCGGAAATACAGTGTACCTTTTCTGAAGGGTATGCCTCAGTGCATATCTTTTCTGTGGCCAATAGTCTCAAGATCCGGTGTTGTAGGAGGACGATAGTATGAGCAAACGAATCATTACGATCAGCCGTGAGTTTGGCAGCGGCGGGCGCACCATCGGCAAGGAGGTGGCACAGAAGCTGGGATATTCTTATTATGACAAGGAGCTGGTCCGCCAGGTCGCGGTGGAGACCGGCTTTGATGAGAAGTACATTGAACAGGCTGGCGAGTATGCCCCCTCCAAAAACTGGCTCTCTTTTGGTTTTGCTGCCCGGGGGTCCCAGGGAGCCATGGAGGGAATGTCCGCCAATGATTTTCTTTGGGCCATTCAGTGCAGGGTCATTCGGAGCCTTGCGGAAAAAGAGCCCTGCGTCATCGTGGGCCGGTGTGCCGATTATATCCTGCGGGAACGGGAGGATTGTCTCAACGTATTCATTCACGCCTCTATGGCGGCCCGGGCGGACCGTATCGTGCGCCTGTACGGCTCCAGCGAGAAGAGCCCGGAAAAACGCCTGGAGGAGAAGGACAAGAGGCGCCGCGTCTACTACAAGCACTATACCGACGGGGATTGGGGCATGTCCCAGAACTACCACCTCTCTCTGGACAGCGGAATCATCGGCATCCAGCGGTGCGTGGACATCATCTCCGAGCTGGCAAAGACACTGTAAAAAACTGCGGCGGATCTTGATCTTTCCATTGACAAATCTACAAAATCTGATAGAATGATTTTTACAAACTGAATAGCCTTATCAAGAGTGGTGGAGGGAACGGCCCGATGAAGCCCGGCAACCTGCGTTCCGCAAGGTGCCAAATCCGGCGGTAGTGTATCGAAAGATGAGGGTGCATGGACTCTGACGCTCCGCCTCGGCGGAGCGTTTTTCATCCCCCCGACAGAAGAAAGGACGAAATATTATGGCAAAGCGACTGTTTACCTCTGAATCAGTGACCGAGGGCCATCCTGACAAGATCTGCGACCAGATCTCAGATGCGGTACTGGACGCCATCCTGGCCCAGGACCCGGACGCCCGGGTGGCCTGTGAGACCACGGCGTCCACCGGCCTGATCCACGTGATGGGGGAGATCACTACCTCCTGTTATGTGGACATCCCAAAGATCGCCCGACAGGTTGTGAAGGAGATCGGCTATGACCGGGCCAAGTTCGGCTTTGATTGTGACACATGCGCGGTGGTCACCTCCATCGATGAGCAGTCCCCCGACATCGCCATGGGCGTGGACAAGTGTCTGGAGGCCAAGGAGGGCACCCAGGACGACGGCCTGGACAACGGGGCTGGGGACCAGGGCATGATGTTCGGCTACGCCTGCGACGAGACCCCCGAGCTGATGCCGCTGCCCATCTCTCTGGCCCAGCGGCTGGCCCGCCGTCTGACCCAGGTCCGCAAGGAGGGACTGGTGGACTACCTGCGCCCTGATGGCAAGACCCAAGTCACGGTGGAGTATGACGGAGAGAACCGCCCCCTGCGGGTGGACGCGGTGGTGGTCTCCACCCAGCACGGGCCGGAGGCGTCCCTGGACCAGATCCGGCAGGATATGATCCAGCTGGTCATCAAGCCCATCATCCCTGCCGAGCTGCTGGACGATCAGACCAAGATCTACGTCAACCCCACCGGCCGGTTCGTCATCGGCGGTCCTCAGGGAGACTCCGGCCTCACCGGGCGGAAGATCATCGTGGACACCTACGGCGGCAGCGCTCCCCACGGAGGCGGCGCTTTCTCCGGCAAGGACCCCACTAAGGTGGACCGGTCGGCCGCCTATGCCGCCCGCTGGGTGGCGAAGAACGTGGTGGCCGCCGGGCTGGCCCGGCGCTGCCAGGTCCAGCTGGCTTATGCCATTGGTGTGGCCCGCCCCGTCTCCGTCCGCGTGGATACCTTCGGCACCGGAACGGTGCCGGACGAACAGCTCTCCGACGCAGTGGAACAAGTCTTTGACCTGCGTCCGGCTGCCATCATCCGGGATCTGGGGCTGCGCCGCCCCATCTACCGCCAGCTGGCGGCCTATGGGCACTTTGGGCGGGACGACCTGGACCTGTCCTGGGAGAAGACCGACCGGGCAGAGGCACTGAAGGCGGCTCTGTAACGGCGTCAGCGGCCAGGAATCTTTTCAGTTGGCGCCTCATAGACTGTACAGGCGCAAATAAGGGCCGGAGGAGATCCTCCGGCCCCTTCTTTCTGAATGACCGGCCCCGGGGCTGGACAATCGCCGCGCCATAGGGTAAAATAGAGAGAAAACAGCCTAAAATGGGTATCTCTGCGCCCCATACAGGAAGGAGATCATAGAATATGGATTACAGCGAACTGCTTCGCCACGTGGATCACACACTTCTGACCCCCACCGCCACCTGGGACCAGGTCAAGACGGTCTGTGACGAAGGCCTCACCTGCCGCACTGCCTCCGTCTGCATCCCGCCCCGCTATGTGAAGCGGGCCGCCGCCTATGTGGGCAATCAGCTGAAGATATGCACCGTGGTGGGTTTCCCCAACGGCTACTCCACTCCTGAGGTCAAGGTGTTCGAGACCGAGGACGCCATCCGCGGGGGAGCGGACGAGATCGACATGGTGGCTGATCTGGGCCTGGTGAAGAGCGGCGACTGGGAGGGGGTGCTGGAGGAGATCAAGGCGGTCAAAGCATCCTGTAAGGGACGTATCCTGAAGGTCATCGTGGAGGCCTGCCTGCTGACCTGTGAGGAGAAGCAGGCCATGTGCCGTATCGTCTCCATGTCCGGAGCAGACTTTATCAAGACCTCCACTGGCTTCTCTACCGGCGGCGCTACCTATGAGGATGTGAAGCTGTTCCGGGAGCACTGCAGCCCCGATGTGAGGATCAAGGCGGCCGGCGGCATCCGCACCCTGGAGGAGGCCCAGACCTACCTGGAACTGGGGGCCGACCGTATCGGCAGCAGCGGTCTGGTTGCCCTGGTCCAGGCTCAGAGCAACGGCTGAGCCCAGCCCTTTTCACACCGAAAGATCCCCGTCCATTGTGAAAATGGACGGGGATCTTTTTGCGTTCTGCAGGCGTATCCCGCAGGAGTGACCTCTCGTTGGGCCCACGGTTCTGGATCGGTCAGTATTGCAGGCCTCCGTTCACATCCAGCACCTCACCGGTGGTCCAGGATGCGTCATCGCTGCCCAGGTATGCGATGGCGCCGGCGATGTCATCCAGCTCTCCCAGTCTCGGGATGCGGACACCCGCAGAGAGCTTATCCACCTTATCCTGAGAGAGAGAGAGGAACATTTTCCCCTTCAGCGGCCCAGGCGCTACGCTGTTCACGGTAATGTTCCAGGGGCCCAGCTCATATCCCAGGCACATGGCCATGCCGTTGATCCCAGCCTTTGCGGCAGCGTAATTCACCCCCACCCCCGGGCGGCCCGTGCGGCCCCCAATGGAGGAGATCAGTACGATCCGACCGTAGTTCTGCTCCTTCATGGCGGGGACCACCGCTTTCACCGAATGATAGACCCCTGTCAAGTTAATGTCGATCACATCCTGCCACTGGGCTTCTGTCAGCTCATCGATGGGAAAGTGACGGAGGATACCTGCCGTGGCTACCAAGACGTCGATCCTGCCCCACTTTTCCTTTACTTCGGCTGCGGCGGCCTGGCAGTCCTCCAAGCTTCGGACGTCGCCCGGGATGGTCATCACCCGGTCCTCATCCCAGCCTTCCTCTTTCAGCATCCTGGCCTCCTGGTCCAGCGCCTCCCGGGAAAAATCGGTCAGCGCCACTTTTCCGCCCTCAGACAGCAGCCGCCGGGCAGTGGCGCCGGCGATATCCCCCGCGCCAGTGATCAGCACAACTTTATGTTCATATCGCTCCATTGCATATCCCTCCAGTCTTATCGTTGCTCCCCCAGACATGCCTTTGCCCCTTCCAGGGCCCGTCTGGCATGGGTCTCATAGCCTATCTTTTCCACTCTTGTCAGGTGGGGCACTTCCACACCGCACACCACCTGCGGGATCCTGGAAATGATCTCCGCGATGGGGATTGCACCCTCCCCGGGATACAGGCGTTCCGCCCGGCCGGTGTGGATCAGTGCCGCCTCATCCGTGGGGATCGGGGCCTCACAGTCGCACAGGTGCGCGTAATGGAACCAGCTCCGGGGGCACTCCTCCAGCTCATGCAGCTGGACCCGGGAGCGGTAAAAGTGCAGGCAGTCTACCACCACGCCCACGTTCTCTTTGCCGGAGTCCAGGAGCAGCTGCCTGACCTGACGGAGATCGGTGACACTGGCCCATGTGACGAATTCCACGCTGACCGTCTGCTCATATCGGGCGGCCAGCTCACACAGCCGGCAGAACTGATCGGTATAAAATGAGCGGTCCGGGGTCCAGATGTTGGTCAGGATGTGCCGGATGCCCAGCTCTGCTGCGGCCGCCAGCGCCGGTTCATAGTCCTGCACATCCACTCCAGCCGCGATGCGGGCATTCTCTGTATCGTGCAGCAGGATGCCTGTCTCCTGAGCGGCCCGCCGGGTCTCACGAAGCAGATGGGGATCCTTTGCGATGTCATAGGGACGCTCCCCCGGCAGCCCCATGGGGATGGTCCGCAGGCTGACCGCATCATAGCCCGCCCTGGCCGCCACCCGGATCATCTCCGGGGGCGGACAGCTGATGTTTGTCAAATGGACCAGGGAGTAAAGGTGTTTCATCAGTTGCCTCCTAAGATATCATCCTCCGGGAAACGGGGCCCGCTCCCCGGAGGACGAACAGTTTCTATCTCAGACGTTCCGCTCAGGCGTATTTCTCAGCGGTGCTGATCTGCATGTCCACCAGCTCATCGCCGTAGGTGGCGCGGACCTCGTCATAGACACCGGAGCACTTGTCCCGCAGCTGCTCCAGAACGTCGGCGGGGAGTTCCACGATCTCGGTTCCGGTCTGAGCCACCAAGTCCATACGCTCAGAGAGCCGGGCGTCGCACTGCTCTCTGGAATACTGAATGGCGGCCTTGCCCACAGCCATGATCAGCTCCTTGTCTGTATCGCTCAGGCCGTTGTAGACGACCTGGCTGATCAGCAGGTTGTGGGATGCGGGCAGATGGTTTGTCAGGATCACATAGTCCTGCTGCTCATACAGGCGGTTGGCGTAGATGACCTCAAAGGGGTTCTCCTGGGCATCGATGGTGCCCTGCTGCAGCGCCATATAGACCTCAGAGAAGGCCATAGGGGTTGGGTTGGCGCCCAGCGCCTGCCAGATGGAGATGTGCAGTTGGTTCTCCATGACCCGGATCTTCTGTCCCTGCATGTCGTCAGGGGACTGGACCTTGATGTTGCTGGTCATCTGACGCATGCCCTGGTCGAAGAAGCCGATGAGCTCAAAGCCTTTATCCTGGTATTTCTCCTCGTAGAAGCGGAAGACCGTCTCATCGTCCATGGTATCCCGGAACTGTTGGGCATCCTGATAGAGGAAAGGGAGATCAATGGCATTCAGCTCAGGGACGAAATTGGCGGTGAATGCGGTGGACCCCAGGAAGAAGGCCACATCACCGGCCTGTGTAGATTCGCACAGCTCAGTGTCGGTCCCCATGGAGCCGTTGAAATACATCTGCAGCTGGATGCGGCCGCCGGTGATGGCGTTAAGCTGATCCGCCATGTAATGGACCAACAGGCCGTCCACGCGGTCCTCAGCGCCGTCGGTGGCAATGATGAAGGAGTAGGAGTCGCCCTGGGTGTAGTCCACAGAGCTGTCCAGTTCAGGCTGGATGTCGTAATCCGCCACGCTCTGAACGGCGCCGGAGCCTGTGCTGGAGCCGGACGGGGGCGGGGTGGAACCCGCGGAGGTCCCCCCTCCTCCACAGGCTGCCAGAGACAGAGACATTGCTGCTGCGAGGGTCAAGCTGATCAGTTTCTTTGTGGTGTTCATTTGAATTCTCCCTTCCTGATTTGACTCGCCGCCTGAGGCGGCCGCTTGTTCTGATGACTCAATCTTATCAGAGCCCTTTTCAGAATTCCAATACCGGTATCACATACCAGAGATCGGTTTTGAACATACCTTTCTTTTTGGTTCTTTTTGGGACTTTTTCCTGTCTTGACGCTGTGGAAAAAGGGGTGCTATAATAATTTTAGACAAAATTTGACCCAAATTCCGGGGAGGGACCGCTGACATGAATCTTCAGCAGCTGTATTACTTTCAGGCCATCAGCAGGCTGAAAAACTATACCAAAGCCGCAGAACAGCTCCTGGTCGCCCAATCCAGCCTGAGCCATTCCATCGGGGATCTGGAGCGTGAGCTGGGCGTCCCTCTCTTCTTCAAGGTGGGGCGGAATATTGATATCACAGAATACGGAAAGCAGTTCCTGATCCATGTGGACCGGATCACCGCGGAGCTGGAGCTGGCCAACCAGGAGCTGAAAAACATGCTCAACCCCAACATGGGCAAGATCCGCATTGCCCTGGCTTACACCGTGAGCAACCGCTTTATCCCCAATATGATCAAGGGCTTTTACGAAAATGAGGACAACCGGGCCATCCAGTTTGAGTTCAGTGAAAAGCAGGCGGCAAAGATCATTGACGCCTTTGCCAACCGGACTCTCGACCTGGGGTTCGGCGCCCAAATGGACAGCGACCAACTGGAATATTTTCACATTTTTGACGAGGAGATCGTCGCCGTGGTCTCCAGCCGCCATCCCCTGGCTCTGCGCGGGAGCGTGAAGCTCCAGGATCTGATTCGGGAGCCCATGGTCTCCTATACCTATAACTGCGGGACCCGGTACTGGATAGACGACGTCTTCCGCCGGTTTCAGCTCACCCCCAACATTATCCAGGAGGTGGACACAGAAAAGGTGATGGCCAGTGCTGTAGCCTCTGGTCTGGGCGTGGCCCTCATGCCCAGAATGACAGAGCTGAGCATCTACGATGTGGTCCCCCTGACGCTGGAGAATTCGGAGCTCCACCGCCCCATGTTCATGTGCTGGCCCAAGGGGGAGACCCTGCGGCCAGTGGTCAAAAATTTTCGGGACTACATTATGGGCCGGGTGGGCGAGCTTCCCTCCTGAACCGTTCCCACAGCACAGGGGCGCGATGTCCCGCATATATAGAAAAGCAGAAAGACGCTGCCCGGGGAGAGTGGGCAGCGTCTTTCTGCAAGAGAAGAGGAAACAGAAGTCAGCGGATCAGGCACAGCGAGATCTGTGGGAAGATCACGATCAGAACTAGGCCGATGGCAAACAGTATGGTAAAGGGCAGCGAGACCTTTGCGATCCGGATTACCGGGATCTTGGTCATGGAGCTGGCGACAAACAGATTGATCCCAACGGGAGGGGTGACAAAGCCAACTGCCAGGTTCACCACCATCATGATGCCGAAGTGGACCAGATCCACCCCGATGGCGGTCATGACCGGCGCCAGGATAGGCGTGAGGATCAGGATGGCCGGGGCGGCGTCCATCACCATGCCCACGA
This sequence comes from Lawsonibacter asaccharolyticus, assembly GCA_003112755.1. Taxonomy (NCBI): domain Bacteria; kingdom Bacillati; phylum Bacillota; class Clostridia; order Eubacteriales; family Oscillospiraceae; genus Lawsonibacter; species Lawsonibacter asaccharolyticus. The sequence goes on along the minus strand of BFBT01000001.1, from coordinate 840,370 downwards.
AGAGCAGGAAGATGTTGACCACCAGCAGGATCGTCCACTTGCTGGAGAAGGAGGATGTGATCCAAGCACCCACCATCTGCGGCACGTTCATCAGGGCCAGCACGCGTCCGAAGGAGACGGCGGCGGAGAGCACGAAGAGGATGGGGGCGATCGTCTTCAGAGACTCCATAAAAACAGCGGGGATCTCCGAGACCTTGATGGTCTTATAAATGAACACGCTGACGAACAGGGCATAGTAGACCGAGATCACCGCCGCCTCAGTGGGAGTGGCGATGCCGCCGTAGATGCTCCCCAGGATGATGACCGGGGTGAGCAGCGCCCAGAAGCTGTCCAGGAACAGCCGGAGGAATCCCTGTCCCCTCAGCTCCCCCATCACCGCCTTGATGCGCACCCGGTCCTCCCCTCTGCGGGCGGAGTAGTAGACCGCATAGATCATCAGCAGGCCGCCCAGCAGCAGGCCCGGCACGATGCCGGCAATGAACATATCGCCCACGGAGGTGCCCGCCGAGGTGCTGTACAGCACAAAGGGGATGCTGGGGGGGATGATGCAGCCCAGGCCGCCGGCCACCGTGACCACAGCGGTGGAAAACTCTTTGGAATAGCCCAGGTTGACCATGACCGGGATAGTCATGGCGCCCACAGCCGCCACTGTGGCAGGGGCGGAGCCGGAGATAGCCCCGTAGAACAGGCAGGTGATGATGACGGCACAGGGCACGCCGCCGATCACATTGCCCACGAAATAAGTAAAGACGTCAAAGAGCTTTTTGGAGATGCCGCCCCGGGCCATAATGGTGCCGGACAGCATAAACATGGGGATGGCCAGCAGAGTCAGGCTGTTGACGCCGCTCATCATCTGCCGCAGGACCATGACCAGATTGGCCGCGAAGGTGTTGTCCACGACCCAGGGCAGGATGGAGCTGATGCCCATGGTGACCGAGATGGGCAGGCCGAAGAGCAGGATGACAAAAAACAGGACAAAAAGGACCACGGCTGACATACTCACTCATCTCCTTTCTGAAGCAGGGTGCGCAGGTTGCTCCATACCCCCTGAGCCGCCCGGAATGCGGCCAGCGCAAAGCCCACCATCAGGGAGCCCTGGACAAAATACATAGGTATCCCGCAGGCGGCGCTGGTCTGGCCGTTTTCCACTGAAGCGTAGGCGAACTCCCAGGCACTGGGGAGCAGATAGAGGAAAAAGACTGTCATCACAACGTCTCCCAACAGCAGGATGACCGCCTGTACCTTTTTGGGGAAGAGGGAGATCAGAGTGTCGATCTTCAGGGAGATCCCTTCCTTCAGACAGAACCCTATGCTGAGGAAGGTGCTCCAGATAAACATGAAGCGGGCCAGCTCCTCCGACCAGGTCAGCGAGTTGTTGAGCACGAAGCGGCAGAATATCTGGATACCCAGCACCAGCGTCATACCCGCCAGCAGGAGAAACATGACCCAGCGTTCCAGATTCTTGTCGATTTTTTTCAGCAGTTTCATTTTATACCTCCTCATTTCCTTGTGTGCAGGTCAGCCCTCCGGCATGGGGGTGTGCGCCGTACAGACCAGAAGGACGATCAGCGGCGCCCTTCCGTCATTGAAGATCCGGTGGATCTCACCCCGGTCTATCAGGATCAGTTTTCCCTGATCGATATGGGCCTTCACATTCTGCTCCATGTCCTGGATCACACCGGAGCCGCTGATGACATAGCTCAGCTCCTCAGAGGAGGGGTGGTTGTGGAACACGCTCCCCTCTCCAGGTGCGTACACTGTGACATTGGAACAGAAGTCCACCGAGTTTTTGATGCCAAAGCACTGGAATCGCTTGCGCATCGTGCCGGGACTGTCCCCCTGCCAGACTCCTTCTCCATCTAAAAATGGATCGATTACTTTCATGCCGTTACCTCCCGTCGTTTTCCCCTGGGAGGGTCCAGCGGCAGTGTCACCTCCCAACGGCCTGTCTTGTACTTGTATTATCCGAGAAACCTGCACAAAAGACAAATACCAATATCACATAGCATCTATTGCTTTTGACCATGCGTTTTGAGAGGGCGTCCCGCCATCTCAGCAGGGGTGTGGATGGGGCGGCGGTGGGACGCCCAGCGCATGACCCGCAAAGTGCCCAAGGTGTGCTGTATCCGCGGAGGTAAGCTGGGCATAGTTCTGCCAAGCTTCCATAATTTGTATCAAAACATCTCACAAAACAGCGTTTCCCTCCGGTTTTGAACGGGCCCGGATATGACGGGCCCAGTCAGAACAGGAGGGAGTTTTTATGGCAAGCGGACAGACACAGTATTATGAGCTGAATCAATGGGAGGGCCGGGACCAGGTATTGCGCACCGAGTTCAATGCGGACAACGCCAGGATCGACAGGGCCCTCCACGAGCTGAGAGCGCGCAACTGCCAGCTCTACATGCTCACCTATACGGGGACGGGGAGCGGCGGCCGCAGCTTCACCTTTCCCCACAGGCCGGCGGCGGTGCTGATCATGGGCGGGATCGTGACCTTTTTGTGTGCGATCCAGGGGGAATCCTACATCTATCTGCGGTACGGGAACGTGGACACCAAATCCCGGGCTGTATGGGAGGGCAGCACCGTGAGCTGGGAACTGGCCAATGACGACCCGGTGCTTGCCGCAAACGCCGCCGGGGAGCGCTACACCCTGCTGGCCCTGCTGGACGCGGATGCCTGAGCCGTAATAAGAGCACCCCCGGGCTTCGGCCCGGGGGTGCTCTTCAAATAGATGGGGTGATTTTCAAGAAATACGCCTATCCATCAAATGGTTGCGGTAATGTCCACAACATCGGTACCGGCAGCATCAATCTGCAGGTCGAAGTTGCGGGTCATCTCAGTCGCAACAGCGGTAAAGGAGTCCTGCTGGCTACTGGTGACGTTAGTTCCACCAAAGTTGACAGTCACAGGATCACCAGCCTGCAGGCCAGAAACAGTGTAAGAGATTTCAACCTCAGTTGCATCATCTTCCACATAGGCAGGACCAGTCACGTTGCTGCCCTCAGCATAGGTGACCTTAACATAGCCGCTCTTGATAACCACGTCGCCCTTGCTGACGTCCACAGTCCAGGTATCACCAGCGGCATACACATCGTTGATTACGTAGCCGGTGCCGGTACCCTTCAGGCTGTCAACATCGGCATCACCAGTCGTCTTGTAAACAGCTTCAGCATCATCGATTGTTACAGACACATAGCCGTCAGTCACGACAGTGTCAGCGGTCAGAGCTATAGTCTCGTCACCATACTTAACATAATTTGCGTCGACCTTAGCGTAGGTGGAACCGTCGTCGGTGCCCTTCACAGTGTACTTCTCGCCAGAGGCAATGAAGGTCACCTCAGTGTCCTCGGTGATCTTGATCTGGTTGGTCAGGATCACATCGCCAGCCTCAGGGATGACATCAGTCTGAACACCCTCGCCGTTCACCACGATCCAGTTAGAAGTGTACGTGATCGTCTCGCCTGCGGGAGCGGTCGTCTCTTTTCCGTTCAGGGTGTAGGTGATGACCTCGACCAGATCAGTGTCGACATCCCAGGTGAACTTGCTGTCATAGCCCAGCTTATCCTGGCCGCTGAAGGTATAGGTGGAGCCGGCCTTGCTGATGGTCACGTTCTTGTAACCCTCGTCAGCCAGCTTCTTCTCGATGGCCGCAATGGCCGCCTCCAGAGCGGGCATCTCGCCCTCGTAGGTCACAGTGATGGTGCCGTCACCGTTTAGAGTCACAGTGCCGTCAGCCTTCACGATGGCCTTGGTGGTCACCTCGACCTTCATGTCCTTGGTGACGTTCTTGATGGTGTAGACGCCGTCTTTGGCTGTAAGCACGGTGCCGTCTTCCAGCTTCACGGAGACCAGGTCATAACCGTCAGCAGCACTGATAGAGAACTTGGCATCCATGCCCTTGTCGTTGACAGTGGCCACCTTGCCGTCCACAGAAGTGGTGGCGGACTCGGACTTCACAGTGAAGTCAGAACCGGTGAAGGTGATATCGCGGGTGTCGCCCTTCTCGGTCTCAGTCCAGAAGATGTACACCAGACGGGCAGTCTCGTCATCAACGGTCTTCATAACCCAGGCATCCTTGGCGGAGTAGGTGGTGTTCTTGTCGGACTTCAGGTCCTTCAGATCGTCGATGTCACCATCGTCGATCTTCCACTCCACATTGCCCTTCACGTCCACCAGCTTGCGGACGGTGACATAGATGGTCTCCTCGTCGGTGTCGAACTTGTGCTCCTTATCGTTGGCATCGTCGATCCAGAAGGCATTGTCGCCGACGGCAGTGGGCTCGCCGCTCACCTTAGCGGCGGCCTCCTCCAGCTTGGAGATGTACTGGCCGTCCTCGATGGTCTGGGTGGCCTTATAGAGCACGCCTTCCTTCAGGACAGTTCTGGGGCTGCCGTACAGATCGTTCACGGCGTCATAGGTCACGAACACGCTCTGCTTCTGGCCGTCCACATAGGCGTTCTCATACTCCCAGTAGTAGTCGTCATCGTCATAGTCGCCGGACTCGCGGTCTGTGTCGGCCAGGACGAAATAGGTGGCGTTGTCGTCATAGATCTCGCCGTCCAGGATGAAGACGACCTCGGCGATCTTGCCATCCGCCTTCTCGTTGTTGTCGCCGTCCAGGACATAGGCGATCTCGGCGTTCTCCACATTGGGGACCTCGTCATAGCCGGTATAGGCCACTTCGCCGTTCACATCCACGAAGATGGTCTTGCGGTCCACGATGAGCTTGAAGTCCTCGTCGCCGGCGTCGATGTAGGCCTTGCCGTTGTGAATCTCAGCGCCGTCATAGTAGTACTGATCCTCGGCATAGGTCAGGGTGTACACGTCAGAATTGCTCACAGAGTATTTCCAGATCAGGTTGTCAATGCCGCTGACGGTCTTCTCGTCCTTTTTGACCCACTGGATCTCGTCATCGGCATCGAAGCCATTGGAGTTGAAGTTGGTGGGCCAGAAGTCGCCGTCCTCAAGCTCAGGCAGGTCGCGGACCTTGCTCTTCACGTCCACCTTGGCGGTGGTGCCGTCGGGCAGGTACACGCGGGCCACCCAGTCTTTCAGCTCCTCGTCGGAGTCGTCCACATACAGGTACTGATCGATGGACTCCTCAGCGGGCTCAAAGCCCAGAACATAGCCTTCGGGGGTCAGATACAGAACGTACTCCACGTTCAGCTCGGGGTGCTTGTCGCCCCAGGAAGGATCGCTCACATCATAGACCATGTGGGTATCCAGAGCGGTGTAGTAGTACTTGCCGTCATCACCGCTGAGACGCACATAGGTATTCTCGCTGTTGTCCTCATTCTGGACGCGGGTGACCTGGCCGGTGACGGTCTCGGGGGCCATCAGCTCGCAGATGTAGAAGTCCTCGTCCTCGTTGAAGTCCACGGTGAAGACCACATAGTCGTCCTCAGCAAAATCGGTGGTGTAGAAGGTGTTGTCGTCCAGGCTGGGTTCCTCAGACAGAGCGCGGACGGTGATGTAGTCAGCGTCGTCATCATCGGTCTTCACGTTGGAGACCTCGCCCAGGTAGTAGTTGATCTCCACCACGGTCACGTCCAGGGTGTAGTCGTCGATGTAAATCTCCACGACAGCGCCCTTGTCGGTGTACTCCCACTTCTCATCAACATTCTTCCCGGGGATGATCTCATCATCCTGCTCCTCACCGTTGATGAAGGCAGTCCAGGTGTACTCCTCGTCAGCCTGCTGGCCGCGGGCGTCATTGCACACGGCAGCACCCAGATCAGCATACACGTCAGACTCATCAGTGCCGTTGGTGTAGATGTAGTCGGGGGTGTTGGGGACGGTGATGATCTCGTCCTTGTCCAGCATCCGGACCTTGTCGGCGATCAGGCCGCCGTTCTCAGTCAGATACTCGTCCTTCTGAGTGGTGCCGGCATCGGTGCGGGCGTTGTAAGAGCCGGTGCCCCAGGTGGTGGCGGGACGGCCGTAGATGGTCTCGGTGTCGGTGCGGTACACCAGGTCGAAGTTCTTGTAGCCCAGGGTCTGCAGGTAGTTGAACTCCAGGGAGTAGATGATGCCCTGGTTCTCGTTGTAGTACACACCCAGCAGCTCGTTGTACTGGACAGGCACGGCCTTGGTCAGGGCATTGAACACCAGCTCAGCCACGTTGTCGCGGGTCAGCCCGGCGTTGGCAGTGAGCTTCAGGTCGCCGTACAGGCCCAGAGCGGTGCCCTTGGCGGTGGCGGCCAGCATCCAGTCACTGCCGAAGTCAGCGGCGCTCTGGAAGTAGCCCAGGGCGCGGCACAGCATCAGCACGGCCTGCGCGGTGGTCACAGTGGCGTTGGGGTCGAACTTGCCGTCGCCCACGCCGGCCACGATGCCCAGGCTGGAGCACAGGTTCACATAGCCCTGCGCCCAGGCGGGGACGTCGGTGAACACATTGGTCTCCGCGAACTGGTTGACGTTCACACCGGCGCCATACAGCATGGTGCAGATGATGACCGCCATCTCGGCGCGGGTGACTACGTTCTCGGGGCCGAAGGACCCGTCCTCGTAGCCTTCGAACATGCCGATGGCAGAGGTGACCGCCACGGCATCCTGATTGACGATCTCGGCCTTGTCGGTGAAATCGTCGATACCCTTAGCGCTGGAGCCCACGACCATCATGCCCAGGAGCATAACGGAAGCCAGAGCCAGGCTGAGAGCACGCTTCAGGTTTCTCATTGGATATTCCTCCTTTTTATATTGACAAAAGTCGCTGTTTTCTGACAAACCGGGCCTTTTCCGGAACATTTCAGCCCACTATGCCTGTACAACACTTCTGACATAGAAGGAATTGGTTATAAAAAGGGGAAGATCAGGGGAAAAATCCCTGAGATCACGCCTAAAAAGTTTCCCTGGTAGACATTTGGTAGACACGCAAAAACAGAAGGAACGGCAAGGCCCTGAAACTCCAGGCCACCGCCGCCCTTTTTTGGTAGACTTTTGGTAGACATTTTTATTTTTGAGAGACGAGAAAGAGACGGAATCGGTTGCGTGATTTATGTTTAGAGATTATAATGGGGCCGTAACATTGATCAGAGAAGCTTTCCAAGGGAGAGCGGATCATGACAGAAAAGGAGCGATCTATGTCCATTTTGGTGAGCGGTGGCGCCGGATATATCGGCAGCCACACCTGTGTGGAGCTGATCCAGGCGGGATATGACATCGTGGTGGCGGACAATCTGGTGAATTCCAGCCGGGAAGCGATCCGGCGGGTGGAGCAGATCGTGGGAAGGCAAGTCCCCTTCGTTGAGGCGGAGCTGTGCGACCCAGAGCAGGTGGAAGCGCTGTTCCAGAGCCACCCGGATATCCGGGCAGTCATCCATTTCGCGGGCCTGAAAGCGGTGGGGGAGAGTGTAGAGAAGCCCCTGGAGTACTACACCAACAATCTGGTCAACACCCTGGTCCTGCTCAATATGATGCGGAAGCACGGCGTGAAGGATTTTGTGTTCTCCTCCTCTGCTACCGTCTATGGGAATCCCGGCCGGGTACCCTTCCGGGAGGACTTCCCGGTGGGGGGGACCACCAACCCCTATGGGACGACCAAGCTTTTCATCGAGCAGATCCTCACCGACCTGTGTGCGGCGGACAGCAGCCTGAACGTGGCCCTGCTGCGGTATTTCAATCCCATCGGGGCCCACGAGAGCGGGCTGATCGGGGAGGACCCCAACGGCATCCCCAACAATCTGGTCCCCTATATCGCCCAGGTGGCAGTAGGGAAGCTGGAGAAGCTCCATGTGTTCGGCGGCGACTATCCCACGCCGGACGGCACCGGGGTGCGGGACTATATCCATGTGGTGGACTTGGCCCGGGGCCATGTCTCCGCGCTGAAGAAGCTGGAGGAGAGGTGCGGCCTGTTCGTCTGCAATCTGGGGACCGGGAAGGGTTACTCCGTGCTGGAGGTCCTGCGCGCTTATGAGAAAGCCTGCGGAAAGACCCTGCCCTATGTAGTGGATCCCCGGAGGCCGGGCGACATTGCGGAGTGCTATGCGGACCCGGAGCGGGCAGAGCGGGAGATGGGGTGGAAGGCGCGCTACGGCATCGAGGAGATGTGCGCCTCCTCCTGGAAGTGGCAGTCCATGAATCCGGACGGATACGGAAGATAAGAGGGGGTGGAAGTATGGAAAAACCGGTGCTTGTGGTCATGGCGGCCGGAATGGGGAGCCGATACGGCGGTCTGAAGCAGATTGATCCCGTGGGGGCCAACGGCCAGCTCATCATAGATTACTCCATCTACGACGCCAGGCGCGCCGGCTTTGAGACGGTGGTATTCGTCATCAAGCGGGAGCTTGCGGAGCAATTCCGGGCCGCCATCGGCGACCGGCTCTCCCGGGTCATTGAAGTAAAGTACGCCTATCAGGAGCTGGAGGACCTGCCCGCCGGGTACGGGGTCCCGGAGGGGCGGGTGAAGCCTTGGGGGACCTGCCACGCGGTGCTGGCTGCCCGGAAGGAGGTGGACGGCCCCTTCGCAGTTATCAACTCGGACGACTACTACGGGCCGGAGGCGTTCCGGGAGATATACCGCTATCTGGAGGAGCACCCGGACAAGCCGGGGTGCTATGAATTTGCTATGGTGGGTTATCTGCTGGGCAATACGGTGACGGAGCACGGACATGTGGCCCGGGGGGTGTGCCAGGAGGATGAGGAGCACTATCTGCTCCGTGTCACAGAGCACACCCACATCGAGAAGGCCGGGGCGGACGCCCGCTCCACGGTGGATGGCGGGGAGACCTGGACCCGTCTGCCGGGGGACACCGTGGTGTCCATGAACCTCTGGGGCTTCACCCCCAGCTTTCTTTGGGAGGCGGAGGCGCGCTTCCCCGCGTTTCTGGACCAGGTACTGGCAGAGGACCCCCAGAAGGGGGAGTATTTCCTGCCCAGTGTGGTGACACAGCTGCTGGAGGAGAAGCGGGCCCGGGTCAAGGTGCTGCGCAGCACCGACAAGTGGTATGGTGTGACCTATCGGGAGGATAAGCCCCAGGTGGTGGCCGCCATTGCGGCTATGACCCAGTCCGGGCTCTACCCGGAAAGGCTGTGGGATATCTGAAACGCAGAGAAATATCCGCCTGGTCCGGCTGTTGAGCACCGGTCCGGCGTAAAAGAAGTCCGGCTTCCCAGCAGCAGAGGGGGCCGGACTTTTTGTGCAGTGCGGTAAAAAAGAATTCGACAGATCATCCAGATAACGGAAAATCAAAAAAGAACAGATGTACACACAAAAAGGACAAAAAGCTGCCGAAAGCAAAGCAGGCCCTGCCGGCCGTTCAATTGAAAGATAGAAGGCTCTTTGCTATAATAAGCAATCAGACAAAACGGCGTGCATATTATTGTCCGGGACAGGTCCTGAGAACGGGGGACCTGGAAGAGAGAAGGGGGGAGGAGCCGTGTCAGCGCTGATCCTGCTTCTGCTGGCGGTGTGCCTGGCGCTGCTGATTCTGGAGGACCGGCAGGTGCGGCGGGACCGCTCTGAGCTGGTCCACGTGGTCTATGTGAACGGCATCCGGGGGAAATCCACTGTGACCCGGATGATCGACGGGGGCCTGCGGGCGGGAGGGTGGAAGGTGTTCTGCAAGACCACCGGCACCGTGCCTATGGTTATCGGGGTGGACGGAACGGCCCGGCCTCTGGTCCGCCGGGGGCGGGCCAACATCAGCGAACAGGTGCGGGTCCTCCACCGGGCGGTGCGGGAGGGGGCCCAGATCCTGGTGATCGAGTGTATGGCGGTGGACCCGGCGCTCCAGGCCGTCTCACAGCACCGGATGGTGCGGGCGGACATCGGAGTCATCACCAATGTCCGGCTGGACCACACTGCGGAGATGGGGCCCACGCTGGAGGAGATCTGCGACTCCCTCTCCAACACAATCCCCTGGAATGGGACCCTGTTCACGGCAGACGGAGCGTTCCTGGACCAGCTTCGGACCAACGGACGCAGAAAAAACTGCCGGGTGGAGCTGGCCCAGCCGGACAGCGGCCTGCCGGACTTCGATTTTCCTGAAAATGTAGCTCTGGCCCTGGCGGTCTGCCGGGAGATCGGGGTGGACCGGGATCGGGCGCTGGAAGGGATCCTGAGGTATCAGCCGGACCCCTATGCCCTGTCCCTATTCCGCCTGCCCTCTGGGGCGGCTTTTGTCAACGCCATGTCGGTGAACGATCCACAGTCCACCCAGCTGGACTACCACCGGGTGGCCGGCCGCCCAGGAATGGTGGGCCGGAGGCTGGTGCTGCTGATCAACAACCGGCCGGACCGGGGATATCGGACGGAGCACATGATGATGGTGGCCCGGGGGCTGGAGCCAGAGGAGATCTGGCTGATCGGTGCCTCCCAGCGGGCGGTGCGCCGCACCCTGCGGCACATCCTGCCGGACACACCTGTCCGGCTGTTTCCTGGAGCGGAGGCACTGCCCTTGGACAGCCGGGGGGCGGACACTATGATCTTTGCCGCTGGAAACTTGGCCGGCCCGGGTAAGGCGCTGATGGAGCGGGTACGGAAGGAGGGAGAGCAGAGTGTATTATGAGATCGTACTGGCGGGGGTGGCCATCAGCCTGCTGTTCGTGGAGCTGACCGGCCTGTCGCCCGCGGGCCTGATCGTGCCCGGCTACCTCGCCCTGTGCCTTCAGACGCCTTGGAGGATCGTCTACACCCTGGCAGTGGCCGTGGCGGCCTGGGGCATCGCCAAACTGCTGGGCAATGTGATGATCCTGTACGGCCGCCGGCGCTTTGCGGTCATGGTCCTGCTCTCCTTTGCCATCGATCTGGCGGTCACCAGCTTGGGCCTGCTGGCCTATGACCCGGGAATGATCGGGGTGCTGGTACCGGGCATCATGGCTCAGGAGCTGGAACGGCAGGGATTTTTGAAGTCTCTGGTCCCTTTGGCGGCGGTGGTGGGCATCCTGGCGCTGATCATGATGTGGCAGGGGATGCAGGTGTTTCCGATATGAGCAGAGCGAAGCGGGAACGGAAGCTGCTGGCCCTCCTGCTGGCCTGCGCACTGCTGGCCTGGGGGACTGCGGCGCTGGCGGCGGGACAGGGCCGCCGAACGGAAACGGGCTATGCCGCTGTGCAGCTGGCAGCGGCGGATCTGCTGGAGGACTGCTTCCGGCAGGTGCGCACCTACAAGGAGGAGCTGGGCATCCCCCTCAGCGAGCTGGACTACCATCAGACCGGCATGATCGGGGAAAGCTACACCGGGATCACCACCACCCTGGGGGCCATCGAGGCGAAGCGGACCACCGCCTGGCCGGAAATGGGTGCGCTGTGTGTCCGCCTGCTCCACGAGGCGGGCGTCCGATCGGGGGACACCGTGGGGGCCGGCTTTTCCGGCTCCTTCCCCGCCATGGATCTGGCGGTGATCGCCGCCTGCCAGGTGATGGGCGTGGAACTGATCTATATCTCGTCAGTGGGGGCATCCACCTACGGGGCCAATCATCCCGCCCTCACCTTCCCGGAGATGGCCCACCGGCTGGTGGAGGACGGGCTGCTGGAGACAGACAGCGCGGCCGTCACCCTGGGCGGGGGAGGCGATGTGGGCGGGGGGATGGACCCGGCCTGCGCAGAGGAGATCCGGGGTCGGCTGGCGGAGGCGGGACTGCTCCTGCTGGAGGAGCCGGACTACCGGCGCAATCTGGAGCTGCGCCAGCAGCTCTATCAGCAGGAGGGCCCCATCGACTGCTTTGTGGCAGTGGGAGGCAACGTGACTTCCATGGGGCGGGGGGAGAGCGGCATCAGCCTGGGGCAGGGCCTGCTCTCCCCGGAGAAGATCGTCCGGCTGACAGAGGACAGCGGGCTGGTGCAGCGCTATCTCAGCCAGGGGCTTCCGGTGATCAATCTTCTGAACATCAAGCAGCTGGCGGCGGACTACGGACTGCCCTATGACCCGGCCCAGTGGCCGGAGCGGGGGACCTCTGCCGTCTACTTTGAGACTGACTACCCCGGGGCGGTGCTGCTCCTGGGACTGGCTGGGGCCGCGGTGCTGCTGGCTCTGTGCCGATGGGTGAGGAGGAGCGCGGGGACCGCGCGGAAGGAGGAGAGAGGATACCATGGACAGACAGAATCGTCCGCTGACCATCCTGACCATTGACGACGAGGAACAGATCCAGTACGCCCTCAGGGCCCTGTTCAACTCCCAGGGCTGGGAGGCCATCTCTGCCCGGGATGTGGAGGAGGGAGTGGGAAAGTTCCGGACCTGCCGCCCGGACCTGGTGCTGATGGACTACCATCTCCCCAAGATCAACGGGGTCAAAGGGGTGGAGATGCTGCGCCGGGAGGACCCGGAGGTGCCGCTGATCGTCTTCACCATCGAGGACAACCAGCGGGTGGCCGACCAGTTCCTGGATGCGGGGGCGAGTGACTTCGTGCTTAAGCCGGTGAAGGCCCTGGACATCATCGCCCGTATCAAGCTGCACGTGCGTCTGGTGGAGAGCCGGCGGGAGAACCGCCAGAGCACAGAGGAGCCGGTGAAGGGCATTGGGCAGGGCACACTGAGCCTGATAGAGGGTTATCTGCGCAGTGTCAGCGAGTACCAGCCTGTGGAGGCCATCGCGGAAGGGACGGGGCTGGCCTATCAGACTACCTACCGATATCTGCAATATCTGGTGTCGGTGAACCGGGTGGAGGTGAGCCAGCACTATGGAAAGGTGGGGCGCCCCAAACAGCGCTACCGGATGATCCGGGAGGCGGGCGACGGGGAAAAGCCCGAAACAGGACTATAAGGCGGGACAAAAAGCGCCGGTCAGCCATTGGGCTGGCCGGCGCTTTCTCATTGTCCGGGACAGAAAAAGCTGTGGTCAAAATAGACAAATAAAAATATAAAAGGGAAGAGGCCTAAAAAAGAGGGCGGAAGAGAAAAATGAGAAAAAACTAGAAATAAAAGGGAAAAAATGACGGATCAAAAAAGGATAAGAGTGGCCTGTTCATAAATTTTTAAAATTTCAGAAATAAATAAGAGAAAAAATTGCACAATGAAATGGGGGCGCTGTATGATAGATTTAGTTAGAATTATGGTGGACGCAGATGGTCGCTGCCGTCCGTCACAATGGGGGGAGGAATAAGCTGGAACAGACGGAAATAAAACATAAGGTGAACGCATGGCCCTATTGGAAAGGAGAGTCAAAATGGGAAACAGACGCAGACACATTGGATCCTCGCTGGCGGCCCTGACCCTGACCCTATCCCTGCTGACGGGACTGCTCACCGGATGCGGCCCCGGCGGGAGCCAGAGCAGTTCTCCGGAGGCCGGCAGCACGCCCCCGGCGGCCAGCCAGAGCACGCAGACGCCGGAACAGCCCGCCCTGCCCGAGCTGACCACAGATACCTACGGCAACGCCGCGGTAGGCTATCAGGCAGCGGTGGTCAGCGCCAATGAGTACACCTCCCGCATCGGCATGGATATCCTGGAGGCGGGGGGCAACGCGGTGGACGCCGCGGTGGCCATGATCTTTGCCAACAGCCTCACCGAGCCGGGTGCCACCAGCCTGGGCGGCGCCAGCTTCATGACCATCTATCTGAAGGAGACGGGCGAGTACATCTGTATCGAGGCCATGGAGACCGCTCCTGCGGCGGCGGGCATCGACACTCTGGACGAGATCAATGAGAAGAAGGGGGCCATGCTGGTCACCGTCCCTGGACAGGTCCACGGCGCCCTGACCGCCCTGGAGAAGTATGGCACCATGACCCGGGAAGAGGTGCTGGCCCCTGTCATCCAGCTGGCGGAGGAGGGCTTCGATGTCCACATCAGCTTTGAGGAGCGGGCCTCGGCCAGCTTCGACAAACTGGTGCAGAACGAGGAGGCGGCCAAGATATTTACCAACGAAGGCCTGCCCTATGCGGTGGGGGACCACTTCACCAACCCCGACTATGCGGATACCCTGCGCAAGATCGCGGAGGGCGGCATCGAGGAGTTCTACAAGGGGAGCATCGCCCAGACCATCGTGGACGAGGTCCAGCGCCTGGGCGGCCTGCTCACCATGGAGGATATGGCCAGCTACACCAGCGTGGAGCGGGAGCCCATCAGCACCACTTATCACGGCTATGAGATCGTGACCCAGGGCCCGCCCTCCAACGGCGGCGCCCCCATGCTGGAGATGTTCAATATCCTGGAGAACTACGACCTGGTCTCTATGGGCTTCAACACCCCGGAATATCTGTTCACCTTCAACGAGGCTCTGCGGCTGAGCATGGCGGATGGCATCACCTACTTCGGGGACCCGGATTTTTATGAGCTGCCCATCGATACCCTGATCTCCAAGGAGTACGCCAAGGAGCGGGTGGAGAACGACATGCCCAAGGACGGCAAGGTCAACCCCACTCTTGTTCCCGGGGAGGGCCTCCCCTTTGAGAAGCTGACCACCGCCACGCCAGAAAGCGGTTCCACCACCCACGTCTCCGTTATTGACGAGTTTGGGAATATGGTGAGCACCACCCACACCATCGGCGGATATTTCGGATCCTGTATCGTGGCTCCGGGTACCGGCTTCCCCCTGAACGCCCACCTGTCCAACCAGAAGCTGGACATTGCAGAAAAAGACAACCCCAACTTTGTCCAGGGCGGCCTGCGGGTCATGAGCACTATGTGCCCCACCCTGGTGGTCAAGGACGGCGAGCCTATCATGGCCATCGGCTCCCCCGGCAGCTGGTGCATCCCGCCTGCCATCGTCCAGATCCTCAATGCAGTGCTGCTGTTCGACATGGACCTGCAGCAGGCCATCAACGAGCCCCGGGCCATCTTCACCTCGTACAGCGCCCCGCTGAAGGTGTACGCCGAGCCCCGGCTGCCGGAGGAGACCATCCAGGCCCTGATCGACGCGGGCTATGAGGTGGACTCCGGAAAGGACTGGAACACCAGCCTGGGCAGTGTGGGCGTGGTCCTGGTGGACCCGGACGACGGCTTTGTCTATGCGGGCGGAGATAACCGCCGGCAGTACAAGTCACTGGCCTATTGAGAAAGCCAGCGCATACAGATACCAAAAGTCTGATGGGCATTTGAAACGGAATGAGAAGGGAGGAAAAGAAGGCCCATGAGGAGATGTATGCGAGGTAAAAAATGTTACATCAATAAGGAGGAGAGCATATGAAACGGAATAATCAGTCCCTGACAACGAAATTCAGCGCACTGGCTCTTGTACTTGCAATGATGCTGTCCCTGCTGGCGGGCTGCGGACAGACCACCCAGCCGGCAGCCAGCTCCACCCCTCCCGCGGCTTCTTCAGAGCCCGCTGCCTCTGAGCCGGATACCCCCGAGATCCCTGAGACCATGGAGGGCGATGAGTTCGGAAACGGCGCCATCGGCACCCACGGCGGCGTATCCAGCGGCAGCGTGTACGCCTCTCAGGCTGGCCTGGAGATCCTGCAGGCCGGCGGCAACGCCGTGGACGCGGCGGTGGCCACCGCTTTCGCAGTGGGCGTGTGTGAGCCCAACCTGAGCGGCATCGGCGGCTGCGGCATGATGAACATCTATCTGGCGGATAACCACGAGTACGAGATCCTGGAGTACATGGAGACTGTCCCCGTGGCGGTGGAGCCCGGCTGGTACAATCCGGAGACAGACTCTGCCACGGCCAAGAATGCCGCCGTCCCCGGTCAGGTGGCTGGTCTGCTCACCGCCCTGGAGAAGTATGGCACCATGACCCCGGAAGAGGTCATGGCCCCCGCCATCAAGCTGGCCCGGGAGGGCTTCCCCATCGAGGAGCGTCTGGCCAATGCCATCATGGACTCCTTTGATATGATCTCCGCCAATGAGGAGGCTGCGGCCATCTACACCAACGACGGCCTCCCCTATGCGACCGGCGATCTGTTCAAGAACGAGCCCCTGGCCGACACCCTGGAGGCCATTGCCAAGGGCGGCATCGAGGAGTTCTATACCGGCGAGCTGGCTCAGAAGATGGTGGACGGTCTCCAGGCCAATGGCAGCCTGATGGCCATGGAGGACCTGGCGACCTACACCGTGGCGGAGCGGGAGCCCATCCGTACCGAGTACTACGGCTATGAAGTGGTCACCGTTCCCCCTCCCTCCAACGGCGGCGATTGGCTGCTGGAGATGCTGAACATCATGGAGGAGAAGGACATCTCTCAGTATGACCCCAGCACTCTGGAGTACCAGTACATCTTCAACGAGGCCTGCCGCATCGGCTTGGTGGATTCCTACACCTACATCGGCGACCCCGCCTTCTATGACCTGCCTGTGGAGGAGATGATCTCCGACGAGTTCGCCGCCGAGCGGGCTGCCCTTATCGACATGGACAACATGCAGGCCATGGAGTCTGTGCCCCTCAGCGACCTGCCGGTCACCAAGCTGGAGCCCACCGCGGAGGAGAGCCAGCATACTACCCACATCGCCGTCATCGACCAGTACGGCAACATCGTCTCCACCACCAACACCCTGGGCAACGGCTGGGGCTGCAAATTTATGGCCCCCGGTCTGGGCTTCTTCTACAACAGCCACATCGGCAACCTGGACCATGAGAACCCCGACAGCCCCGACTATGTGATGCCCGGCAAGCGGGTGCGCTCCACCATCTCTCCCAGCCTGGTGCTCCAGGACGGGAACCCCATCATGGCGGTGGGCTCCCCCGGCTCCCTGGCCATCCCGCCCGCAGTGGCCACCATTATCAACAACGTGCTGCTGTATGGCATGAATGTGCAGCAGGCCATCAATGAGCCCCGCGCCATGGCCATCAACCGCTCCGGCATGGACTCCCCCGCCCGGGTGAGCATCGAGCAGCCCCGCTTCGATCCGGACCTGGTGGCCCAGATGGAGGGGATCGGCTACGAGATGAAGGACGTAGGCGAGTACAACATGGCGGTAGGCGGCATCGCAGCCATCTATCTGGACCGGGACAACGGCATCTTCTATGCCGGCGCCGACCCCAGACGCGGCTATAAGGCCCTGGCCTATTAAGACCCGGCATTCCGCGGGCCCGGTCCGGCTTCCTGCCGGCTGAACGGGAACGGACGGCCCTCCCCGGCTCTCCGGGGAGGGCACGGGCCCCGATCTCCGATTGGCTGATCCGGTCCGGGGACCCCAGATACCCGGCCGGAATGCGTGTTACAAGGAGTGGTAATGAGTGAATTTGACTGAAGCGTATCTGCTGCTGGCTGTCATGCTGGCTGTCGTAGCGGTGGTCAGCGTTCTGTTCAAAGGGAAAAGCGGCCTGATCGCGCCCCTTATCTTCGTGGCGGGCCTGATCACCGCGCTGGTGGCCGGGCTGGGCTTCCGGCTCAGAGAGGTCACCGAGGGTCCCTTCGTCTTTGTGGACACCCTGATGTGGGTGCTGTGCGGCGCAGCCTTCTCCTATCTGCTGTATGTCAACGGGACCTTCCAGTTCCTGTTCGCCAAGGTGGTGGGGAAGAAGCGCAGCCCGGCCGCCCAGATGTTCATCCTGATCCTGTTCATCGGCCTGCCCGGCATGATCACCGGCACGGCCCTGGCCAGCGTGGCCACCACCGGCCTGATGGCTGGCCGCTACCTGCTGGACAAGGGGATGGAGAAGAGCAAAGTGGTGGAGGTGGTGACAGTGGGCGCTCTGATGGGCATGCTGCTGCCTCCCCTGTGCGTACCCGCCATGGCCCCCACCATTGCCCGGCAGGGGCTCTATCCCGGCGCTTTTGAGGGATATTTTCTCCCCATCCTGATCCTGGCCCTCCCCGCCCTGATCGTCTACTGCGCCCTGGCCGGGCGCCGGGTGCTGGGGGAGTGGGAAGCGGACGGGAACGTGGAAAAGACGGGCAGCGCGGTCTGCCTGATCCCCCTGGCCGTGGTGGCGGTGCTGGTGCTCTGCTACAACTTCCTGTACTTCCTGATCCCCTATTACGGGGGTTATCCGGTGATCTACCTCATCGGCTTCGTGCTGGCCCTGATCTTCAAGTGCAAGGGAGCCAACCCCCTGATCGCGGCGGCGGACGGCATCCGCACTGTGGCGGTGGAGCTGGCCCTGATTCTGGCCTATGCCTCTGTGGTCGAGACCTTCAACCTGGTGGGCGTCAACGGCACCCTCTCCGCCCAGATGGAGATCGCCGGCATCAACGGCGCAGTGATCGCCCTGGTACTGGGACTGCTGGTGCTGGCGGGCGGTCTGCTGCTGGGAACCCCCTTCGCCTATGTGGTGGGGGCGCTGGCCACTTATCTGGTCAGCAACTCCAACTATGGAAGCTATGAGCTGTCCATGATGGCGGTAGGCGCCGCCATCGCCATGAGCATGTTCCTGGCCCTGCGGGGCAGCTTGGCGGAGACGGTGGGCGAGACCCTGGGGGTGACTGGGGTCACCGGAACTGAGGTGGTCAAGCGCAACATCATCTTCACGCTGGTGCTGACCGCCGCCATCGTGGTGTTCCTGGTGGCAGGTTCATCGCTGAAGTTCCTGATGATTTAAGGGGGGACGAAGAATGATTGCTGCATTGTTCATCATCTATCGGATCATCGTCGCTGTCCTGGCCCTGGTGGTGATCTGGGACATCGTGCGGGAGAGATCGCTGGCCCATGTGATGAGTCTGGGGATCATCTGTTTCCCCTTGATCCTCCGCGCGCTGCTGATCAAATGAAGGGGGAACGGAAATGAAAAACAAGAGTCTGATCCCAAACATTGCCGTTCTGCTCGTGGTGGCCCTGGTCTGCGTGCTGACAGGGCAGATCTATCTCCAGCAGCAGAAGGACGACGTGCTGTACACCGAAAATCCCAACATCACCGGTGTGATCCGGCTGAGCGACTACAATCCCAACCTGAAGGACACGCCGGGCGACGTGGATATCTATGTCTTTGACAGCGGGATCCCCGGAGGCAAGGCGCTGATCTACGGCGGCACCCACACCAATGAGGTGGGCTCCATGCTCAACGCCGTGACCTATTTGGAGAACGTGAAGTGTGAAGAGGGCACCCTCTATGTGATGGTGCGGGCCAACAACAGTGGATACAGCCACACCCAGCCCCTGCTGGCCCAGGCCAACAAGATGACCTTCCAGCTGTCCGACGGCTCCACCCGGGAGTTCCGCATCGGCACCCGCATCTCCAACCCGGTGCACCAGTGGCCCGACCCCAACTACCGGCTGAATACCTCCAAGCGGGAACTGCGCCACGACGAGATCGCGGAGATCCGCAACCTGAACCGCAACCACCCCGGACTGGAGGAGGGCTACCTCACCGAGATGGTGTGCTACGCCATCTACAACTTTATCCAGACCGAGCAGATCGACTTCATCTATGACGGCCACGAGGCCGGTGCCGAGTCGGTGAAGCTGGTCAACACCCTGGTGGTCCATGAGAACGCCATGCCTCTGGGCTCCTCCGCTGTGATGAACTGCGTCATCAACAACCTGCCCCTGAAGATGGAGATCTCCGGCCAGACCTCTTACGGCCTGTCCCACCGGGGCCTGGGCGACAATACCGACGCCCTGTGCACCCTGTTCGAGACCTGCAACCCCGCCATGGGCAGCTACCACGACAAGGTGACGGAGGAGCTGGTGAAGGACGGCATCTCGGGCAACTATCTGGCCATGCATCGGGCGGGGCTGTTCCCCAATTCCTACGACTTTGACGAGAACGGCTGGCCCATCGAGAAGCGGACCGCCTACCACATGAGCATGAGTGCGGAGATCATCAACACCTTCGACCAGATGTACCCCGACAAGCCCCTGAAGATCTCCGGCCTGCCCGATGCCAACGAAATGATCGCCAACGGCCTGGAGGCCACCCTGAAGTCCCTGGCCTGAGGGACTCGACTGGTAAGGTGCCAAGTCCCGGAGGACCGGGATCAAGCATAGAACTGAAATGATCTTAGGAGGAACTTAAAATGAAAAAGCGCAACGTATGTATGCTCCTGGCCGCGGCCCTCAGCTGCAGCCTTCTGCTGACCGCCTGCGGCGGTGGCGGGACCAGCACCACCACCCCGGGGACCAGCACCCCGTCCACCAGCACCAGCGCCCCCGCCGGGAGCGGCGGCGCCTCCACCGGTGCTGAGAGCGGCTACACCTTCCGCACCAGCGAGAGCAACCGGGTGGTGACGGAGAACGGCACCTTCACCAAGGACCAGGTCTCCGCCCCCGTCCTGATCACCTCCTTCGGCCAGAGCGCCGATGTATCCATGCTGGACGCCCTGATGAAGAAGGTGGGAGCTGAGTACACCTTCGACGCCACCGCTTCCGCAGAGGACGCCGCCGGATACAAGACCATCATCATCGCCAGCGGAGCCTCCTCCAAGGGGCTGGGCGCGGCCGGCATCTCCCAGGAGGACGAGATCGCCCGCGCTGAGGCCATCGCCCAGACCGCCAAGGACAACGACATCACCGTGATCGTGGCCCACCTGGGCGGCGCCGCCCGACGGGGCACTCTGTCTGACCAGTTCAGCGACCTGGCCCTGGGCTGTGCCGACTACATCATGGTAGTGGAGGAGGGCAACGACGACGGCAAGTTCTCTGACGCCGCCACCGACGCCGGCATCCCCATCACCATGCTGTACACCATCGCCGACGCTGTGACCCCGCTCCAGGAGATCTTCGGCGCCTGAACCCCATTGCACTGCAAGGAGGCCCCGCCTGTCAAAACGGGTGGGGCCTCTTCCCAAAAGCGGACGCTCCGCCGGCAGAGGCGGTCGTCTGCCCGACTCCCGCGAATACTCCGGAACAGGAGGGATTTGATTGGAATTTGAACTGGTAATATTCCTGGTCATGCTGGGCGTGTTCCTGCTGGGGAACTTCCTGCTGAAGCTGCCGGTCAGCTTGTCTATGGCGGCCGGCGCTATCGCCGGCGCCCTGGTGGGTGGGGAGGGTATTCCCCTGCGCCATCTGTTCGAGGGCACCTTTGTCTATATGGATACGGTGCTCATCATCTCCATGGCCATGATCTTTATGACGGTGATCCAAAAATCCGGGGCACTGGAGGCCCTGAACGCCGTCATCGTCTCCCGCTTCCACAAGGTCCCGGCGGTCATGCTGATTCTGCTGATGCTCATCATCATGTTCCCGGGCATGATCACGGGTTCCTCCACCGCCGCGGTGCTTTCCGCCGGCGCTATCGTGGCCCCCATCCTGCTGATGATGGGCATCCCGGCCCCCCAGACCGGCGCCATCCTGGCGGTGGGCGCCATCATGGGCATGGCCGCCCCCCCGGTGAACATCCCCGCCATGCTCATCGCCGGCGGCGTGGATATGCCCTACATCGGCTTTGAGGGCCCCCTGGCCTTCATGACCTTCCCCTGCGCCATCTTCACCGTCCTCTTTGTGGGCCTGCGCTACTGCCGGCACCTGGATTACGACAAGATCAAAGAGGGGCTGAACCTGGAGGTGGGCAAACAGTACGGGCTCAAGCTCTACATCCCCATCCTGGTGGTCATCGTCCTCATGGTGGGCAGCCGGGCTCTCCCCAACGTGTTCCCATCCCTGGGAATGCCGCTGATCTTCTTCATCGGCAGCGTGGTGGGCCTGTTCACCGGCAAGAAGTTCAACGCCATCCAGGCAGTGTCGGAGGCTGTGGAGACCACCGTCCCCGTGCTGGGCAAGCTGATGGGCGTGGGCATGTTCATCCAGGTGATGACCCTCACCGGCGTGCGGGGCTACATCGTGGTCAGCTGCTTCGGCTTCGGCCTCATCGTCCTGTATGCCGCCGTCTGCCTGGTGATGCCCGCCTTTGGCGCGGTGTCCTCCTACGGCGCGGCCTCTGTGCTGGGCGTCCCCTTCCTGCTGGCCCTGCTGGACACCGGCGACCAGATCGTCATTGCCGCCGCCCTGTCCTTCATCTGCTCCATGGGCGACCTGATGCCGCCCACGGCCCTGGCGGGCAACTATGCGGCCCAGATCGTGGAACAGAAGTACTCCCGGGTGCTGCGGCACTGCGCCATCCCCTTCATCGTCTGCATCCTGTACGGCCTGGTCACCCTGCTGGTGTCCGGCAACCTTTCGTTCCTGACTTGAGATAGGAGGGGAAAGCATGTTATTATATGTTTATTTGGGCCTGGTGCTCTTCCTGCTGGTATTCGTCATCAAGAATATGGTGCGGGAAAAGAACCTGATGCTGCAGATCGACGCCGCGCTGGTGGTGGTCCCGCTGGTGCTGCGGCTGCTGCTGATCAAATGAGGGGGTGGACAGAGTGAAGATCGAAGTGAAAAAGAGCTGGTTATCCGCCCTGATCCTGCTGGCTCTGGCCGCCGCCGCCATCGTGTATCTGGCCGGCCAGTTCCTCTCCATGCGGGAGGTGGAGCCCATCTACCCAGGCCCCGGAGTGACAGAGATCAAGATGCTGTCCGACTGGTATCCCGGTCTGGAGGGAACCGCCGGAGACACGGAGGTCTATGTGCTGGAGGGGGAGCAGGAGGGGGACTCCATGCTGGTGCTGGGGGGCACCCACCCCAATGAGCCTTCCGGCCTGGTGGCCGCCGTCCTGCTCATTGAGAACGCCCAGCCTGAGGCGGGCACCCTGTACGTCATCCCGCGGACCAACAACAGCGCCTTCACCTGCACTGACCCCCAGGAGGGGGCCCCCATGCGCTTTACCATCGAAACCCCCAACGGGGAGCGCTGGTTCCGCTTCGGCTCCCGGGCCACCAACCCCATCCACCAGTGGCCCGACCCGGAGATCTATGTCCATGCCTCCTCCGGACAGCGGCTGTCCGGCTCCGAGACCCGGAATATCAACCGCTCCTACCCGGGGCGTACCGATGGCACTTTCACCGAGAAAATGAGCTACGGCGTGACCCAGCTCATTGAACAGGAGGGCATCGACATCACGGTGGACCTCCACGAGGCATCTCCCGAGTACCCCACCATCAACACCATCGTGGCCCATCAGGATGCCCTGTCACTGGGCTCCCAGGCGCTGATCAACATGCAGCTGGAGGGAATGAGCATCGGCCTGGAGCCCTCTCCCGAGAACCTGCACGGCCTGACCCACCGGGAGCTGGGCGACTACACCGATACCCTGGCCCTGCTGATGGAGACCTCCAACCCCTCCCAGGGCCGCCTGAGAGGAAAGACCGACGAAAACCTGGTGGTCACCGGACAGGATAAGTACTATCTGAAGGCGGCTGGCTACGGCCGTCTGTACGACTTCGGCTATGACGCGGACGGCGCCCCCATCTCTGAGCGGGTAGCCCGTCATGTCACCGGCGTGGCTCAGTTCGCGGTGGCCTTCAACGAGCTGGGATTGGGCAACCTGGTCATCAACGGCATCCCGTCCTATGTCGATATGGCGGCGGACATCGGGCAGTTCCTCGCTCCCGACTGAGCGCGGAAAGTTGGGAGGTGAAGGCATGAAAAAGCAGATGTTGAGTCTCTTCCTGGCCCTGGCCCTCACCGGCTGCGCCGCCCCAGGGCCGGGGAGCACCTCCGCCCCGGCGGAGAGCGGAGCGGCCCCCGCAGGCAGCAAGGCGCCGGCCTCCGCCTCCCAGGAGGAGAGCGGCTATGACCGCCGGGAGGCCATCGAACGGCCGGAGATCGGTGCGGAGGTGGTCATCGACCCGCCCTATGATTTCGACCCCGCGGAGATGGTGCCTGACGACTTCGGGGACTACTTCACAGACTGCGATCATCCCACCCAGGTGAGCACCTACAAGCTCGCCGAGGGGACCGACATCGAAAATGAGGTGACGGTGCTCCAGGGGGAGGAGGAGGGACCCACCATCTACATCGTGGCGGGAGTCCACGGGGATGAGATCGCCGGCTGGATGACCGGGAACCTGGTCAAGAAGATCGGCATCCGGGCCGGGACGGTCCATATCCTGTCCCCAGCCAACCGCTGGGGCGCGGAGGCGGACCCCAGAGTCCGCTATGTGACGGAGCAGGAGGATCTGAACCGGTCCTTCCCGGGGGACCCGGAGGGGAATATGGCCCAGCGGGTGGCCGACTCCATCTACCAGGACATCCAGAGGGTGGACCCGGTATTCCTCTTTGACCTGCACGAGGCCCGGGCCAACGCGGAGAACAAAGATTTCCTGGGCAGTTCGCTGATCTACACCGACCTGAGCGAAATGAGCGACATGTACCTGGAGATGCTGATGGCCACGGAGTCCGGCGAGCTGTGCTCCGAGCGATTCAACTTCTATGGACCCGGCCCCATCGGGAGCATCAACAATACGGTGACCACCCAGCTGGGCATCCCCACCATCACAGTGGAGACCTACCGGGGCTATGAGCTGGAGCGCCGGATCGGAGACCAGCTGGACATCGTGGAATACGTGCTGCGGTACTACGGCCTGATTTGAGCGTGCAGCGGCCCGAAGCCGGACTCGGGATACAAAAGAAAAGACACGGCAAGCCTTGCCCCGGGCATCCAGGGCAAGGCTTGCGGTGTATTCCTTGGGCGGACCGCAGGGGAAGAGGGGGATGGACTTGAAACGAGAGCATGAGCTGGGACAGACGGCAGAGGCCAGAAAAAGAACGGACCGGGACCTGCGGTGCATCGGCTGGGGCCTGGTGCTTCTGGGGGTGCTGATGCCCGCCCTGGTGACGGTGGAGAACACCGGTATCTACCGCACGCTGATGAACGGCATCTATCAGGGGCAGGAGATCTACGTGCTGCTGGCGGCGCTGAAGCTGGTGGTGCTCAATGCGGTGCGGGCCTATCCCCACTACATGGGCGTGTTTTTTCTGGTGGAGACCTTCCGGGGCATGGAGCTGAGACGGCGGCTGCTGGCCTCCATCGCTGCGGTGGGCATCCTGATCCCCGGAGTGTATCTCCTCATCAACCGGATCTATGGCATCCGCTATGACTTCGGAATTCCGGCACTGTCCATGATCGCCATGATCTGGGTGCTGGCCAAGATCGATTTCAGCTTTGTGGGGCTGATGAAGAAGGGGCTCATGGTGGCCTTTTTCATCACGGCACTGCAATTCCTGGACATGATGCCTCTGCTGTGGAATTTTCCCTTCGGCAGAGGAGAGAGTTCCTATGACATCAAGCTCGTCTCCAAGTTCCTTCAGGCGGACAGCTTTCTCCAGGCCATGGCCACCATCTTTTTTGCCCTGTTCCTCTTCATGTCCGTGCTGCTCCTGCTGCTGGTGGTGGATGAAAACAACATCCGCCGCATCAGCGAGCAGAAGGAGCTCAACGAGCACATGCTGATGGAGACCCGGATGCGCATCCTGGAGAACCGGACCTATATGGAACTGCGCCACCTGGTCCATGATCTGAAGTCCCCTCTGACCAGCATGCAGGCCCTGGTGGGGGTGGTCAAACTGTCCGCCGGCAGGAGAGGGGACCAGACGGAAGGGGAGTATCTGGAGCGGATCGAGACTATGATAGACCGGATGAGCAGCATGATCTCCGAGATCCTGCACGAGGAGCAGCGGAGCGTGGTGACCACCCAGGAGCTGCTGGACGCCGTGATGGCCCAGATCTCCAGCGCGGAGTATGCGGACCTGGTCCACACGGAGAACCGGGCTCCAGAGGCGAAGATCCGGATCAACAAGATCCGATTCTCCCGGGTGCTCATCAACCTGGTGGAGAACGCCGCCTATGCGGTCCGGAGGCCGGACGGCAAGATCTGGATCAGGGTCGAGGAGACGGAGGGGGCAGAGATCCGCTTTCAGGTGGAGGACAACGGGACAGGGATTCCCAGGGAGCTGCTGGGCGAGATCTGGGAGAAGGGCTTCTCCATCCGCAGCTCCAGCGGACTGGGACTGAATTTCGTACAGCAAGTGGTGGAGCAGTGCGGCGGCAGTGTCGAACTGGAGAGCGTGGAGCGGGAGGGAACGGTGGTCACCGTCTCCCTGCCCCCCTGTGAGGAGGATGTGTGTGAGACAGGACCAGTATGAGCTGAAGGGAGCGGTGCTGGAGGCACCGCTGGAGTGGCAGGGCCTCCGTCTGGCTCCCGGACGGGGGGGCGTCCTGGTTACGGGGCTGGAGGGGACGGACCAGCGGCGGTTCCAGCGGCAGCTGACCGTACTGAAAGGGTACGCCGCCCTGGCGGCGGACAGGCGGGGGGAACGCCCCCTCCGCCTGCGGCAGGAGGACCTGCCGGAGCGGGAGGGGCCGGAGACCCTGGCCGCAGTCTGGTACGGCCGGGCGGCGGAGGCGGAGGACCAACACGGCACCCTGGTGGCCTGCTACAACGGGTTCGGCGCCCTGCCGGGGGGCTTTGCCGCTGTGGAGGAGAGCCTGGCACGCTGGGCTGGGCGGCCCCTGGGGGAGAAGCTGCTGGACTATGTCCAGGCGGTCCGGCGGGAGGAGGGGGACCTGGCCGAGAAGGCGGAGCCCTTCCAGACCCTGCCTAGCTGGACGGACCGGGAGACGGGGGAGCTGCTGCGCGCGCTGCTGCGGGCGCTGTGTGAGGGATCTGGCGGGCGCGGGAGCGCCCAGGGATAAGGGGGGAGCGGAGTGGAGAAGCGAGCCAAGCAGCTGGAATACCTGATCACCAGCATGATCCTGCTGGGCATCGGGATGCTGTTTTTCTTCATGAACGAGAGCGTCAATACCTATACGGTGCTGCGTTTTGGCCTGTTTCAGATCATGCAGAGCGTGCTGCTGCTGATCTGCGCTATCCTGCTCTGGTATCGGGCATATGTGGTCCGGCGGGAACAGGAGACGGCCGAAGGGGGGGCGGAGACGCTGGGAGCAGCCCAGGCTGCGCCGGAGGAGGCCGGAGAGGAAAAGCGGGAGGCCAAGCGGGACGCGGTGGACAGCGTCAATGCCACCATGCTGTTGGTAGTGGTCACCGTGCTGGTGGTGGGATTCTATCTCTTCACCCTGAAGCCCCGGGAGGATGTGACTGGGGCCGTGGCTCCCCTGCACATGGTGGTATGCGTGGTGTCCTTCATCCTTTACGCCTGTGTAGAGCGCTGGTGGTCCATGCAGCTGGACACCAACCCGGATGCGGCCAGCATCTGCAACCTGATGGTGCTCAACAAGATCGCTGTAGCCGCCCTGATGGCGGATATGGTCACCTCCTTCACCGGGCTGTTCAGCGTCAGCCAGTATGTGGACTATGTCATCCTGGGCTGCTGGTTCTATGTGGCGGCCATGGCGGCTGTCAGCGTGGCAGTGAAGATGACCCGGCACCGGGAGGAACTGGTCTTCCGTCTGTACATCCTGTTCCCGGTGTACTACTACGGGGGACAAAAGGGCAGCGGGGCCCTGACCTGGCTGGAGCAGCACACCGGCATCTCCATGCGCTCCCTGTGGAGCCTGAAATTCATCAAGATGATCCTGCCCTCCTGCGCAATGGCGGTGCTCCTGCTGGTGTGGCTGTCCACCTGTGTGGTGCAGGTGGAGACTTATCAGCAGGGGGCGCTGTACCGCTTCGGCAGTCTGGCGCGGGAGGATATCCTGGAGCCAGGCCTGCACTTCAAGCTTCCGGTGCCCTTTGAAGAGGTGAAGATCTACAACGTCACCCAGCCTCAGGGGATGATTGTGGGCTATGAGGGGGACGTAAACAACAAGAACAACCTGTGGACCCGCCCCCACGAGGGGGAGGAACAGGCTCTCCTGCTGGGCAACGGGAATGAGCTGGTGGCCATCAACCTGAAGATCACCTACCGCATCAGTGACCTGTACACCTACCTGACCCGGTACAGCAGCCCGGAGGACGTGCTCAACGCCAAGGGCTATGAGGTGGTGATGGGGGAGACCATCCATACGGACATCAACACCATCATCAGTGAGGACCGCAGCCAGCTGTCTCACCGCATCGAGGAGCAGCTCAAGGAATATGCCCGGGAGGCGGAGCTGGGGCTGGAAGTGATGAGCGTCACACTGGCCAGCATCCACCCGCCGGTGGCCATCGCGGATATCTACCAGAGCGTGGTGAGCGCGGGCATCCAGAAGAAGACCAGCGTCCTCACCGCGGAAGGGAAGGCTCTGGTGGCACGGGAGGGGGCCGAGGCAGACAAACAGCTGGCCATCAATGACGCCGGCATCCAGCGGGATGAGCGGGTCTCCAGCGCCAACGCGGAGATCCAGAAATACAATGCCAGCATCGAGGCCTATCTGCTGGACCCGGAGGCCTATCTGCTGGACCGGTATCTGGAGAGTTTCCAGCAGGCTCTGGCCCAGCAGAGAAAGTATATCGTAGGGCCGGGGGTGGACGCCGGAGCCCTGTATGCCAACTTCGGACTGGGCGGCTCGGGGAGCCGGTGGTTCAGCGGCCTTGACGGCGGAGGCGCCGGCGGGGAGCAGGCGGCGGAGACACAGACAGCGGGGACGCAGGCGGAGACCGGCGCAGTGCCGGGTGAGGAGGGGACATGATATGAAAGGGAACCGCATCATCAAGTGGATGTTCGCCCTGATCGTGGCGGCCATCATCGGCTTCTTTGGCTTTGTATTCAAGGTGAACGAGGGGGAGTACGCGGTGGTGACCCGGTTCGGCGCGGTCCGGTCGGAGGTGACCCAGGCAGGGATGTACCTGCGCCTGCCCTGGCCCTTTGAGGACGTGCAGATCCAGGACGCCAGGAAGCGGTATCTGGACTCCGGCTACCTGGAGACTCTGACCCATGACAAGAAAAATGTCATCATGCAGACCTACACCATCTGGAGCATCGCCGACCCCCTGCGGTACTACACCAGCGTGGGGGATACCGCCCTGGCGGAGACCTACCTCAGCGACCTGGTCACCAGCGCCAAAAATGGGACCATGGGCAACTATGACCTGTCCGCTCTGGTCTCCCTGGACGAGGAGGACATCAAGATCGACGAGATCGAGGCCGCCATGCTCCAGGAGGTGCAGTCCCACGCTCTGGAACAGTACGGCATCCAGGTCCATGAGCTGCGGCTGAAGCGGGTGGGCCTGCCGGCCACCAACGTACAGAGCGTGTTCACCCAGATGCAGGCGGACCGGCAGAAGTACATCGACCAGCTGCTGGCGGAGGGTGAGCGGGACGCCCAGATCATTATGAGCGAGTCGGATGCGGAGGTGGCCGCCATCGTGGCCGAGGGCCGGGAGGAGGCTGCCGCCATCAACGCGGAGACGGAGCGGGAGGTGGCAGAGATCTATGCCTCGGCCCACAGCCAGGACCCAGAGCTGTATGAATTCCTACAGAAGCTGGCTGCCCTGGAGAACTCGGTGGACGAGGACACGGTGATGATCATCACCATGGACACCCCGCCATTCGACGTGCTCTACGGCGATGACTGAAGGCGGTGAGGGAAGATGAAGGATTCTCAGCGGTTCATTGCCATCATCAACACCGCCATCCGCTACTGCAAATGGCTGATCGTCATCCTTGTGGCGCTGATCTGCTGCTCCGGCATCCGGGTGGTCAACAACCACGAGGTGGCGGTGGTGCTGCGGTTCGGACGGCTGGTGGGGGACACCCGGGAGGAGCAGGTGAAGGAGCCGGGCCTGCTGCTGGCATTCCCCTATGTGATAGACGAGGTAATCAAGGTGCCGGTGGGAAAGGTGCATGAGGTGTCCATCACCACTCACGCCGCCTCCGCTGACCCCACCTATGCGGAGATCGAGGACACCGGCTATGTGATCACAGGGGACGAGAATATCATCCACATTGATGCCACCCTGAAGTATCAGATCTCTGACCCGGTGGAGTACGCCCTGTACAACAGCGACCCAGAGACCGAGATCAACGGCGTAGTCAGCGGCGTGATGACCTCCTGCGCGGCGTCCAAGAGCGTGGACGGCCTGCTCACCGACCAGAAGGCGGAGTTCGGAAACGAGGTCATCCGCCAGGCCCAGGCCATCCTGGACGGGATGGAGATGGGGGTGAGCATCGTGAGCCTGGAGTTCAAGAGCATCAAGCCCCCCAGCGCCCTGCAATACCACTTCGACCAAGTAAACGCCGCCTCGGTGGAGAAGGAGACCCGCATCCAGCAGGCCAACCAGTACCGGGAGCGGGTGATCCCGGAGGCCAACGCCGCCGCCGATAAGCTGGTGAGCGACGCCCAGGTGTCGCAGCACGACCGGATCAACCGGGCCAACGACCAGGTGGCGGAGTTCTACGGCCTGTTCCAGGAGTATCAGCAGAACCGGGACGTGGTCTACGAGCGGGTGTTCCGGGAAAAGGTGGTCACCATCTTCAACCAGATGGGCGGCAAGATCGTGCTGCCCGAGGGGACCAACACGCCCCAGATCTTTCTGCCCTGAGGAGGGACGGCTATGGAGAACCTGACGAATACCGCGGTCCACCTGCTGGAGGACAGCCAGGGGGCCGACCTGACCCGGCGGGAGAAGCGAAAGCTCTCGGTGGAGATCACCACCGCCATGATAGCCCTGGTCTGTCTGGTCACCGGACTGCTCTATAAGGGGATCTTCCCGGAGCAGACGGCGGTGGCGGGGCTGATCTATTCTGTGGGCGTGCTGGTGGAGGGCCTGCCCCTGCTGGCGACCGCCATCCGGGGCTTTCTCCAGAGGGACGTGACCAACGCCATGGAGATCCTGGTCTCCATCGCCGTGCTGGCCTGCTACATCACTGGGCAGCACGAGCTGGCCATCCTGATCCCAGTGGTGCTCAGCGTGGTCCACTTTTTGGAGGAGCGGAGCATCATGGGAGGCCGGGACGCCATCGAGGGCCTTAAGCAGATGCAGGCCACCGACGCGGTGCTGGAAACTGAGGATGGGGAGGTGACGGTGGAGGTCCAGGCATTGAAACGGGGGGACATCATCATTGTCCGACCTGGCATGGGCCTGCCCATCGATGGCACCGTAATCTGGGGCAATTCCAACATCGACCAGAAATCCCTCACCGGTGAACCCCTGCCCGCCGCCGTGACCGTAGGGGACACGGTGTACGCCGGCACCACCAACCTGGACGGCATGATCAAGGTCCGGGTGGAGAAGGAATATCAGGACACCTCCTTCACCAAGATCGTCAGCCTGCTGGAGGAGGCCCAGAGCATCACCGTGCCTGAGATCCGGATCGTGGACCGGTTCATGCACTACTACATCCCGCTGGCCCTCATCGTGGCCGCCCTCACCGCTCTGCTCAGCCGAAATATCTCCAACGCCATCGCCGTGCTGGTGGTGAGCTGTCCCTGCGGGCACATGCTGGTCAGCTCCGCCCCCATGATCGCTGCCCTGGCGGTGTCCACCAAGCGGGGCATCCTCATCAAAAACGCCAAATTCGTGGAGCAGCTCACCAACATCACCACTGTGATCTTTGACAAGACGGGCACCATCACCCGGGGGGAGCTTTCCATCAGCGGCTTCTATCTTCAGGAGGCCCAGAGCAGGGAGGAGCTCTTCGCCAGAGGCGGCTGCGTGGCGTGCAGCTCTATGCACCCCATCTCCCGCTCCCTAATGAAGACCTTAGAGGGGGAGGGCATCCCCTATGAGGAGGGGTTCCAGGTCCGGGAGACCGCGGGCAAAGGACTGACCGGGACCCGGGGCGGGGAAGAGATCCTGTTCGGCTCACGGCACTGGATCGAGTCCCTGGGCTACCAGCCGGAGGACCCCCATATGGACACCGGAGGGGGTCCCGCCAACTGGGTGGTGTACAATGGGCGGGTGCTGGGCTGCCTCATGTTTGATGACTCCGTCCGTCCGGAGGCTGAGGAGGTGGTGAGCCGGCTCCACGAGGACGGGATGGAACAGACTGTGCTCCTCACCGGCGACCGGGAGTTCGCTGCCCGGAAGGTCCAGCGGCAGACAGGGATCGACCAGGTATATTTCCACCTGCTGCCGGAGGAGAAGCTGGAGCACGTGAAGCGGCTGAGGCAGGACGCCCATGTGCTTGCAGTGGGAGACGGCATCAACGATGCCCTGGCCCTGGCAGAGGCGGACGTGGGCATTGCCATGGGGGCCATGGGCTCTGATGTGGCCATCCAGAGTGCCGACATCGCCCTTATGAACAACGACCTGAACAACATCCCCTTTGTCATGTCCCTGGCCAGGAGCACCAAGAGCATCATGTATCAGAACATCGGCATCGCCTTCTCC
Source organism: Lawsonibacter asaccharolyticus (assembly GCA_003112755.1). Classification (NCBI taxonomy): domain Bacteria; kingdom Bacillati; phylum Bacillota; class Clostridia; order Eubacteriales; family Oscillospiraceae; genus Lawsonibacter; species Lawsonibacter asaccharolyticus. The sequence goes on along the minus strand of BFBT01000001.1, from coordinate 808,574 downwards.
GTCAGCCTCATTATGATGATCCTGGCCGCCGTGGGGGTGATCCCCGCCCTGGCCGGGGCCTTCCTCCACAATATCGGAGCCTTTGTGATCCTGATCAACAGCTCCCGCATCCTCCGGGACAGCGGCGGGGAGGGCTGAACGCCTGCCGCAAAAAATTTTCTCTCTCTGGGTGTACGGTTTCGAGCACATATTCCATGGACCGCGGCATATACTGATGTGTACGCCGGTGGGAGGACCACCGGCGCCGCGATCAGATACAGAGGGAGGAAGTTCTCGATATGGAAGAAAATCAGATGATCCAAGTACAGCGTCCGACGCAGCCTGAGCCCTGGCGCGATCTGGACGATCTCATCTTTCAGGGGGACGGCTGGCTGGCCAGCGACCGCTGAAGGGCCGTCTCGCTGAGCGAGACGGCCCTTCCATTTGTCGAAGCAGAGGGAGAACGCCTCTGCACGGTGGGAGCGGCGGCGCAAAAAAACACTGGAATATCCGGTTTTTTCTTTACTTTCCAGCCGAGTTCAGATATAATAATTGGGCTTTGATTGGAATACTGCCCGTCAGGGCGGGAATTTGATGGAAAGAGTGAGGACCATATGCTCCAATTCGACGAATACAAGGTCAAGCTGAACAACCTGGCTCCCACCCTGGAGGAACTGGGAAAAGCCCTGGACCTGGAATCCGCCGAGCGGGAACTGGACATGCTCCAGGCGGAGAGCGCCGCCGACGGCTTCTGGAACAACCTGGAGAAGGCTCAGAAGGTGCAGCAGCGCATCAAGAATTTACAGGATAAGGTGGACAAGCAGAACAAGCGCCGCCGGGAGTGGGACGACCTGATGGCCCTGTGCGAGATGGGCAATGAGTTCGAGGACGAATCCCTGCTGCCCGAGCTTGAGGAGGGCTTCGCCCAGCTGGAGCGGGACATGGAGGAGGCGCGCTTACAGACCCTGCTCACTGGGGAGTATGACAGCTCCAATGTGATCCTGACCATCCACCCCGGTGCCGGCGGCACTGAGGCCCAGGACTGGGCCCAGATGCTCTACCGCATGTACACCCGCTGGACCGAGCGCCACGGCTTTACCTATCAGATCATGGACTACCAGGAGGGGGACGAGGCGGGCATCAAGTCGGCTACCATCATGGTGGAGGGGGAGAACGCCTACGGCTACCTGAGAGGGGAGCACGGCGTCCACCGTCTGGTTCGGGTATCTCCCTTTGATGCCAACGCCCGGCGGCAGACCTCCTTCGCCTCAGTGGAGGTCATGCCTGACCTGCCCGAGGATGTGGAGGTGGATATCCGCCCCGAGGACATCGAGATGCAGGTCTACCGGGCCAGCGGCGCCGGCGGCCAGCACGTCAACAAGACCTCCTCCGCTGTGCGCCTGATCCACAAGCCCACCGGTATCGTGGTGGCCTCTCAGCAGGAGCGCTCCCAGTTCCAGAACAAGGACAACTGTATGAAGATGCTCCGGGCCAAACTGGTGGAGCTGCAGATGCAGGAGAAGGCGGACAAGATATCCGACCTGAAGGGGGTCCAGCTGAAGATCGAATGGGGCAGCCAGATCCGCTCCTATGTGTTCATGCCCTACCAGATGGTAAAGGACAACCGCACCGCCTATGAGACCAGCAACATCAACGGCGTGATGGACGGGGACCTGGACGGGTTCATCAACGCCTACCTTACCGCTGAGGCCACCGGGAACTGGGCGGAGAAATGACCAACGGAACGGCCGGGGACAGAAGGGCGGGCCGCGGGAGGAGACTTCCGCGGCCCGCTTTTTTATAGTTGCCGCCAAGGAGTGGATACGCTATACTGGAGGCGGCCCCCAGGAGTGGGGAAAAGAGACTGATCGATCAGAAAGGCGGGAAAACCATGCAGTATCAAATCACAGGAGAACCCATGCCGGTGGTGATCTGCCAGCTGGCCAGCGGAGAGAGCATGATCACAGAGAAGGGGTCCATGGTCTGGATGAGCCCCAACATAGAGATGCAGACCTCGGCGGGCGGCATCGGCAAGGCTTTCGGGAGGATGTTTTCCGGCGAGTCCATATTTCAGAATATCTATACCGCCCGGGGCGGCGCGGGGATGATCGCCTTTGCCTCCAGCTTCCCCGGTTCCATCCGGGAGGTGGAGGTCATGGACGACCGCCCGATGGTGGTGCAGAAGGCCGGCTTCCTGGCAGCGGAGGAGGGGGTGGAGCTGTCCATCTTCTTCCAGAAGAAAACGGGCGCCGGATTTTTCGGCGGCGAGGGCTTCATCATGCAGAAGCTGTCCGGCCGTGGCAAGGCTTTCGTGGAGATCGACGGCTCTGCGGTGGAGTACGAGCTGAAGGCGGGGGAGAAGATGGTGGTAGACAGCGGAAACCTGGCCATGATGGACGCAACCTGCTCCATTGACATCCAGACGGTGAAGGGCGTCAAAAACGTCCTCTTTGGCGGTGAGGGGCTGTTCAACACCGTGGTCACCGGCCCGGGGCGCATCGTGCTCCAGACTATGCCCATCAATAATTTTGCGGCGGCGGTGGCGTCTGTCCTGCCCAGCAGCAAGTAAACAAGGAGCAGAAAAATCGCTCTTCCGGACTCAAAGGTCTGGGAGAGCGATTTTTCTGCTCACAGGGGTTCGGCGGCTACCGGATTGATGAGAGAGCCGATGCCCTGGATGCGCATCTCCATCACGTCGCCGGGATGGACCGGACTGACACCGGAAGGGGTGCCGGTGAAGATCACGTCGCCAGGTTCCAGGGTGAGGGCCTGAGAGAGATAGCTCACCAGGTGGAAGGGGTCAAAGATGAGATTGCGGGTGTTGGAGTGCTGCTTCCGCTCCCCGTTGACAAAGCTCTCGATCTCCAGCCCGGCCCGGGGGTCCACATCGGTGACGATACAGGGACCGATGGGGCCGAAGGTATCAAAGCCCTTGCACAGCGCCCACTGCCCGGTGGGGGACTGGAGATCCCGGGCGGTGACGTCGTTGCCCACGGTGTAGCCCAGAATATAGTCCGGGGCCTGCTCCGGGGTGACATGGCGGGCATGCCGGCCAATGACCACTACCAGCTCCGCCTCATACTCTACCTGCCGGGTCAGGGCGCGGGGATAGAGGACCTTCTGCCCATGGGCGGCCAGGCAGCTGGGCGGCTTAAGGAAGATGTTTGGGTCGGTGGGAATGGGGGTGTGGAACTCCTCGGCGTGATCCCGGTAGTTGAAGCCCACCGCCAGCATCTTGCCGGGAGAGCACGGGGGCAGGAGCTTCAGACCGTCCAGGAGAAAACCCTCTCCGGTCTCCTCCCACCAGCCAAACAGGTCACCGGACAGGGTGTAGACCACGTCGTCCTCCACGCGGCCATAGGTGGGGCCGTCCGGCCCCAGAAAACGGATGAATTTTGCCATCTTGCATTACCTCCCGCACTCAGAATGAAGGATGCTTCCTGCTTCTAGTGTACTCCGGACGGAGAAAAAAGGCAAGTGGAAAGGAAGATGCTCCGGGCACGGCGGACAAGGGGACAAAAGTGCGTCTCCCGGATCGGGAGACGCACTCGGCTTTTCGAAAGCTTTTTTCAGGGACAGATGTTTCAGGATCAGACAGGGGAGTTCGAGGGGGCGGCAGCCCGCCTCGAATGAGATCACATCCTCCGCAGCCTTTGTACGTCAAGGGCTGCGGCGAGCAAAGCGAGGACTTTTCCGCCCCAGAGCGGGCGGAAAAGTAGCGGGATGCATGCTGTGGAAAACGTCCATGGAGGATTTCCACACAGAATAAGCGTATCTCCCGGACCGGGAGACGCGCTTGGGCGGGGACAGAGTCAGAAGTCGTCCTGATCCATCAGAGTGACGGTGAACTCCAGGTGCTCCCCGCCCCGCAGGACCTCCAGGAGCAGGGAGTCGCCCACGTCCAGGGTGCGCTTGATCCGCTCCAGGTCGGCGAAGGTCTGGACCTGCTGCCCGTTGGCCGCCACGATGATATCCTGGGGCTGAATGCCCTGCCGGTGGCAGTCGCTGTCCGGATCTACCTCCTCCACCACCAGACCGCCGTTCTCCCCCTGGCCCCGGCGTACGATGATCCCCAGGGAAGGGCGGGTGACCGGCGCTCCAGCGATGAGGCGGTCCACCACCTGCTTGACCCGGGTGGTGGGGATGGCGAAGCCCAGCCCCTCGGCAGAGCCGTCGTCTGCCACGATCTTGATGGTGGTCACCCCCACCACCTGGCCCCGGTCATTGAGCAGGGCGCCCCCGGAGCTGCCATAGTTGATGGCTGCGCTGGTCTGGAGGAGGTACATGGTGGTCCCTTCCACTGATACCGGCTGATCCAGGGCAGATACGATGCCCGGCGTGATGGTGGAGCGGTAGCCCATGGGGTTGCCGATGGCGGAGACGGGGTCTCCGCTGCGGAGCAGGGTGTCATCGCCAAATTGGGCGGGGGTGAGGCCGGAGGCGTCGATCTTCAGCACCGCCAGATCCTCCAAAGGCTCGAAGCCCACCAACTGGGCGGACCAGAGCGAGTCGTCGGAGAGGGTGACGTTGACCTGTTCGGCGCCGGCGATGATATGGGCGTTGGTAACGATATATCCGTCGGCAGTGAGTACGATCCCAGTACCGGTAGAGACCATTCCGGCGCTGTATGCGGTCAAGGCCGCAATGGAGGGGGCGGCCTTTTCATAGACCTGGGTGTAGGTCAGCGCCTCACCGGAGGGGGGAGTAATGGAGAGGATGACGCCGGTGCCGGTCTCCGCCTGCGGAATGGAAGGGGGCGCGGAGAGGTCCTCCTCCTGCTCCCAGCTGCTGTATCCCGGGTCGGACCCAGAGGGGACGGGGTCCGCGGAACGGGGGGCGAGGCCGCCATTGAACAAGACTGCAAGGGCGGTGAGGGAGACGATCAAAGCCAGCGCGATGAGAAAGCCGATCCGACCGCTGTGGCGGCGTTGGGGCGGCCTGGGAGGACGGTATTTCTGGGGCGGGATTACCACGGCGGGCGGCGGGGAGAAGGGGCGGGCAGGCTGCTCCCAGGGGCCGCCCTGCCAGAGCCCATCGCTTCGATTGTCCATAGAAGAAACCTCCCCGCGCCCTGGGGCGCTCAGTTCAGTGTGAAGATTCCTGCTCGGAGCAGGGGGACATGGGGGCGAAGGGCCGCCCGCACGCCCTTCCAGTCAAAGAATATGCCGCAGGGGGGACAAACATACGCGGCCGGACGAAAGGGGCCCGCGCCGCAGGCCCAAAGAAAACGTCACAGAGGAGCCTGGAAGAACTCAGGCGAGGGTGAGGGTGAAGGTAAAGTTGGTGACACCGTCCTCACTGGTCACGGTGATGTTTTCTTTTAGATTGCCCAAAATGGTCTTGACGATATACAGACCCAGGCCCACGCCCTCCCGGTCCATGCTTCTGGAGTAGTCCGCCTTGTGGAAGCGGTCAAAGAGGAGAGAGAGCTCGTCTGGAGGGATGGTGGCCCCCAGATTGCGGATGGAGGTGTACGCCTTGCCGTCCTTTTTGGTGATCTGGACCGTGATGGTGGTCCCCTTGGCGGCAAATTTGGCGGCGTTGTCCAGCAGGTTGTAGCACACCTGGGTCACCGAATCCGGGTCGCCCCACACCTTCAGGGGCTCGTCCGGCATTTTAACATCCACATCCAGGTCACGTCCGGTGATCTTGCCCTCCAGGCTGACCAATACCTGGGAGACGGTCTCCGTGAGGTCGAACTGCTCCTGAGCGGTGATGTTCTCCGTCAAAGCATTGAGGCGGGACAGGTCCAGCATCCGCCGCACCAGCCGGGACAGGCGGCGGGTCTCAGAGACGATGATCTCCAGGGAGTCCCGCTCCCGCTCTGGGGGGATGGTGCCGTCCAGGATGCCCTCCGCAAAGCCGGAGATGGTGGTCATGGGGGTCTTGAGCTCGTGGGAGACATTGGCGATGAACTCGCTGCGCTGGGTCTCCACCTTGGACAGGGAGGCGGCCATGGAGTTGAAAGCCTCCGCCAGGGTGCCCACCTCGTCGCACCGGTTCTCATAGCCTGTGACCCGCACGTCGAACTCCCCCTGCCCGAATTTCCGGGCGGCCTCTGCCATCTCGTTCAGCGGACGGACCTGATGAGAGGAGGTGATGGAACTGGCAATCACGGCGATGAGCAGCACCGTCACAGCGGTAAAGAAAAAGATGGTGGCGGTGGCACGCCACATCTCGGAGACGCTGGAAGTGTCGGAGGAGACCAGCACCAGCCCCTGAGGGATGGTGGCTCCGCCGAAGATGATGCCGAAGGGGTAGGCGGCCAGATACCGCTTCTCGGAGTAGATGCCGTCCAGGTTAGTCAGGCCGTTGTAGGAACCGCTGGACAGCACCTGCTGGAGAACCCGCTGAGGGATGCGGCTGTCGGTGTAATTGGACAGGTCGGAGGAGCTGCCGCCGGAGGCATAGATGATATCCCCGTCCACATCGGAGAGCAGCACGTTGGAGTCGGAGACAGAAGCCAGGGTAGCCACATAGCTGCGGAAGTAGACATCCAGGCTCCCAGACTGCTGGATATATTCGGAAGTAAAGGAGGCGATATAGTCGGCGTTGCGCTCCATGGCGTCCCGCTTTTCTGCGATGATATAGCGATAGGAGAGCATCATGAAAGCGGCGGACAGCATGAAAAAGGAGAGAAAGACGATGGCCACCATCATGAACAGCTGGCGCTTATACAGGCTTTTCAAGGCAAACACCTGCCTCAGCCGGGCGTCCCGGCGGGGGAGACCTCGAACTTGTAGCCCACGCCCCAGACCGTTTTCAGACGCCACTGGTCGCTGACCCCCTCCAGCTTCTCCCGCAGGCGCTTGATATGCACGTCCACAGTGCGGGAGTCTCCGAAGTAGTCAAAGCCCCACACCTCATCCAGCAGTTGGTTGCGGGTGAATACCCGGTTGGGGGAGGAGGCCAGGTGGAACAGCAGCTCCAGCTCCTTGGGCGGGGTGTCCACCGGCTGGCCGTTGACGATCAGCTCATAGGAGTCCAGATTGATGACCAGCTTGTCAAAGGCCAGCTTTTTGGCGCCCCCCTCCTCCTCGCCGCCGGCGGTGCGCCGCAGCACAGCGTGGATGCGGGCCAGGACCTCCTTCATCTCAAAGGGCTTGACAATATAATCGTCCGCACCCATTTCCAGGCCGGAGACCTTGTCGCTGGTCTCCCCCTTGGCGGTGAGCATGATGACGGGCACCTTGCTGCTCTCCCGGATCTTTTTCAGTACGGACCAGCCATCCATCACCGGCAGCATGATGTCCAGCAGCACCAGGTCGGGCTGGAAAGCCCGGAACTGCTCCACCCCCTTGCCGCCGTCCTTGGCCACCAGGGGCTCAAAGCCCTCTTTTTCCAGGTAGAGGTTCAGAAGCTCCGCAATGTTGCTGTCGTCCTCTACGATCAGAACTTTTTTTGCCATCATCAGCACCGCCTTTTCCATGTTTCGGGGAAGAGACAGGGCGCTCCCCAAAGTTTATCCTGTGACCGGGAGCGCGTGCCACGGCCCCGCATCAGACCGTTCTCCTTCTATTATAAGGGATTTTGCCCCTCTTGGGTGAATTTTTTGTAAATATCCCTCAGTTTTGGACGCTCCGCTGATCGATATAGGAGTGATCCACCTGGATTACCGGGTAGTAGTGATCGGACAGGGCTCGGATCGACCGGGTGAGCTGCTCCAGCACCTGCTGGTCGGTGAGGCGGAAGCCATAGGGGACCACCACGTCAAAGATCAGGTTGGTGTGGAGCGGACCAGCCGTGATGCGGAAATCGTGGATGGTGAGGACCGGGTCCAGCTCCTGAGTGAGCCGGGTCACCTGGTCCCGCAGGGCCAGGGTGCGCTCGTCATTGACCACCGGGTCCACGTGGATGACGGTCTCGATGTGGTGGCGCTCCTTCAGTTCCCGCTCGATGTGGTCCACTACGTCGTGGATCTCCAGCAGGTCGCAGCCGGCGGGGACCTCCACGTGGAAGGACATCATGGCCCGCCCGGGGCCGTAGTCATGGTAGACTAGGTCGTGGATGTTGAGGATGTGGGGGTGGGACAGGACCAGCCGGTCGATATCGGCGGCCAGCGAGGGGTCCATGGGGCGGCCCAGCAGAGGGTCCAGGGTCTCCCTGGCAGAATCCCACCCAGTCTTCAGGATGAACACCGCCACCAGCAGGCCGGCGAAGCCGTCCACCTGGACATGGAGGAAGTGAGAGATCAGAGTGGACAGGAGAACGACCCCAGTGGAGACGGAGTCGGAGAGGGAGTCTGCTGCGGTGGCCTCCATGGCGGCGGAGCCGATGCGGCGGCCAAGGGTCCGGTTGAAGAAGAACATCCACAGCTTTACCAGGATGGAGAGGAAGAGAATGACCACCGCCATCCAGGAGAAGGTGGTGACTTCCGGGGAAAAGATCTTCTCCAGGGAGGACTTGCCGATCTCCACCCCCATCAGAAGGATGGCCAGGGCCACCACCAGACCGGTGAGGTACTCCATCCGTCCGTGGCCGAAGGGGTGCTCTTGGTCGGCGTCCTGTCCGGCCAGCCGGAACCCCACCAAGGTGATGACGGAGGAGGCAGCATCAGACAGGTTGTTGAAGGCATCGGCCACCACGGCAATGGAGCCGGTGGCCAGGCCGGAGAGGAGCTTGCCCAGAAAGAGCAGGGCATTGAGCACGATGCCCACGCCCCCGGACACAGAGCCGCACCGCTGACGGACCTGGGGGTCTCCGGGATCCGCACCGGAGGGGAGCAGAAGACGAATGAGAAACGCGGTCACGGGGACTCCTCCTGTCATTTCGGAATTTTATTATTATCCCACATCTGGAAGGAGCAGTCAAGAAAAAGGAGGTGGGGACCCTTTTTACTTCGGGACTGATGGGCTCCAACTCCATCGATTTTACTATACATTGAACAGAGCAGAAAACTATGATAAAATAGACAGAAAATAAATTCCCAATTTGCCTAGGAGGAAGTAGTATATGAAATGTTTAGATTGTGGAATGGAAATGGAACAAGGAACTGTTGAAGGTATTGGACAAAGTGGTGGACATTGGTATGAATTTACTTCTAATGAAGAAAAGAAAAAATGTGGGCTAAAAGGTTTTTTTACCCGAAAAACTATCAGCGTAGAAACTTCTGTTCTTGAAAAAACTGCATGGTACTGTCCTAAATGTAAGAAGATTTTAATGTGGATGGACAGCAACGAATAATATAAATCCTGATTTAACAGAGGAGCATGGTAGTATGAAAAAAACAATAGCTTTGATATCCTTACTGGTTTTAATGCTTTGGCTGGTCGGCTGCAACAAAAAAACGGTCAATATCAACTTTCCATTTGAGGTTGGAGATGTTGAAACCATTGAACTGTACCGCTATGCGGGAGCGCCCGTTTCAGCAGAAAAGAAAGTTGTTGATGCAGAAGAAACTATAAAAGACCTGTATGATATGTTCGAGGGGCTGACCTTAGAACTCAAAGAAGTAGAAGAAACCACAGGAGCAAAGATAACCAGTTTTAGATTTAATCTATCCGACGGAACGACCTACGAATTGATTTATGGCTGCTATGGAGTAAAGACTGGCAATCTAAAATCCTCAACAGGTAATTTTGAATACTTTACGAGTGCAGACATTGGAGCTTATTGGAGCGATATTGACCTTGAAGCAGTTGCCGTTGAAGAAAGCGAGCTGCCGAAGTAAGCTGCCTCGTTTTAATTTTTGGACTGGGCTTGTATTGAAAAAGTGCATACTAAATTTTCATCATCAGTGTGTTGGTATGTGCCTTTTGAGGTTTGCAGCATGCAGGTCAAACATAGACTAGGGAAAAGCTCCACCTGTTCAAGGGTGGAGCTTTTTCTGTGTATTTCGGCGAATAAATCGTTGGGCAGGCCTAAATCAGCCCAAATGGGACAAGGGAAAACCATGTGTTGCCAACCGCCCGCGCCGGGGGGCGGGGACGGGGAGATCAGCCCCGGGGGGAGGGGCAGCGGGCCTCCAGGGCCACCCAGCCGTTCTTCTCCCGCCGGCCGGTGAGGGTCAGCCCCTGGCGGACCAGGGCCTCCTCCACCTCGTGAGCGCGGGTGTCGATGATGCCGGAGCACAGGAACACCCCATCCTCCGCCAGCAGAGCGGGGACCTGAGCGGACAGGGGGATGATCACGTCGGCCACGATGTTGGCCAGCACCAGATGATAGCGCTGACAGGCCAGCTGGGCGGCCAGCGCCCGGTCGGAGAGGATATCTCCCGCCCGGACGGTATAGCGGTCCCGGCCGATGCCGTTGAGGGCGGCATTCTCATAGGCCACATCCACCGCTTTGGGGTCGATGTCCACCGCGGCGGCGGTGCTGGCACCCAAGCACAGAGCAGCGATGGAGAGGATGCCGCTGCCGCAGCCCAGGTCCAGCACGGGCCGGCCGGTGAGGGTGTGCTCCTCCACCCCCTCCAGGCAGAGCTGGGTGGACGCGTGGGAGCCGGTGCCGAAGGTGAGGCCGGGGTTGAGGTACAGGGGGCTGCGGCCCTCTGGAACGGGCTCATCCCGCATCCACTCGGGCACTACATAGAGGCGCCGGCCGACCTCCAGAGGTTTATAGTACTTCTGCCAGCTGTACGCCCAATCGTTGTCCGTCAGGGGGGTGACGGTGTACTCCGCGTCCAGGCCACGTGTGTACTGCTCCAGCTGGACCCGGCCGGCCCCGTCGTCGGTGACGTAGAACTTCACCCGGGTGACGCCCCGCATCCGGTCCATCAGCTCCTGGTCCACATAGTCCCAGTACTGCCGGTTCTGCTCCAGAAACTGCTGGAACTCCCCCTCATCCTCGATGACCAGCCCGGTCATGCCCGCGGCGGTCAGCTTGGCGGTCACCTCGTCCAGGCGGTCCGGGGTGGTGTTGACGGCCACTTCCAGCCATTTGATCTCGTCCATGGAGACGCTCCTTTGTGATGAAAATAGAAGTTGGCTCAGCGCTGAGTGCCCAGATAAAACAGGGCCAGGGTGCCGGGGCCGGAGTGGGCGCCGATGACGGGGCCCACATAGTTGATGCGGATGTCCTGGGTGCCGAAGCGCTCCCGGACCATCTGGGCCACGGCCTCCGCGTCCTCCAGGCAGTCGCCGTGGCTGATGAAGACGGTCTGTTTCCCCGCCTCGGTGACGGTCTTTTCCATCTTGTCTACCAGGGCCTTCAGGGAGGACTGCCGGCCCCTGGCCTTGCCGATGTTGATGAGGTGCCCCTCGTCGTCCACGTGGAGCACAGGCTTGATCTGGAGCATGGAGCCCACCACGGCGGTGGTGGCGGAGATGCGCCCGCCCCGCTTGAGGAAGTGCAGGTCATCCACCGTGAACTGGTGGCAGAGGGAGAGCTTGTTGGCCTCGGCCCAGTCCCGGACCTCCTCGATGGTGCGGCCCTTCTTCCGCTCCTGGGCGGCGTACCACACAAGCAGCCCCTGGCCCAGGGAGGCGCACAGGGTGTCCACAGTGTACAGCTTCCGCTCCGGGTACTTCTCACTCAGCTCCTCCACCGCCAGCTTGGAGGACTGGAAGGTGGCCGACAGACCGGAGGAGAAAGCCAGTACCAGCACGTCCCGGCCAGCCTGGAGCAGGGGCTCGATGGCCTCCACATACTGGTTCATGTTGACTGCGGCGGTGGTAGCCACCTCGCCGGCACGGAGGCGCTGGTAGAAGAGATGGGGGTCCATCTCCCGGTTGTCGGGGTAGTTGTGGTAATCGGCCCCGCCGATGGTGAAAGTGAGGGGAAGTACCTGCACGTCCGCAGCCTGGGCCATCTCTCCGCTCAGGTCGGCGGAGGAGTCGGTGAGAATGATGAAGTCGGACATAAGATTGACCTCCTGATATTTGAACTGGAGCGGTGCCGCTCCGAAGGGATCGCGATGAGATCACTTTTTTGCCTTTTTTGGGGCCTCCTCGCACGGGGGCTGGAGAATATCCAGGATGCGTGCACAGGCCAGCTGGCTGGCATAGCTGCGCAGGGCCAGGTCCAGGGCCAGGCGGGGCAGGTCCTCGGGGGCGGCCTGGGGTGGCAGGGATTGGGCGGTCTCATTCAGCGCCCGGTCCAGGGCCTGGAGGAAGTAGGCGTACAGCTCCTCCGGCGGCTTCTCCCGCTTTTCCCCGGCGGAGACGAGCACCTTCATGTCCCGCACGGAGAGCACCCGCTTCAGGGCGCACACGGCGGTGAGGTAGCCCAGATGGATGGGACCGTACCGCTTCCCGTCCGCCCGGGGGACCAGACCGTCCTTGATATAGTTGTTGACCATGGCAGAGGTGAGGACCTCGCCGTCGTCGAAATGGATCAGCTGGCGGGGCATGTAGGAGATGATCTGATCCATGTAAAGGGCCAGATCAGGCAGCTCCGCCCAGGGGGTGGGACGCTCCTGCTCCAGCCGCTGCTTCAGGTCCAAAAGCTCATCCAAGGGAGAGCCCCCTTTCAAAAGTGGTTATCGTTAGTATATCACAAAATAACAGATACTGCAAAGGAAGATCACACAGACCCGCCTTTTTTCTCCTGACGCTCCTTCTGACGCTGGCGCAGCCGCTCCAGGGCCTGCTTGTGGTCGATGGAGCGCATCTGGGGGAAAGCCCGCAGCAGGCGGCGTTGACCGAAGGTGTGGCGGTCCAGCAGCTCGCTCAGGGATTTGCGCAGCTGTTCCAGCTCCTCCAGACGCTGGGCCCGGCGCAGCGCCAGATCCAGCTGATATTCGCTGCGCTGCTCGGCCAGCTCCTCTTTCCAACTGGCCAGATCCTCCATCAGGTCCTCACGCCGGTCGGCCAGGGACTCCTTCCAGTCCGCACCTTTCTCGGCTGCGTCCAGCACCCGGTCAGCCAAATTTTCGCCCAAATCATTGGAGAGAGCCTTGATACGGCCGGCCAGCTCGTCGATTTGGCCCAGGCTGCGGTTGATCCGGGCGATGGTGCGCACGGTGGCGGTCAGGTCCACCGCCATGACGGAGACGAAGCAGGCCAGCAGGACCAGGCCCAGGGTGTGGGGGATGTGGCGGATAAGCCATAGCACCGAGGGGTGGATGATCTCCATCACCAGCAGGCAGGCCAGCCCCCAGGCCAGGGAGAAGCGCAGGCAGATATAGCCGCCCAGGTTGAAAGGCTCGTTGGTGTAGTCCCACCAGCGCTGATGGAAAAGCTTCTCCAGCGCGAAGCCAACCCCCAGTTCCAGCAGGGAAGTGAGGAGCACCGAGCCCAGAAAGAGCAGGAGTGTGTTCTCCATAAGAGGGGTGAGGCAGAGGACCACGATGACCACGCCAAAGCCGTAGATGGGACAGACCGGGCCGTTGAGAAAGCCGCGGTTGACAAATTTACCGGTGTTCAGGGCGAAAAAGCAGACCTCCAGGCACCAGCCGAGAAAGGAATAAATAAAAAAGATCCATAAAAACAAATAAAAAGAATGCAAAAGATACCTCCTGCCCTCAGGCTGCGTGGGATGCGTCCATGTCTGTCTGTTAAGAAGTATAGCCGATTTGCCGGGGAAAGTCCAGAAAATTTGTGGGAATACTTGACAGGACGAAAAGGACAGAGTAAAATAATTAGAACTTCAAACTATTTGAAATTCAAAGAAAAATACTTGCCGGCGGAGAGGGGGAGAGCCCGGTGACAGCGGAGCAGGAGCGCTATTTCAAGAGCTTTTTGGACCACATGTTCGACCATATCATGGATCTGGAGGAGCGGGCCCTGCACCACGTGGGGGCGGATGACCTCTCCGTGCGGGAACTGCACGTGCTGGATGCAGTGGGGGAGCGGATGGCGGATGGCCGCAACACCATGACAGGCATCGCCGACGGCCTCTCCATCCAGGTCAGCTCGCTGACGGTAGCGGTGAACACTCTGGTGCGGAAGGGATACCTGGTCCGGGAGAGGGAGAACCGGGACCGACGGGTGATACGGGTCCTGCTGACTGAGAAGGGGGCGGAGGCCAGCCGGGTCCATACCCAGTTCTATGGCCGGGTAGTCCACCGGGTATGCAGCCGTCTGAATGAGGAGGAGTCCCAGGTGCTGGTCCAGTGCCTGCGTCAGCTGGACGAGCTGTTCGACTCGTTGAAGCGGCCGGGGAAGACCGGCGTCAGTGAAAAAAAGGGAGGTTCTTGACCATGTCCGTTCAGATCCTGACCGACAGCACATCCGATATCCTGCCGGAAGAGGCGGAGCAGAAGGGGGTGCGAGTGGTCCCGCTGCTGGTGAACTTCGGGGAGGAGGCCTTCCGGGAGAATGTGGAGATCACCCACCAGGAGTATTTTCGACGGCTGGCCCAGGCGGAGAGCCTGCCGACCACCAGCCAGCCCACCCCCCAGGACTTTCTGGCCCATTTTGAGCAGGTACGGGACGCGGGGGACAGCCTGGTGTGTGTGCTGCTGGCTTCCAAGCTCAGCGGCACTTTCCAGAGCGCTCAGCTGGCCAAGGAGCTCAGCGGCTACGACGAGATCTATATCGTGGACTCCCAGCAGGCCCTGTGCGGGCTGCGAATGCTGGTAGACTTCGCCTGCGTGCTGCGGGATGAGGGGCTGTCCGCACGGGAGATCGCGGAGCAGGTGGAATCCGCCAGCCACCGGGTGCGCCTGTTCGGCATCGTGAACACCCTGGAGTATCTGCATAAGGGGGGACGCCTGCCCGCCTCCATGGCGGTGGTGGGGACGCTGCTGAAGGTGAAGCCCCTCATCACCCTGCGGGAGGGAGAGGTGGGCATCCTGGGCAAGGGCCTGGGGGTCAAGAACGGCCTGGACAACCTGCTGAAGCTGATGGGGGACGAGATCCATCCTGAGCCCCGTCTGCCCCTGTACTTTGGATATACCCAGACCCACAACCTCTGTGACCAGCTGCGGGAGCGGGTGGTGGAGAAGTATCACCCGGCCCGGGTGGAGCAGAATTCTGTGGGGGCTGTGGTGGGTACCCATGTGGGCCCCGACGGAGCCGTAGTGGTCTACCTGGATCAGGAATAATATTTTGCGGGATTGCGGAAAAAGCCGCCCCTTTCGCCAGCTTGGCGGAGGGGGCGGCTTTCGCTGTTCCCTGCAGGCCTGCATCTCCATGGAAGGCCGCCCCCTCATTTATGGCGGTATGCGCCGTGCCGCCTTTCCTGAGAGAAGGCCTTTCGGGCGGCCCACAATTTTTTCAAAAAAATAGGGCCGGCCTATTGACAAAAGGAAAATGACTGTTATACTGTGCATATAGTATATATACAATATGACCCGAGAGAAAGGATAAGCGCTCCCCTGGGCGGGCCGGCGGCGGTCCGGACGCCGCACGCCTGGTCTGGCGGGGTGCTTATAAGGTGCCGCAAGTGGACATCATCATCAGTAATTCCAGTGGAAAGCCGATCTACGAACAGATCACGGACCAGGTCAAGGAGCAGATCATGGCAGGCGCGCTGGCGGCAGGGGACGCCCTGCCTTCCATGCGCCTGCTGGCCAAGGAGCTGCGGATCTCCGTCATCACCACCAAGCGGGCCTATGAGGAGCTGGAGCGGGACGGATTCCTGGAGAATGTGCCGGGAAAGGGGTGCTTTGTAGCCCCTCAGAACCGGGAGCTGCTGCGGGAGGCCCAGCTGCGCCGGGTGGAGGAAAAGCTCACCCAGGCCATCGAAGAGGCCCGACGCGGGGCGGTGTCTCTGGAGGAGCTGAAGGAAATGCTGACAGAGCTGTATCAAGAGGTGTAAAGCGATGGAAAACATCATTGTCGCAGAGGGACTGCGGAAGGAATACGACGGATTTGCCCTGGAGGATGTCTCCTTCCGGGTCCCCGGCGGAGCCATCATGGGGCTGATCGGGGAAAACGGGGCGGGCAAGACCACCACCATCAAATGCCTGCTGAACCTGGTCCGGCGGGACGCCGGGACCGTCACCCTGCTGGGGATGGATGATCTGGAGGGGGAGAAGGAGATCAAGCAGGATGTGGGAGTAGTGCTGGACGAGTGCTTCTTCCATGACAGCCTGCGGGCAAAGGACGTAGGCGTCATTCTGGCGCCGGTGTACCGGGGTTGGGACGAGGAGCTCTACCGCCGGTATCTGAAGAAATACAAACTGCCGGAGAAAAAATTTATCAAGGAATACTCCCGGGGCATGAAAATGAAGCTGTCCCTGGCGGCGGCCCTGGCCCACCGACCCCGGCTGCTGATCCTGGACGAGGCTACCGCGGGGCTGGACCCGGTGGTGCGGGATGAGATCCTGGACGAGTTCCAGGGCTTTATCGAGGACGAGGAGCACGCGATCCTTATTTCCAGCCATATCACCAGCGACCTGGAGAAGATCGCAGACTATATCACCTACATCCACCAGGGCCGCGTGGTGCTCTCGGACAGCAAGGACGCCATTCTGGAGCACTATGCCAAGCTGGGCTGCACCCAGGCCCAGCTGCGGGACATCCAGCCCGGAGATCTGGTGCGGGTGCGGAAGGGCAGCTTCGGCTGTGAAGCGCTGGTACGGGACCGGGCGGCCTTTGCCCGGAAATACCCCGGCCTGATGCTGGACCGGGTGACGCTGGAGGATATCATGCTCTTGATCGGAAAGGGGGAGTCGGCATGACCGGCCTGATGATGAAGGATGCCCTTGTGATGCGGAAGACCCTGAGGCTCTATGCCCTGTTCCTGTTGTTCTACTCCGGATTGGCCATGCTGGGCGTTTTCCCCATGTCCATGGCCCTGGCTATGGTGGAGGTGATCGTGATGGTGCTGCCCATCTCCAGCTTCAGCTATGACGAGGCGGCGAAGTGGGACCGGTACGCAGCTGTGCTGCCCGTGGGACGTACCGCTGTGGTAAAGGCCCGGTATCTCTTCCTGCTGCTGGTGCTGCTGGCGGCGGCGGCCATCGGGCTGGTGGGGAGCATCCTGGCCTCCCTGCTGGCACGGGAGGATCTGGGGGAGCTGCTGGCCACCCTGCTGGTCTCTATGGGCTTAGGGCTGATGATCGCGGACATTATGCTGCCGGTGGTCTATCAGCTGGGGCCGGAGCGGGCCCGGCCTTGGATGTATGTCATCATTTTTGCCCCTATCGTGGTGCTGCTGGGGGGCGCCAAGCTGGGCCTCTTCGATGGGATAGACCTGTCCTGGCTGGATCAGCTGCCCGAGCTTGCTGTCCTGGGGGTCTTTGCCCTGGTGCCATTGGTGCCCCTGGTGGGGATGCTCCTGTCCTGCTGGATCTCCTGCAGGATCTACGCCAGGAAGGAGTTCTGAGGGGACTGGGAGCGGGCGTCCCTGTGGGGCGGAAAGGCGCTGGGGCTGGCGCTGGCCCTCCTCTGTCTTACCAGGAGCATCGAGCCGGACGGTCCGGCGGCCTGGGGAATAGCGGCCGGGGGTGTCCTCCTGATCCTCTGGGGCGGGGGCCGGGGCGGAAAATGAGCGCGCCGGAACGGCGGGCCCCTTGCGCCCGGCCCGGACCCCGTGGTACAATAAAAGGAGAATACAGGGAAAGGGAGCGTGAGCGCCGTGACGACACAGGAGGCGATCCGAGAGCTGCAGAATATCCGCCAGTACTGCGCGGCCAAGTCCATCCCAGCGGTGGATTTTGCCCTCAAAGTGCTTCGGGAGAAGCTGGAGCAGGAGGAAAAACAGTAAAAAGACAGGAAAAAGCCCCGGCATCCGAAAATGCGGATGCCGGGGCTTTTCACTTGAGGGAAATAAGATGGCCGGAAAAGAGCTGGGTCATGCGGCGCGGTGGGACTGGCCGGGGGAGAGCTGCTTCATGATAAACAGGAAAGCCAGCATGAGTACGATGCCCACAGGCAGGGCAATGAAGGGGGTCTGCACGAAACCGGCCACAATATAAGTGACAAAGGAGATGACCGCACAGGAGATGGCGTAGGGAAGCTGCGTGGACACGTGGTTCACGTGGTCGCACTGAGCGCCGGCAGAGGCCATGATGGTGGTGTCAGAGATGGGGGAGCAGTGGTCGCCGCACACAGCGCCCGCCATGCAGGCGGAGATGCAGATGATGCCCAGGGGATTGTCCAGGGGGAAGACGTTCTGCACGATGGGGATCAGGATGCCGAAGGTGCCCCAGCTGGTGCCGGTGGCAAAGGCCAGGCCGCAGCCGATGAGGAACACAATGGCGGGCAGGAAGTTCTGCAGGCTCTCCGCATTGTTGTACACAAAATCACGGACAAAATATTTGGCGCCCAGGGAGTCGGTCATGGACTTCAGAGACCAGGCAAAGGTGAGGATGAGGATGGCGGGGACCATGGCCTTGAAGCCCTCAGGAACGCAGGACATCATCTCCTTGAAGGACATGGACCGGCGCACGGTGTAGTAGATCAGGGCGAAGAGCAGGCCGAAGGCAGAGCCGAACATCAGGCCCACGGAGGCGTCCGAATTGGAGAAGGCAGAGACAAAGTCGGTGCCGGAGAAGAAGCCGCCGGAGTAGATCATGCCGATGACGCAGCAGACGACCAGCACCGCGATGGGCAGCACCAGGTCCATGACCGTGCCCTTGGTGTCGTCGATCTCCTCATCCAGCATGGCATAGGGGTTGGAACCGGAGAAGAGGTCGTTGTTCTCAATGGCGTTGCGCTCGAACTTGGCCATGGGGCCGAAATCCACCTTCATCAGGACCAGACCCAGCATCATTACGATGGTGAGCAGGGCATAGAAGTTATAGGGGATGGCCCGGATGAACAGGGTCAGACCCTGGCCGTCCTCCGCAAAGCCAGAGACGGCGGCCGCCCAGGAAGAGATGGGGGCGATGATGCACACCGGGGCAGCGGTGGCGTCGATGATATAAGCCAGCTTGGCCCGGGACACATGATGCCGGTCGGTGATGGGGCGCATCACACTGCCCACGGTGAGGCAGTTGAAGTAATCGTCGATGAAGATCAGGCAGCCCAGCACGATGGAGGCCAGCTGAGCGCCCACCCGGCTCTTGATGTTCTTCTTGGCCCAGCGGCCGAAAGCGGCGGAGCCGCCCGCCTTGTTCATCAGGCACACCATGGTGCCCAGGATGACCAGGAAGATCAGGATGCCCACGTTGTAGCTGTCAGACAGGACGGAGACGATGCCGTCGCTGAACACGTGGACGAGGGTGCCCTCAAAGGCAAAGTTGGAGTAGAGCAGGCCGCCCACCAGGATGCCGATGAACAGGGAGGAGTAGACCTCCTTGGTGATCAGGGCCAGGGCGATGGCGATGACCGGGGGCAACAGGGAGAAGGCGGTGTTGTAAAAGCTGCTGGGGGACTGGACATAGCCGGTCCCGCCGCAGGTGGCACACACATTGGTCCCGCCGCAGGACTCGCACTGTGGGTCCAGGCCGTAGCACACCATACAGGCGGTGCTGGTGCCGCAGTCGGGACACTCGATCATCTTGCTGCCCGGCTCGTCGGTGGGGTTGGAGGCGAAGACGGAGGTGGTCAGGGCCAGCAGCAGCATGACCACCAGCACCGCCCGTGTGATCCAGGTGCGTCGCGTTCTCATAGAAATCGTTCCTTCCTTTCTTTTGATCCACACACATCCCAGCTGAAGCGGCGGTCAGACAAAAGAAAAGGCCATGGCGCGCGATCCCGGAGCGGCCATGGCGAAGGGGGGCGGTCTGGCGGCGAAAACAGGCCAGACGGCAGGCCCCCCTGGATAGCGCTCCACTTGCAGTGACAGTCCGGGGGATATTCTCCCCCGGCCCAGGAGGGGACGCCCAGGCAGGCGGCCCGACCTTCGGCGGCGTTCCCTCTCCCCCGGGACGGCTGCCTGGCCTCTGTCCCGGCGTACGCATGAACGCCGCGCCTCTATCCGACACGATTCAGTTGGAAGTGCAAGTATCCTACCACGCCTCTGTCAAAAAGTCAAGGCATTTGACGGGCGGTTTGGGAAAAAACGAGAAAAAAGTCAGCTGTGGGACATGAAAAAGGTGAAAGTCCCGGTGGCCACGGTTTCACCGGACACATTGGTCAGCTCCACCTGGATGACGGAGAGGTGGTAGCCCATCTTCTTCGGGGTGGCAGTGCAGAAGATGCGGGGGCCATCGGCGGGGCGGAGGAACTCCATGGTGCTGCTGGAGGTGACGCAAAGCCCCCCTTTGGAACAGGCGCAGCACCCGCCCACTGTGTCCGCCAGGGTGGCCAGGGCGCCGCCGTGGACCTTGCCGTGGGGGTTGATGCTGTTGGGGCCCACCTCCAGCACCCCCTGGGCAAAGCCGGGCTCCACCCGGGTGACCAGAACGCCGCTCTCATAGGAGAACTGGTGGGGGGCGTTGACCACGGAGTTGAGGTGGACTCCAGGCAGGTCGGCGTTGGAAGAAGAGAGAGACAAGGGAAACACTCCTTTTTCACAAAAAGTCTGAAAGACGGGAAAACGGGGAGAGTTGTATCCATCCGCCCCTCCGGCGCATAGGATGGGGAGAATCCAGGCGGGCGCAGGCCCGAAATAAGGAGGGAGCGACTGTGGAACAGAGACAGACCGCCCCGGCCCAGGACACGGAGCGGGCGGTGGTGGATTTGGAGACCTTTGAGCGGGTCTGGCGCAGAGTGATGCCCAACCAGGACATGAGCCCCATCCAGGTGGGGGCGCCGACCGGGCCGGGGACCGGGGCGGAGCGGCAGGCGGAACGGATACCCGCCCCGGCGCAGCTCCAGAATCAGGATCAGGGGGCCGCCCCGGCGGCCCAGATCCAGAGCTCGGCGCAGCTCCAGCCCCAGAGCCAAGTTCCCGCTCCGGCGGAGCAGGCCGCTGGGCAGGTCCGGCAGCTGGAGGAGTTGATGGAAGGGGCCTGGATGGGCCACAGGATCTATCTGGAGCTGGCCCGGCGGGCCCGGGGCAGCGGGGCCCGGACCCTGAACGCCCTGGCGGCGGAGCAGCGCAGGACGGCCCAGCGGCTGGCGGCCTGCTGGTTCCTGCTCACCGGCGCCTGCTACCACTTCTCCAGCCCGCCCATCCCGCGGGTCTGCCCCCTGGCCGCAGCGCTGCGGGAACAGTTCCTGCAGGAGCAGAAGTGGAGACGGTTATGCCAGCGGGCGGCAGCGGAAGGGGACAGCACCGCCTGCGGGGGGCTGTATGAGACGCTGGACGGGCAGGCGGAGCACCGCATGGAGGCCATCCGATGCCTGCTGGAGCAGATGCAGCCCCTGCCCAGCGGGGGTTGACGGATGGAGAAAATCTGATAGACTTGAGCCATAAGGACCAGAGGGTATCTTAACACGAAAGAGGGCCGGTGTCATGTGTCAATTTCAACAGTTCCGATTTCCGTCCAGCGATGGGAGCAGCTCCTGCTACGCCGGGGCGTGGCTGCCCCCGGAGGAGCCTCGGGGCGTGGTGCAGATCGTACACGGGGTGGGGGAGCACATCGGCCGCTATGAGACAGCGGCCCGATTCCTGACCCGACAGGGCTTTCTGGTGTGCGGCGAGGACCACCTGGGACACGGGAACACGGTCCAGGACGGCCGCTACGGCGCCTTTGCCCCCCAGAACGGGTGGAAGCTGGTAGTGGCCGACATCGCCCGACTGCGCCGCATCCAGGGGGAGAAGCATCCGGGCGTCCCCTACTTCCTCCTGGGCCACTCCATGGGCTCTTTCCTCACCCGGACCTACCTCATCGACCATCCGGGGACGGTGGACGGAGCCATCCTGTCGGGGACCGGGCAGGAGCCCGCCCCCCTGGTGGCTTTCGGAAAGCTGCTGGCCGGACTGGAGTGCCGCCGGCTGGGGTATGACGGGGTGAGCCCGCTGGTGGACCGCCTCTCCCTGGGGGCCTATAACCGCAGGTTCCGGCCCAACCGGACCAGCGCGGACTGGCTCTCCCGGGACGAGGAGCAGGTGGACGCCTATCTGGCCGACCCGCTGTGCAGCCACAAGTCCAGCGTGTCCATGTTCCGGGACATGATGGGCGGTCTCCAGTACATTGCCCGCCGGGAGAACCTGGCGCGGATGGA
The DNA here is from genome assembly GCA_003112755.1 of Lawsonibacter asaccharolyticus. Classification (NCBI taxonomy): domain Bacteria; kingdom Bacillati; phylum Bacillota; class Clostridia; order Eubacteriales; family Oscillospiraceae; genus Lawsonibacter; species Lawsonibacter asaccharolyticus. The sequence goes on along the minus strand of BFBT01000001.1, from coordinate 786,768 downwards.
CCCGGACACGCCGGTCTATTTCTTCTCTGGGGACCAGGACCCAGTGGGCGGCATGGGAAAAGGGGTGCGCAAAGTGTACGCCATGTTCCAGGCGGCGGGCTGCCGGGACGTGACCCTGAAGCTGTATCCAGGCGGCCGACACGAGATGTTTAACGAGCTGGACCGGCAGCAGGTCTTTGACGACCTGCTGGCCTGGCTGGAGGCCCACATGCCCCGGGAGGGACGGGCGTAAAGAGACCGGGCGCGCCGCGCAGAGCGGCGCGCCCGGCTTTTCAATACCGGTGGACCCAGCCGCTGAGGAACCACACAGGCAGCAGCCACATCAGCAGATAAAACAGCAGGTTCAGGGGGGAGAGGGAGGCGTAGGCGTCCACAGAGGTCAGGTAGTAGGCCAGCAGAACCCCCAGGGTGGAGCCGGCGCAGGTGAGCACCGCGGAGGCCCGGACGGCCCGGCGCAGGCGGCGGGCCCCCACCACCGACTCGGCGAAGGGGAGCAGCCCCTCTCGACAGAGCACGGCGGTGAGCACGCCGGTGTGGTCCTGCTCCGGATCGGACAGCTCCCGCCGGCGTTCCACCGGAGGAAAGTCCATCCGGTCTGCCGCCAGCTTGAACCGCTGCTGGAGCATGGCCGGGATGAGATTGAAGTCTCGGGTGGCCAGCACCGGCCCAACCCGCTCCCGAAGCAGGGAGGTGAGGGAGGGAAACACGGTGTCGGGCAGGGTGTAATTCAGGGCGAAGATGCCGGCCAGCTCTCCATCGATGGCACAGAAGACCGCGTTTTTCACGTTCAGCCCCTGGGGCAGGGGCACCTCCATCAGGTTCATGAAGGCGGCGGAACCCACCAGCACCTGGTCCCCCCGGATGTTGGCGGAGAGGCCTCCGCCCTCATAGCAGCACAGGCTGTCCGCCCTGCGGAAGATGGCCCCCTGGGTGCGGAGCAGGTCGTGGAAGAGCTTTTCCAGCCCACAGCCCGAGTCCCGGATCAGGGTGGCGGTGTAGCCCACCACCCGTTCCACGGAGAAGTCCCCAAAGACCTTGATGCCGTTGAGCTCCACAAAGCCGGGGGGGAACAGGTCCAGATCGGTGATGAGGACCCGGTTGCCCCGCCGGGACCCGGCCGCGCCGGGCCAGCCGGCCAAGGCACCGCCGCTCTGGGAGACCCGGCGGGCCACCTTGTGGAAGGAGCGGCCATAGGCCAGTGCCCCACCGAAGCCGGCGGCGGCAGTGAAGGTGGCGGAGAGACACCACATCAGGTGCTCCCCCTCCCCGATGCCGAAGGAGGCCAGCAGGGAAAAGACTATGCAGGCCAGCAGCAGGACGGGACAGAACACCCGGTAGATGCGCTGGGCGCCGTCGTCCATCTGGATCTGGCTGCCAAAGCCGGCGGGGGTGCCGGACCACTTGGCGTAGGTGTCCTTCCCGTTCCACTTGCCCTCGTCCAGAGTGACCAGATAGGGCTCCGCGGCAGCCGCTGCGGTGCGGCAGGACAGGCGCAGGGCACACCGCTTGTGATAGGTGCCGTGGAGCAGGAAGAACAGGCCGAACAGGGCGGCGGGACAGTAGGAGAGCTGCCCGCCCCGGTCTTGGCTCCCGGCCAGCAGCAAGGTATCCGCCAGGGTGAAGGCGCAGGAGAGGGCGGCCAGGGTGTCCATCCCCACCTTCAGCCTCAAACCGCGCCACAGGCCGGCGGCCAGCACGTCGAGAGACAGCAGCATACCTGCCCCCAGAAGCCCGGCGGAGATCCAGAGGAGGAGGGGATATCCCACCGCCAGCTCCGGGGGGAGGGAGACAGGGAGCGAGGGGAGCAGGCAGGGGACCAGAGCGGCGGCGGCCAAAAGAAAGACCAATAGGGAGCGGACCCGGAGCCCCTTAAGGCCCTTGCCGTAGGTGCGGGCCAGCTCCTGGGGGGGGAGGTCGGGGGGCGGGGGCTCCTGCCGGCGGGGCCGGCGGACATAGCGCAGGTCCTCCTCCGTCTCCTGGTCGGTGCCGGGGATCAGGGTCTCCAGGCGGCGGACCTCCTCTGGGTCCATCTGCTCCGACTCCTCAAACATACGGTCGGCGTAGTCATCCGCCTTTTTGCTGATGTCCTTGAGGAAGGAGGCCAGAGGGCTCTCCTCCTCGGGAAACTCGACCACCTTGTCTCCATTTTCTTCGGCATCCAGGACGGCGTCTGCCTCCGGGGCCTCCCCTTCGGGCTCCGAAGGGCCCTTCTCCGGCTCGGACTCATCCTGGGGGGCGGGGCCGTCCTCCTCCGGAGGTAGAGCTCCTCCCCCTGGGAAGGCCACCACGTTGTCTCGGTTCCGACGGGGACGGGGGGCCTCCGGCCAGGGCAGGTCGGGGCCGTCGTCCTCCGGGGGCGACGGGCGCAGGGGGATGGCGCTGCGCCCCGGCGGGCTTTTGACGCCGTACTCGGCCAGAATGTCGTCCAGGGAGAAGCCGCCGTCCTCCGCACCGGCGATCAGGGACTTGACATCGGCCAGCTCGTCGCCGAGATTCAGTTTTTTATCCTCACGGTCGCTCATGGTCATTCCTCTGTGATGTGTGAAATGGGAATTCTGTGCCGCTGACCCCTGGGGGCGGCAGGTGCGTTATCCGCCCAGGCGCTGACGCACCGCCTCGTAAAGCAGGACAGCAGCGGCAGCGGAGGCGTTGAGGGAGTTGATCTTGCCAAACATGGGGATGGAGACGGTGAAGTCACAGTTCTCCGCCACTAGACGGCCCATGCCGTCCCCCTCGCTGCCAATGACGATGGCGGCGGGGCCCTTTAAATCGGCCTGATAGAGCTGGGTGGTACCGCCGGCAGCGGTGCCGAACACCCAGACGCCCTCCTCCTTCAGCTCCTTGAGCAGGGAGGGCAGGTTGGGCACCCGGGCTACCGGCACATGGGCCACCGCCCCGGCAGAGGTCTTGGCCACCACGGCGGTCAGGCCGGCGGAGCGGCGCTTTGGAATGATGACTCCGTGGGCACCGGCGGCGTCGGCGGTGCGGATGACCGCCCCCAGATTGTGTGGGTCGCTGAGCTCGTCGCAGACCACGATGAGGGGGGCCTCACCCCGCTCCCGGGCAATATTCAGGATGTCGTCCACAGTGGCATATTCCCGCACGGCGGCCAGGGCGATGACCCCCTGGTGGGAATGGGTGCGGCTCATGCCGTCCAGCTTCCGGCGGTCGGCGTCCACTACCACAATGCCCTTCTCCCGGGCGGCGGAGGCGATGTGTCCCAGGGTGGGATCTGTGTCCCCCTTCATGAGAAAGATCTTGTCGATGGCTACGCCGGCCCGCAGGGCCTCGGTGACCGCATTGCGGCCTTCAATGACGCCGTCGTTTTCCGCCTCCACAGGGGCGGAGCGGCGCAGCGGGGGTCGTTTGTTCATGGAGCAGTCCTCCCATCCGTCGTTCCAGTTTGCATAATAACATAATAAAATAATATATCACAATCCGGCAGGGAGGGGAAGGGTCAAATTGCGGGGATCGGAGGAAAACGGCCGAAAAGAGAGGAAACCAGGAAAAAAGACGGGCGATGGGGCAGCATCGTCAACTTTCACAAAATGTTTACAGCGCTCTTTCTTGTTTTTAATAAGGAGATATGGTATGATACTAATCAATGTACCCCGCACACCCGGCCGGAGCAGTCCGAACGATCTTATGGAAAAGGCAGGAGGTTTTCTCCTTTGAAACCAGATAAAGGAAACAATAACGGAAATAACAACAAGAGAAACATCATGGGCCTGGTCAGCATCATCTTTTGGGCCCTGCTGTTCACAATGATGATCAAGAGCTGCACCTCAAGCTATGCCAACATGGGTACTGTGGAAGTGCCCTACACCACCTTCAAGGAGTGGCTGGCGGAGGACAAGATCGACACCGTCAATGTGGAGAACGGCAAATACACCTTCACCCTGCGGGACGGCGTGGAGGTGGAGCTGCCCCGGGAGGAGACCTCCGGCGGGAGCGGAAGCCTGATGAACTCCCTGATCCCTGTTCCTGCCCAGACGGAGGAGGAAAAGCAGTATATCACCGTCCCCCTGGCCGGGGTGGACGACCCGGAGCTGCTGGCCATGCTGGAGGAGCACGCCGATCACGCCTACACCGAGCCGGTGGACGAGTCGGCCTATTTCCTCAGCCTGATCCTCTCCTATGTGCTTCCCCTGCTGCTGATGGTGGGACTGATGATGTTCCTGTTCCGGGGCATCGGTGGAAAGGGCGGCATGGGCGGACTGGGCGGCGTGGGCAAGGCCAACGCCAAGGTCTATGTGGAGAAGAAGACCGGCGTCACCTTCCGGGATGTGGCTGGCCAGGACGAGGCCAAGGAATCCCTCCAGGAGATCATCGACATCCTCCACAATCCCCAGAAGTACACGGAGATCGGTGCCAAGCTGCCCAAGGGCGCCCTGCTGGTGGGCCCTCCGGGCACCGGCAAGACCCTGCTGGCCAAAGCGGTGGCTGGAGAGGCGGGCGTGCCCTTCTTCTCCATCTCCGGCTCTGACTTTGTAGAGATGTTTGTGGGCGTGGGCGCCAGCCGGGTCCGCGACCTGTTCAAGGAGGCCAGCAAGATGGCCCCCTGCATCATCTTCATCGACGAGATCGACACCATCGGCAAGTCCCGCGACAACCGCATGGGCGGCAACGACGAGCGGGAACAGACCCTGAACCAGCTGCTGGCCGAGCTGGACGGCTTCGACCCGGGCAAGGGCGTCATCGTGCTGGGGGCCACCAACCGGCCCGAGGTGCTGGACAAGGCCCTGCTGCGGCCCGGCCGGTTCGACCGCCGCATTACCATCGACCGGCCCAACCTGGCCGGCCGTCTGGCCACCCTCCAGGTCCACACCCGGAAGATCAAGCTGGGAGAGGACGTGGACCTCAAGAAGATCGCTCTGGCGACCGCGGGGACCGTGGGCGCAGACTTGGCCAACTTGGTGAACGAGGCCGCCCTGCGGGCAGTCCGGCACGGCCGAAGAGTGGTCACCCAGGAGGATCTGCTGGCCTCCTTCGAATTCGTTATCGCTGGAAGCGAGAAGAAGAACAGCGTCCTTACCGAGTTTGAGAAGAAGCTGGTGGCCTACCACGAGGTGGGACACGCTATGGTGGCCTACAAGCAGAAGAACGCCGAGCCCGTGCAGAAGATCACCATCGTCCCCCACACGGAAGGTTCCCTGGGCTACACCCTGCTGATGCCCGAGGAGGACAAGACCAACCTGCGCACCAAGGAAGAGCTGATGGCCAAAATCACCGTCTCCATGGGCGGTCGGGCCGCCGAGCAGGTGGTGCTCAACACCATGACCAACGGTGCCTCCCAGGATATCCAGGAGGCCACCAACCTGGCCCGGAACATGGTAGCCATGTTCGGCATGAGCGACGAGTTTGGTATGATGGCTCTGGGCTCCATCCGGAACCAGTACCTGGACGGGGGCTACGGCCTGGACTGCGCCCAGGACACCGCCGCTGTCATGGACAAGGCGGTAAAGGCCATCCTGGACCAGTGCTATCAGGACGCAGTGGAACTGATCCGGGAAAACCTGGAGGACATGCACAAGGTGGTGGCCTACCTGCTGGAGAAGGAGACCATCACCGGCGGCGAGATGGTGGCGATCATCCAGGGGCGGGACCCCGCCCTGGTGGAGGACGCTTACGCCTCCACCCAGGGCAGGAGCCGTTCCCTCACTGGGGACATCGAGCCCCCCGCCAAGAACATCCACATCGTCAGTGAGCCGGTGTCTGCGCCGCAGCTCCCAGACGGAGAGCCGGAGCAGAGCGGTCCGGAGGAGCCGCCCGCCCAGCCCCGGGATGACGAGACACCGCCCCCTCAGGACAGGGAAGGGCCCAATGAGAAGCCGGAGCAGGACCGGCCGTAAAGCAGAAGACCGGGGCGGCGCTGAGCCGCCCCGATTTTTTCAAGATCGACAAAGAGGGAGAGAGAAGGTATGATCCGACTGGCGACAGAGCAGGACCTGCCCCTGGTGGGGAGCATCTATGAGGAGATCCTGGCGGAGGAGGAGAAACGGCCCGCCTCCTTTACCAACTGGCAGCGGGGGAAGTACCCCACGGTTGAACACGCGCGTGCGGCCCTGGAGGCCGGCACCCTGTATGTGGCGGAGGAGGACGGAGAGGTGTACGGCTGCGTCAACCTGAACGGAGAGCAGCTGGCGGAATATGCCGCACTGAACTGGTCCGTCCCGGCGGATCCGGAGGATGTCATGGTGATCCACACCCTCTGCATCAGCCCCCGGTGGGCTGGGCGAGGGAAGGCACGGGAGTTCGTGGCCTTCTGCGAGGAGGAGGCCCGCAGGAAGGGGAAAAAGGTGATGCGCCTGGACACCTATGAGGGGAATCTTCCGGCCAACACCATGTATCCCAAGCTGGGCTATACCTTTGTGGGCGGGACGGAGTTCTTCTTCCAGGGCTTTATCCGGGAGATTCTGAACTGCTACGACAAAAAGCTGTAAATGGGAGCTGCGCCCACCTCAGTTGAGGCGGGCGCAGTTCATATCCGGGACCGACACCGGCAGAGCGGGGAGAGGAGGGGGGCGCGGCGCAGGCCCGCAGGCCCCCTCAGCTCGTAGGAAGCGATCCGCAGAGTCCCGCACCCGCAGGTGCGAAGGAATTACAGGCTGCCAAAAGGTCCCTGAAGGACTTTTTGACAGAGTGAATTAAATCTGCTTTTTCGGCGGCATGTATGTGAAAAAATACGACTTGTCCTGCAAGTGTGAACTTTGCCTGTCGTGAGTGGACAAGACGTGCGCACAGCGGGGACAGCCTGCTCCAGGCATATCAGGGCGCCAGCCACCGCCACAGAAAGAAGAGCAGGAACGCCTGGAACAGAAACAGGAGAGGGAAGCCTGCCCGAAAATACCAGTGGCGGGTCTTGTGGTGGAAAAAGTACATCCCCAGCATCCCCCCCAGGGAACCGCCCAGGACGGGAAAGAAGAACAGGGCCTTCTCCGAAATGCGCCAACAGCCCCGGCGGGCCCGGCGCTTGTCCAGCCCCATCAGGGCGAAGGCCAGCAGGTTTGCAGTGGTCCAATAGAGGCAGGCCAGCTGCCAGAGTTGTGTCCGCATGATTGCTCCTTTCTGATAGGCGGCAGGGGGGACAGAGAAGGATCCCTATCAGAGGATAGCATGAAAGGAAGCGATTTTCCAGCCCCCAAAATAGGTGGAAATAAAAATTCAGGAATGTGGGGGCAGGAGGTGCAGAAAAAGGGGGGAATGTGGACAGCGAGTGTCGAATATAAACGAATCTAAGCGCATATCGTCGGATTTGATATAATTGCTTCCATTTTGTCGTATGATTTCCTTAAAACTAAATTGGGAGGAAATGTCGATGAATGAAATAAATGTAATTCGACGGGAACTGCGCGCCCTGGGGATCACGAGGCGATGCCGCTGTTATGGCCGCATCGTAATGGCCATTCAGCTGGCGGTGGACCAGGAGGACAGCCTGGAGGCAGTGACCAAGGAGATCTACTGGGAAGTGGGCAGCCGCTGCGGGCGGAAATGGACCGCGGTGGAGCGGAACATCCGCACTGCGGTGCAGATCGCGTGGCGGACCAACCCGGAACTGCTGCGGGAGATGGCGGGGTATCCCCTGGACGGGCCGCCCACCGCATCGGAATTTTTGGAGATCCTGTCCAACGATGTGCAGCGGGCGATGGAGAGAAGAGAGGAGGGAGTGTCTTCAACTCCCGGAATATGACAGAAAAAGGGGGAGAAAGCCGGCCCGTGCATTGCACCGGAGAGAGAAAAACGGTATAATGGAGGGGATCCTTGTGAAAAGAGGGGGACATCCATGTATATTGCTGATCTTCATATCCACTCCAGGTTCTCCCGGGCCACCAGCCGGGACTGCGACTTGCCCCACCTGGACTGGTGGGCCCGGCGCAAAGGCATCCAGCTGATAGGGACAGGGGACTTCACCCATCCGGCTTGGCGGGCGGAGATGCGGGAGCAGCTGGTCCCCGCGGGGGAGGGGGTCTATGCCCTGCGGGAGGGGCTGACAATGGAGGGGACTGCGCCCGGGGCCGCCCCCCGTTTCGTGGTCACCGGGGAGATCAGCTGCATCTACAAGCGCCACGGGCGGACGCGGAAGGTGCACAACCTGATCCTCCTCCCCAGCCTGGAAGCGGCGGAAGAACTGTCCGTCCGGCTGGAGGCCATCGGCAACATCCACTCGGACGGCCGCCCCATTCTGGGGCTGGACAGCCGGGATCTGCTGGAGTTGACCCTGGAGACCTGCCCAGAGGCCGAATTCATCCCCGCCCATATCTGGACGCCCCACTTTGCCATGTTCGGTGCCTTCTCCGGCTTTGACACCGTCGAGGAGTGCTTTGGGGACCTGGCGGACCAGATCCACGGAGTGGAGACCGGACTGTCCTCTGACCCGCCCATGAACTGGCGGGTATCGGCGCTGGACCGGCTGAGCCTTCTGTCCCACTCGGATGCCCACTCCCCCTCCAGGCTGGGCCGGGAGGCCGACCTGCTGGACACCGGCCTCTCCTATCCGGAGCTGGTCCAGGCTATCCGCACCGGGGAGGGGCTTCTGGGCACCCTGGAGTTCTTCCCGGAGGAGGGAAAGTACCACCTGGACGGACACCGGAACTGCGGGGTGTGCCTCACCCCCGCCGAGACGGCGGAACGGGGCGGACTGTGTCCGGTGTGCGGGAAAAAGCTGACCATCGGGGTGGAGCACCGGGTGGAGGAGCTGGCCGACCGGCCGGCGGGCTTCCGGCCGGAGGAAGCCAAGCCCTTCGAGAGCCTGGCCCCCCTGCCGGAGGTGATCGCCGCCTCCACCGGCGGCTCGGCCGCCGGGAAAAAGACCCTGGAACAGTATGAGCGCTTGCTGCAGACCCTGGGGCCGGAATTCACTATCCTGCGGGACGTCCCCATAGAGGACCTGCAGCGGGAAGCGGGCCCCTGCGTGGCGGAGGGCATCCGGCGCCTGCGGCTGGGGCAGGTGGAGCGCCGCCCCGGGTTTGACGGGGAATACGGTGCCATCTCCCTCCTTGCCCCGGCGGAGATTCAGCGCCTGAGCGGACAGGTCTCCCTGTTTGGGGCAGAGGAGACCCCAAAACAGGGGGAGAAAAAGCGGGGACAGCTCCCAAAGCGGCCGAAGGCGGCGGAGCGGGAGGGGGAGCAGGGCCTCCAGCGCTCCAATTCCCAGCAGCAGGCGGCCATCTCGGCGGAGGAGCGAACCGTAGCGGTGGTGGCCGGACCTGGCACAGGCAAGACCAAGACCCTGGTGGACCGAATCGCGTGGCTGGTGGAGGAGCGGGGGGTCCGGCCGGGGGAGATCACTGCGGTGACCTTCACCAACCAGGCAGCCGCTGAGATGCGCCAGCGGCTGGAGGAGCGCCTGGGGCGGCGGGCCGCCTCCCGCATGACTATCGGGACCTTCCATGCCATCTGCCTGGCTCTGCTGGGGGATGTGGGGCTGATCGGCCAAGGGGAGGCCCTGTCCCTGGCGGAGGAGACCCTCCGGGTGCTGGGCCGGAAGGGGAGCGCACGGGCGCTGCTCCAGGGGGTGTCCCGGGTAAAAAACGGCGCGTCTCTGGAGACGGCTGGACTGGAAGAGGAGATCTGGCAGGCCTACTGTGCCCGGCTGGAGGAGCGGGGGATGCTGGACTTTGATGACCTGCTCATCCGGGCGCTGGCGCTGGACACTGGGGGCCGGACCTGCTTCCGGTACCTGCTGGTAGACGAGTTCCAGGACATCAACGAGACCCAGTACCGGCTGGTCCGGGCCTGGAGCGCCAGCGGGTCGCTCTTTGTCATCGGAGACCCAGACCAGTCTATCTACGGTTTCCGGGGGGCGGACGGGAAGTGTTTCCAGCGCCTGCGGGCGGAACGGCCGGAGCTGCGGGAGATCCGGCTGGTGGAGAACTACCGCTCCACGCCGGAGGTGCTGGAGGCTGCCGCCCCCGTGATCGAGAAAAATCCGGGCGGTTGCCGCCGCCTGCGCCCCAACCGGCCCTCCGGCCCGGCGGTACGGATGGTGAGGAGCCCGGATGCCTTCTCTGAGGGGGTGTTTCTCGCCAAGGAGATTGGCCGTATGACCGGCGGGGTGGACATGCTGGAGGCCCAGGCCCTGGGCCACGAGCGGACAGTGCGGGCTTTCTCTGACATCGCCGTCCTCTGCCGCACCCATCGGCAGCTGGAGCTGGTGGAGAAGTGCCTGCGTCACGACGACATCCCCTGTGTGGTCAGCGGGCGGGAGGACTTTCTGGAGGACCGCCAGGTGCGGGGAGTACTGGCTTTCTTCCGCTCCCTCCAAAGCCCGGCGGACCCTGCAGCCCTGGAGACCGCGCTGGGCCTTCTGTGGGACTGTCCCGCCGACCTGGCCGGAAGGGCCCGCCGCCTCTGGACACAGGGGGCAGACTTGGCGGCCTTGGAGGAGGCGGTCCGAGGCTATGGCCATCTAGAGCTTTGGCTGGACCGGGTGAAGGAGTGGGAGCCAGCGGTGGAGAAGGAGAAGCCATGGAAACTGGTAGAGGGCTGGGAGGAGCGGTACGGGACCTCGCCGGCCTTGGAGAAGCTGCGGAATACGGCGGTGTTCTACCCAGCCTTCCGCTCCCTCTGGGAGGCCCTCACTCTGGGGGAGGAGGCGGATGTGCGCCGGGCTGCGGGCCGGGGCTGGGAGTCCGGGGCTGTCCGGCTGATGACTCTCCACGCCTCCAAGGGACTGGAGTTTCCTGCCGTCTTTGTGGCGGGACTGACAGAAGGCACGCTTCCCCTTGAGATGCCCGGCCGTCCGGCGGATCTGGAGGAGGAGCGCCGGCTGCTCTATGTGGGGATGACCCGGGCCCGGGAGGAGCTGATCCTCAGCGCCGGGGGCGGACCCTCTCCCTTCCTGGACAGCCTGCCGCAGGGCGTGGCCCAAGAGCAGGCGGGCCGGAGGCAGGAGCGGAGACTAGAGCAGCTGAGCCTCTTCTGAGACGGGGAGCCCCCAGGTCCGGCAGAATCAGTACACTGGAAAAGAGAGACATCTGCGGCTGCGCCCTTGACAGTGGGTGTGTGTCCCATTAGTATGGAGGAGCGGGGACGAAAAAATAAACGGTCCGGGATGGAACAAAATCCCGTGTCGGGTCGTCTATACAAATAGAAGGAACACTTTGGATACCAGGAAAGGAAACGCGACTATGAAATGGAATCGGCTGTTGGCCGGCGCGGTGTGCGCCTCCCTGCTGAGCGTACCCGTCTGGGCTGTGGAGGGCGGGGAGGCTCCGGCCGCCGGGGCGGGCCAGACATCTTCCACGGCCTGCGGGGTGACGCTGGACGGAGTTTGCCTGGACCTGAGCGAGGCGCCCGCCGCGCCCTACCAGGAGAACGGACAGGTGATGCTCCCGCTGTGGAAGGTGGCCCAGGCCCTGGGATGGACTGTGACCTGGCTGCCGGAAGAGAACGGGACCCGCATCGAAAATGAGGATCAGGTCATGAACCTGACCTACGGATTGGACCGCTATGCCTGCGCCAGCAAGTCCTCCATCGGGGCTACCTCGCCGGAGCACTATGGAGCGGCGCCGGTGGTGGTGGCGGGACGTACCTACGTCCCCGCCTCCATGTTCCAGCTGCTCTCCTGCACCGTGACGATGGAGGGGGGGACCGTGGCCCTGCGGACAGAGGGCGCACCACCCGCGGAGGACGAACCGCCCTCCGGCGGGGCAGTGGAGTATCAGACCGCAGCCGAGGCGGAGCAGGCGGTGGGGTTCCCATTGAAAGCTCCCGGGGAGCTGGGAGCCCCTGAAAAGATCCAGGTGATCAGCGGAGCGGTGGCCCAGCTGAACTGGCCGGAGGGCATCAGCTATCGGGTGGCCCGGGGGAGCCAGGAGGTCAGCGGCAGCTACACTGCCTACGGCTGGGAACGGAGCCAGAGTGCGGGAGAACAGATGGTGACCATCAAGGGGAATGGGGACTGGACCTATCTGGCCGCGTGGAAGGACGGGACATACAGCCATGCTCTCGCTTTTGAACAGGGCGTGAGCGCCCAGCGGGCAGTCAGCCTGGTTGGGGACCTGGTCCCGCTGTCTGGGGAATAAGCGCATCAAAAAGGAGGGAGCCCCGCTCCGCCGGCACCATGGCCGGCGGAGCGGGGCTCCTTTGAGAAAGAAAGGGGGCTCAGTCCCCCTGCATCACAGTCAGGGCCTGGCGGCAGTTCTCCACTACGTTGATCTCGTGGCTGCCCCCGTACTCCCCATCCAGCGTCCAGGGAATGGGCTTTTCGGCGGTGAACTTCAGATGGGAGGCGTGGAAGGAGAGCACGGCCCCTGACTGGGGGGGCTCCTGTCGGATAAGGGCCTGGAGGCTGTCAGTGAGGTCGGTGATGCTGGTGGGCTTGCGGACCAGAATGACCTCAAACAGCCCGTCATCCAGCACCACCCGGTCTGTAGGCAGGGCCTTCATTCCGCCTACGGAGATGGTGTTGCACACCATTCCGTAAAAGAAATCGTCCTCCAGCACCTGGTCGTCGCACTCGATCCTCAGGTGGTAGGGGGTGATGGAGGGGAGGGAGGCGATGCCCGCCATCACATAGGCCAGATGGCCGAAGGTGTTTTTCAGATCCTGGGGGGTGTCGTAGGATACCTCGGTGAAGGCGCCGAAAGCGGCCACATAGACGAAGGGGCGGCCGTTGAGCCTGCCGATATCCCAGGGGCGGGGAACGCCGGTCTCTGAGGCGGTCTGGGCGGCTTTCACCGGGTCCCGGGGCAGGCGCAGGGTGGTGGCGCAGTCGTTGGTGGAGCCGAAGGGGATGTAACCCAGCACCGGTGGATGGTCCAGCTGCATCAGGCCGGACACCGTCTCGCTGAGCGTGCCGTCCCCGCCGGAGCAGACCACCCGGTCGAACTGGCCGCCCAGCTCGGCGGCGATGCGGGTGGCATCCGCCTTCCCCTGGGTGGGATAGACGGTGGTCAGGTAGCCCGCCTTGGTAAAGACATCCAGAACAGCGGCCAAATCGGCCGTCACCCGCCCCTTGCCGGCGGTGGGGTTGTAGAGAAAAAGCATGGTTTTCAAAGCTGGGGCCTCACTTTTTTATGAGATTGGCGCCCGGAGCGCCCCGTCCTTGGACTCCCCGGATGCTACTGATTACGAATTATTATAAGGAATGGGACGGAAAAAACAAGGGAAAATTTGTGAATCTTTATGTCATCTGTACAGGAGAGAAGAAAGGAACGGGCCCGTTCCCGGAAAATGGCGGAAAAAGTGGGAAAATCCCTTGCGTATCCGGCCAAAAACGAGTAAAATGTGGAACGCAACAAACTTGGTGCCCGGCGGAGGTGTGTGCTGCCCCGTCTCAGCAGACGGCACCACCGCTATGGGGTGAATGAGAGAGATGGATCGAAACGTCCTCTCCGCCGCTTTCCATGTCACCATTCCGGTGCTGATGGGCTATCTGGCCATCGGGATGGCCTTCGGCCTGATGATGGATTCGGCGGGATACAATGTGTTCTGGGCCCTGCTGATGAGCCTGATCATCTATGCCGGGGCCGGACAGTACATGGGGGTGACTCTGCTGGCTGCGGGGGCCTCCCCCCTTCAGACGGCTCTGATGACCCTGCTGCTGAACTTCCGGCACATGTTCTATGGCCTGTCTATGCTGGAAAAGTTCCGGGGGATGGGGCTGCGGAAGCTCTATATGATCTTTTCCCTCACTGATGAGACTTATGCGCTGCTGGCGTCCGCCAAGGCGCCGGAGGGGGTGCGGGAGAAGGACTACTACCTGGCCATTGCCCTGATGGACCACAGTTACTGGGTGCTGGGCACGGTTCTGGGCTCCCTGCTGGGCAGTGCCCTGTCCTTTGACACCACCGGAGTAGACTTCGCCATGACCGCCCTCTTCATCGTCATCGCGGTGGGCCAATGGAAGGGGACCCGGAACCATCTGCCAGCTGCTATCGGCTGCCTGGCCACCCTGGCCAGCCTGCGGCTGGCGGGGGAGGATAATATGCTGATCCTGGCGCTGGTGGTCATCGTGGCCGCCCTGCTGGTATTTTCACCTAAAATGCCGGAGGGACAGGCCCTGCACAAGGCCGGGACAGGAAAGGAGGAGCGGACGCTGTGAACGGAGAGACCACACGGGATCTGCTCCTGATCCTGGTGATGGCCGTGGTGACCTTTGCCACCCGGCTGCTGCCCTTCCTGCTCTTTGACCGGGGGGAGGAGCCCCCCAAGGCGGTGCTCTATCTGGGGCGGGTGCTGCCCCCGGCCATCATGGCCATGCTGATCGTCTACTGCCTGAAGGGCGTCAGCTTTGCCACCCCGGCGGGGTGGGTACCCGCCCTCCTCTCCTGCGGGGCGGTGGTCCTCCTCCATCTGTGGAAGGGGAACGATCTGCTCTCCATCTTCGGAGGGACGATCCTGTATATGGCCCTGGTCCAGGGCGTGTTTGGGTAAGGAGGAGCGGAAATGGAAGACTGTTTGGCCGCCCTGCGGCAAGAGGTGGACCGCCTGGACGATCAGATCGCGGAGCTGTTTTTGAAGCGCATGGAGGTGACCGGCCGGATCGGGGCCTGCAAGGAGGAGCTGGGGCTGCCCTTGATGGACCCCCGGCGGGAGCTGGAGGTGCTCCGGAGCGCAGCGGCGGAGACGTTGGATGAGGGCCGGAAACTAGAGCTGGCCCACCTGTTTGAGACTGTGCTGGCCCTCAGCCGCCGGGACCTGCGGCGCCGGGTGGGAGGGAACGATCGCGGTCCGGGATACAGCCGATGCCGGAGGGCCGAGGCCGCCGCGCGGCAGCCGGTGGAGAGACCCAGGGTGGTCTATCAGGGCGTGGCGGGGGCATACAGCGAGATGGCCTCCCTGCGCTTTTTTGGAGAGGACTGCCGGTGCCAGGGCCTGCCCACCTTTGAAGAGGTGTTCCAGACAGTGGCCCAGGGCGGGGCGGACTACGGCGTGGTGCCCATCGAAAACAGCTCCACCGGGGCTATCCGCCAGGTGTACGAGCTGCTGGGCAGGTATGAGTGCTACATCGTGGGGGAGAATACCGTCAAGGTAGAGCACTGCCTGATGGCTCCCCATGGGGCTACCCTGGATACCATCACCCATGTCTATTCCCACGAGCAGGGGCTCTTCCAGTGCGAGCCCTTCCTGGCCCGGCATCCCGGCTGGGTGGGGGTGGCCCACGGGGACACGGCGGGCAGCGCTCAGTATGTGGCCCAGACCGGGGATATCACCAAGGCGGCCATCTGTTCCAGCCGGGCGGCGGAGCTGTATGGCCTGGAGATCCTGGCCCGGGGAGTCAACTACAACAGCAACAACACCACCCGCTTCGTGGTGGTCTCCCCGGTGATGGAGCTGCGGGAGGGGGCGGACAAGATCTCCGCGGTCCTCAGCCTTCCGGACGAGGTGGGCAGCCTCCATGAGGTACTCACCATCTTTGCCGTCCACGGGCTGAACCTGGTGAAGCTGGAGTCCCGCCCTCTGCCGGGACGGAGCTGGGAGTATCTGTTCTTCCTGGAGTTTGACGGGAGTCTGGCGGACCCGGCGATGGACGGTGCCCTCCAGGAGCTGTCCCAGGCATCCGCGGAGATGCGGGTCCTGGGAAACTTCAAAAGCAACCTGTAAGGAGGAGAGGCGATGGACAGGGCTGTGCTTATCACCGGAGCTTCCCGGGGCATCGGGGCGGCGGTGGCCCGCCGCTTTGCCCGGGAGGGCTGGCGTGTGGGGGTGAATTACCGCACCTCCCGTGGCCGGGCGGAGGCCCTGGCAGCAGAGATCGCCGCCGCCGGGGGACAGACTGCCCTCCTGCCCGGCGATGTGTCTGACCCGGCCCAGGCGGCCGCTCTGGTCCGGGCGGCGGAGGAACAGCTGGGCCCCCTGGACGCCCTGGTGTGCAACGCAGGGGTCGCCCTGCCCCAGCAGCTACTTACCGACACCACGGACGAGCAGTGGCGCCAGGTGATGGGGGTGGATCTGGACGGGGTGTTCTACACCCTGCGGGCGGCGGTCCCCGGCTTTGTCCGCCGGCAGCGAGGGGCCATCGTCACCGTATCCTCCATGTGGGGGGTCACTGGCGGCTCCTGCGAGGTGGCCTATTCCGCCGCGAAGGCGGGGGTCATCGGCCTGACCAAGGCGCTGGCCAAGGAGCTGGGGCCCTCCCACATCACCGTCAACTGCGTGGCCCCCGGGGTCATCGACACGGAGATGAACGGGGGACTGGATAGCGAGGCCCTGGCCGCTCTGGCGGAGGAGACCCCCCTGGGCCGGATCGGCACGGCGGAAGAGGTGGCGGAGAGCGTGTGGTTCCTGGCAGGGGGCGGCGCCCCCTTCCTCACCGGACAGGTGATCCAGCCCAACGGCGGGATCGTGATCTGACCGCGGGAGCGGGAGAGAGGGAATAGCGCCGCCGAAAGGCGGCATACTGAAATGAGACGACCCCCCGAGGGAGAGGGCGGACCCCTTTCACGCCGGGTGGGTGGGAAAGGAGGTCCGTGATGCGCGGGAAGCGGTTCGTGTACGGCTCCTACCGGGGACGGAGGAGCACCACAGACGTGTTGAAGACCGTAGCCCTGATCCTGGCGGTACTGGTGGTGCTGGCCGTGGCCGGAGTGTGGATGGCGCAGAAATACATCGTCTACGACGACGGGGGTTATCACCTGGAGCTGCCCTTCTTTCAAAAGGAGGGACCGGCCCAGGAGCCGGAGGACTTCCGGGTGGCGGTAGAGCCCGCCGCCTCCCAGCCGGAGGAGACACCGGAGGAGGGAGAGCCCCTTCTGGCGGCGGTGACTGTCCCCCTTTCAGCGGTGGAGGACGGCTCGGCGGAGGCGCTGGCCGCCCAGGCAGGAGCCAACAGCGTCCTGCTGGACATGAAGACAGACCGGGGCCAGCTGGGCTTCGTCTCCCAGCTGGCCATGGCCGCCTCGGCGGGGGTCAACGCCGGACAGGCGGACATCAACCGCCAGCTCCAGGCCCTCAACAGCGGGGAGCTGTACACGGTGGCCCGCCTGTCCTGCTTCCGGGACCACGCCCTGGCCAAGGATGAGACATATGCCATCCGGACCAACAGCGGCTACCGGTGGACCGATCCGGAGGAGCTGCGGTGGAGCAGCCCAGCCAGTCAGGCGGTCCAGGACTATCTGGTCGCTCTGATGGTGGAGCTGGCCCAGCTGGGCTTTGACGAGATCCTGCTGGACAACTGGGGCTATCCGGCGGAGGGAAATCTGGGCTATATCAAGCAGGGGGATGCCTACGACCTGGAGCACCTGTCTCAGCCGGTGGAGGAGTTCCTCGCCAGAGCGGAGGCGGCTCTGGAGCCCTACGGGACGCGGCTGGCCCTTCGGAGCACCTGGGCGGTGCTGGAGGGGGATGAGAGTCCCGGCGGCCAGACGGCCCAGCTGCTGGAGCGGTATGCCCAGCGGGTCTGGCTGGAGGCGCCGGAGGACGGCATGGCGGACCTGCTTTCCCAAGCGGGGCTCCCAGAAGGAGAGGAGCGGCTGGCCCTGCTGGTGGAAGAGCTGGACCCAGACCTGGACTGTTCCCAGGGGATCTGGGACCCGGAGGCGTGAACTCCGTACGAGGAAACAGGCAAGGCGTCTGAGTGAGAGCTCAGACGCCTTGTTTTTCTCCCAAAGAGGGCGGAGCCATGTAGCTCCGCCCTCTGGAAGATAGAATTTACGCGTGGGCCCCGGCATGGGTGTAGGAGGAGGGGGTGGGGGCCGCCTCCCGGGCGGCGGCGGGGGCTTCCCCGCCCTGCTGCTTGGCCAGCGCCTTGGCGTTGGCCAGCATCAGCTTGATGCGGTTCTCCTGGTTGATCTTGGTGGCGCCGGGGTCGTAGTCGATAGCCACCACATTGCTGTACGGATAGTCGTCCTTCAGCTTGCGCAGCATGCCCTTGCCAACGATGTGGTTGGGCAGACAGCCGAAGGGCTGGGTGCAGACGATGTTGGGGGTGCCGGTGTGGATGAGCTCCAGCATCTCGGCGGTGAGGAGCCAGCCCTCTCCCATCTTATTGCCGTCCCCCAGATAGCCCTGGATCATCCGGTGCAGGTCCTGGAAGGTGCCCGGTGCACGGAAGCGGCCGGAGCGCTCCAGCGCCTGGATCATGTCCTTCTGACAGGCCTCAATGTACTTCATAAAGAGCTGGCAGGCAGCCTTCTTGATCCACTTGCCGCCGTACAGATCCACGTCCACCACCCGGTTGTAGATCTTGAAGATCATGAAATCGGTGAGGCCGGGGACCACGGGTTCGGCCCCCTCGGAGAGCAGAAAGTCCTCCAGATTATTGTTGCCCAGGGGGGAGAACTTTACATAGATCTCACCCACGACGCCCACCCGCACCTTCTGCTCCCCGGTGACGGGGATGGAGGCAAAGTCGGCGCAGATGGCGTCAAAGTTGGTCCGCATCTGGCCGCGGCTCATCCCCTTACCCTGCTGGAAGCCCTGGATCAGCCGGCCCTGCCAGGTGGAGACCATGGCGTCAGTGGCGCCCCGCTCCCGCTCATAGGGCCGGACCTGGTTGGCCACATTGACGATGATGTCCCCGTACATCATGGCGTAGACCATCTTGCGGATGATGGGGAGAGTGAGGGAGAAGCCGGGATTTTTCTCCAGACCGGACAGATTCACCGAGATCACCGGCACAAAGGCCAGGTCCGCTTTTTCCAGCGCCTTGCGCAGCAGGTGGATGTAGTTGGAGGCCCGGCAGCCGCCCCCGGTCTGGGTGATGAACAGGGCCACCTTGTGGGGGTCATAGCCGCCGTGCTTGATGGCGTCGATCAGCTGTCCGATGACCAGCAGGGCGGGGTAGCAGGTGTCGTTGTGGACATATTTGAGCCCTTCATCGATGATGCCCCGGTGGTTGGAGGTGAGCATATCCACCTTGTAGCCCTCCAGCTCCAGCAGACGCTGGAACATCCCGAAGTGGACGGGCAGCATCTGGGGCATGAGGATGGTGTACTCCTCCTTCATCTCCTTGGTAAAGAGGAGACGGCCGGTGTCGTCATATACTAGCTTCGCCATATCAAAATCCCTTTCTGACGATAGTCGCAATAAAATCAGGAATGGGGAACGAAAAGTCAGGAATTGAGGGGGCCGGCTGTGCCGGCGAGTTTGAACCGGTCCCGCCGGAGCGGGTCGGTCCCAGTTCCCTCATTTCTGATTTCTAATTTTCTTTTCGCGCATCAATGGCCGCCATGAGGGAGCGGATGCGGATCTTGACGGCGCCCAGGTTGCTGATGTCGTCGATCTTCAGCTGAGTGTACAGCTTATCCCCGTCCTCCAGAATGGAGCGCATCTCGTCGGTGGTGATGGCGTCGGTGCCGCAGCCGAAGGAGACCAGCTGGACCACCTGCATGTCGGGCTGGGTGCACACATACCGGGCGGCGTTGTACATCCGGCTCTGGAAGGTCCACTGGTTGAGCACCTTCCGGGGGGCGTAGCCCTCCAGATAGCTCAGGGCGTCCTCCGTGACCAGCACGAAGCCGAAGGAGGTGATCAGATCGTTGATGCCGTGGTTGATCTCCGGGTCGATGTGATAGGGGCGGCCGCACACCACGATGATGTTCAGCCCGTGGGAGCGGGCGTAGTCGATGTATTCCTTGCCGGTGGCGCGTACGTCGTGGACGTAGGCCTCATAGGCCTCGTAGGCGGCCCGGGCGGCGGCTGCCGACTCCTTTTTGGGGATGCCGAACTCCTGATGCATCAGCTGGGCGATGCGCTTGCCGAAGTCCTTGTGCCGCCACAGGCCCACATAGGGGTCCAGGAAACGGGTCTGCTTTAGAGAGGGCACGTTGGCGGCGATCAGCTCGGGGTAGTAGGCCACCACCGGGCAGTTGTAGTGGTTGTCTCCGATGCCCTCGTCGTTGTTGTAGGACATGCAGGGGTACCAGACAGCGTCCACCCCCGCCTCCACCAGGGCCTCTACGTGGCCGTGGAGCAGCTTGGCGGGGTAGCACACTGTGTCGGAGGGGATGGTGCGCTGCCCCTTGAGATACAGCTTGCGGGAGGACTCAGGGGAGAGGACCACCTCAAAGTTCAGCTTGGTGAAGAAAGTGAACCAGAAGGGGAGGTTTTCGTACATGTTCAGCCCGAAGGGGATGCCGATGCGGCCCCGGAAACCGTCCCCCTCCCCCTTGCCGTGGAGAGCACGGAGCTTCTGATACTTGTACCGCATCAGGTCGGGCAGGTGGTGGGGCTCCTCCCCCAGGGGGCGGGAGCAGCGGTTGCCCGAGATAAAGCGCCGCCCGCCGTCGAAGGTGTTGACAGTGAGGGAGCAGTGGTTGGTGCACAGACCGCAGGTGGCAGGCTTGGCGGTGTGGGTGAACTTCTCCAGGTCCTGGGAGGAGAGCAGGGCGCTCCGCTCCAGGTGCAGGTCCCGGGCGGCCAGAGCGGCCCCAAAGGCCCCCATGATGCCGGCAATGGTGGGCCGGGTCACCTCCCGCCCCAGCTCCCGCTCAAAGGAGCGGAGCACCGCGTCATTGAGGAAGGTCCCGCCCTGGACCACGATGTGCTGGCCTAAGTCGTCAGCGGAGGCGGCCCGGATGACCTTGTAGATGGCGTTTTTCACGATGGAGATAGACAGGCCGGCGGAGATGTCCTCCACGCTGGCGCCGTCCTTTTGGGCCTGCTTGACGCTGGAGTTCATGAACACGGTGCAGCGGGAGCCCAGGTTGACGGGCTTTTTGGCAAACAGGCCCATCTTGGAGAAGTCGGCGATGTTGGAGCCCAGGGCCTTGGCAAAGGTCTCGATAAAGGAGCCGCACCCGGAGGAGCAGGCCTCGTTGAGCATGATGGAGTCCACCGCGCCGTTGCGGATCTTGAAACACTTCATGTCCTGGCCGCCGATGTCGATGATGAAATCCACATCGGGGTTGAAGTGGGCGGCGGCCTTGTAGTGGGCCACCGTCTCCACCAGGCCCAGGTCACAGGAGAAGGCGTTTTTGATCAGGTCCTCGCCATAGCCGGTGACCGCCGCGCCTTTGATCTGGATGCGGTCGCCGCACAGCTCGTAGATTTTTTTCAGCTGCTCCAGGACGATGGAGACCGGGTTGCCCAGGTTGGAGTGGTAGTAGGTGTAGAGCAGTCCGCCGTCGGCGGTGATGAGGGCCAGTTTGGTGGTGGTGGAGCCTGCATCCATCCCCAGCCAAGCGGGGCCGGCGTAAGTGTGGATGTCCGCCTCTGGGGGCCGGCTGGCATTGTGCCGGGCCAGAAAGGCGTCGTACTCCTCCTGCGTGTCAAAGAGAGGGGGCATGGTGTCCGCCGAGGTGTTGGTCTCCCGGCTCTCCTCCAGCCGCTTCAGGGCGTCCTCAAAGGGGACGGGCTCGTAGTCGGTGGCGCACAGGGCCGCGCCCATGGCGGCGAAGCAGTCCCCGTCTTCCGGAAAGACGGCGTGCTCCCCGTCCAGCTTCAGGGTCTCCACAAAACGCTGCCGCAGGCCCATCAGGAAGTGGAGGGGCCCGCCCAGAAAGACGATCTTTCCCTTCAGCTCCCGGCCCTGGGTGAGGCCGGCTACCGTCTGGTCCACCACCGCCTGGAAGATGGAGGCGGCTACGTCCTCTTTCCGACCGCCCTGGTTCAGGATGGGCTGGATATCGCTCTTGGCGAACACGCCGCAGCGGCTTGCAATGGGGTAGATCTTCTCGTGCTTCAGGGAGAGAGAGTCCAGCTCGTTCACCGACACATTCATCAGGGTGGCCATCTGGTCGATGAAGGCGCCCGTCCCGCCGGCGCAGGAGCCGTTCATCCGCTCCTCCAGCGCGCCGCCGAAAAAGATGATCTTGGCGTCCTCGCCGCCCAGCTCGATGACGGCATCGGTGTCCGGAATGTAGGTGTTCACCGCGGCGGCGGTGGCGTACACTTCCTGGACGAAGTCCAGGCCGGCAGCCTTGGCCACCCCCAGGCCGGCGGAGCCGGTGATGACCAGCTTGACCCGCTGGCCGCTGAGCTGGCCCGAGATGGACTTCAGGGTCTCACAGGCCCGCTCCCGGGTCTTGGAGTAGTGCCGCTCATAGGAGCGGAACAGCAGCTTGTTCTGTTCATCCAGCACCACCACTTTCACCGTGGTGGAGCCGATGTCGATACCGATGCGCAGACTCATAAATCAAGAAACTCCTACTGTTGGGACGCCATAAGGACCCAAAATAATCACTTCTAATGATAGTGCAGGCGCAAAAACTTTACAACAATCTTAACGGATTCTTAACGGCTGAAAACGCAGGAAATACGACTTTTTTATGCCGGAAATCCGTCAATTTGACAACAGGGGGAAAATATGCCGCCTCCCACAGGCACAAGGGCCGGGGGGAGGCGGACGGGGTGGCGTCAGGATATCTTTACGCCCACACAAGAGGCGCGAGGCCAGGAGACGGTGGCTGTCAAGCGGCCCGATCCCGATCCTCCTGCCGGTCACTGATCTGCACCAGAGCGTGGCACATTTCCCTGCTGGACAGGGAGAGACGGCCCAGCTCCCCACCGCCTTCGCCGCAGAAGATCAGGCAGGAGTCATAGTACAGCTCCGCAGGGTCCAGGGTACCGTCCTGGGGATTACTGGAGGACAAGAGCTGCCGCACCTCCTCCACCAGGTCGGCGTCCCGGATGGAGGCGTACCGTCCGGTGAGAGAGCCGAAGTATGCCGCAAAGGAATGGGCTTGAGCAGCCACGGTGGAGAGGTCCTGGAGCCAAGACAGCTCCTGGACCCATTGGGCAGTTCCGCTGGGGAGAAGGGCCAGGGGAAGCGGACCGTTCTCTTGGGCAAGGATCAGACAGCAGTTCCGCTCCTGCTCAGCGAGATAGAAGACTGCGCCGTCTCCTGGCCCGCCGGAAATGCGGAGAAAGGGAACAGTATCTGGGTCAAAGCTCACGGAATCGGTGGGGTGCCCACCGCCGGAAAGGAGGGTGACCAGCTGTGTCCTGGCCTCTGGGGAGGAGATGAGGGGCGCAGTGCTGCTGTAAGCGCGCCCCTTGCAGCACTGGACAGTGTCGGCCTGCCGGATGGCGGAGAGCAGGTCATCCTGGGTCTGAATCGAGGGAGACTGAGCTGAGAGACGGAGGAGCTGAGAAATGGTGCTGCTGGGCAGGGCGGCCACGGGGACGGCCCCGCTGGCCGCCCCGTCCAGATAGGGCAGGACATAGACCGGGCCGTTGGATGAGGGATAGAGGTAGAAATACATCCAGTCCTCCCTCATGGAGAGGGCCAGTTGATAGGAATATGGAGCCATGTCCGAGAACCCGAAAGCTGTCGCATCCCTGCTGTCGTCATACTCTACCGCCTGGAGCAGGAGCGACCGGGCCTCCTCCAGGGCACCCTCCTCCTCTATGGGAGGATACCCCGCGCTGGAGACTGGCGGCGCTGTGAGATGGATGGGCCGAGCGTCCTCCACGGCTGCCGCATACCCGGCGTAGCTGTATGGGGAGGGGGGACCGCCCCCGAAGGCGAGCACCGCCGCCAGCGTCAGGAGCACCGCCACTGCGGCCAGAGCGGCTTTTTGGGGGCGGTCCCCCTTCCCCAGCCGGGCCACCCGCTGTTGTATGGCCTGCCTGCCATCCGCCATGGTGGACACCATCAGCCCCACACTCCCCCGATAGATACAGTCCAGGAAGGAGCAGACCTCCGACTTTGCTGCCTCCTCCCGCCGCACACATGGGTGATACTGCTTGTCCCGGCCCACGGGTGTGCTGCGGACCAGTCCCTTGGCCTCCATCCGCTCCAGAGTGGTGATGGTGGTGCTCTTGGCCCAGCCTGCCCGCTGGGAGAGATCGGTGGCCAGCTGCATCACTGTCTGAGGCGCATACGCCCACAGACAATCCATCACATACCATTCGCTCTGAGTTAGACAGACTTCTTTCCGCACCACCATCCTGTAGACCCTCCTTTTGTCTATTGTATAGACTGATTATAGCAGGGAAGGTCTACAATGTCGATTCAATAAAGTGCCGCCTTCCATTTTGGCTTTTAGTGTGGATTTCCTTCCGGTGCGTCTGCCCCGGGAGGATAGGGGGTAAAAGAAAAGTAGGATTACGCATTAATAAAATAAAAGGGCCCGCCGCGGGCGCGTGACGCGCCTGCGGCGGGCGGAGACGGGGCCCGGCTGGGGCTCTCTGAGGGGAACAGGAGTTCACTTCCCGTAGTTGACATACAGCTCGGGGCGGCGGTCCTTGTAGGCGGGGAGCTTTTTGCGGACGGCGTCCACCCGATCCAGACTGACGCGGGCGACCAGTAGCTGCTTTTCTCCACCGGCGGAGGCCACTGGCACGCCCATGGGATCGACCACCACGCTCTCACCGATGGACTTGTCGTTGGCCTGGTCACAGGCCAGCATATAGACGGTGTTCTCGATGGCTCGGGCGGTAATTAGGGAGCGGAAATGGAGGCTCTTCATCTTGCCGCAGACCCAGGCGGTGGGCATGATAATGATATCCGCGCCCTTGGCTCGCTGGTCCCGAGCTACCTCGGGGAAGCGCACCTCGTAGCAGACGAACAGGCCGATGCGCCCGAAGGGGGTGTCGATGGGCTCAAAGAGCTGGTCGCCGGGCTTGATCTTGTCGGACTCCTTGCTGCCGAAGGCGTCATATAGGTGGGTCTTGTGGTAGTGAGTGACGATCTCGCCCTCACTGTTCACCACCACACTGGTGTTATAGTTGCGGTCATCGTCCGGATCGTCCACGATTTCGTTCATGCCGAAGACCACCCATGTCCCGTACTGCTTGGCCAAGGCGCGCATCTCCGTGACAAAGGGGCCGTCCAGGCGTTGGGCGGTGCTGTGGCAGACCTCGACAGGGGTGCCCAGGGGAAACTCGCTCATAAACAACTCCGGGAAGATCACCATATCCGGCTCATATTTTTGTGCTTCTGCCATCGCCTTTCGGGCCTCTTCCAGGTTGTGATCGGGGTATCCGTCGGAGGCCATCTGAGCTAGAACGAATGTGCTCTCGCGTTTTACTTTCATCATCGTTCACCTTTCTTTCGTGCGTGGAGGACGTTGGACTGGGACGGCCGCTCCACGCTCCGGCGGCGTCCGGATCAGATCATAAAGAAGTCATCGCCCAGCAGGGAATCCCAGTTGGCCAGCCGCGCGGCGATGTCTTTGGAGAACTCCAGCTCCAGCTGCCGCGTCAGATAGTTCACCAGGGTAACAGGAGCTACAAAAGAGCTCTGATAGGAGGAATTTTCCATACAGCAGCGGAGAATGACGTCGAAATCGCCCTCCTCCATGGTCAAATTGAACTCCCGGTTGGTGATGAGCAGCACGCTGGCCTTCTGCCTTTTCGCATGGGAGAGCATCTGATAGGTGGCCCGGTTGTACCGCGGCGCCCAAAAGGCCACAATCAGGTCCTCTGAGTTGATCTCGATCAGCTCCTCAGCGTAATCCAGGCCCTCATTGTGAATCAGATGGACGCCCTTCCGCAGCATCCCCCAGTTGATATAGGCATATGTGGCCATGGAGCGGGAAATGCGCATGCCCACGAGATAGACCCGCCTGGAGGTCTTCAGTAGGGTGCAGGCCCGTTCCAGGTCCTCCCGGGACAGGTCCTGGAACGTCCGTTTCAGGTTTTGAATGTCTTGGCGGAAGGACTTCTCCAGCAGATACTCGGAACTGTCCTCTTCCGGGCTGGACTGGGGCAGGTCCTCCGGCTCCTCTTCCCGGTCGTGGAAGCGGAGCCGTGCCGCCTTCTGCATATCGGTGTACCCCTCAAAGTCAAGCTCCCGGGCGAAGCGTACCACTGTCGCCGTGCTCACGTTGGCAGCCTTGGCCAGCTCGTCTGCAGTGAAGAAGAGTAGCTTGTCCATGTTGAACAGCAGATAGTTGGCTACCTTCTTCTGGGACTTGGTCATCTGGTTGACCTGTTTTCCGATTTTTGTGACCAGGCTTGACATTGCAGATCCCTACTTCCGAACTATTCGCAGATTGAGGCGTTCTGTTTCTCCTTGACGGCCGCCAGCAGGACGACCGCGACCAGGATGGAGACCAATCCGCATACGACACGCGGGGTCATTGCCTCTTTATATACTGTAATGCCAATCAAGACGCTGGTCAATGGTTCAAAAGTAGAAAACAGAGAAGTTTTTTGTGCGCCGATATATTTTGCCCCTAATTGGAACAGCAGAACGGCCATACCTGAGAGTATGCCAAAGAGTGCCACCACCGCCCAGCCGGAGGGCTGGATATCGATGGTAAATGTGCCGCTGACTGCGGTGAAGAGGCCTATGTAGGCCGTGGCGAGCAGGTTCAGCCAGAACATGAGCTGAAAGGCCCCCATCTTTTGCAGGCCGCTCTTCGACAGATAGACTGCGTAAAAGGCGTAGGTGACGCCGGAGAGAAAGGAGAGGGCGATACCCAGCAGGCTCACACCCCCGCCTGGCGTATAGAGTAGCAGGATTCCCGCAGTGCACAGGACCACGCAGACCACTTTCAGCCTGGAGATGGCCTCCCGATAAAAAATCACGCACCCCAGGATGACCAGAACCGGATAGACAAAGTGGATGGTGGTGGCCATGCCGGAGTCTAAATAGTTGTAGGAGGAAAATAGCAGGATGGGGGTGACTGCATAGCCGGCGGCGCAGAGGGCTAGCTGGAGCAGAGTTCTGCCCTTTACCGAAACCGAGTCTTTCTCAAAGATCCTGTGCAGGATCAGGCCCAGCATGCTCCCGATCACCATGCGGTAAAGGGCAAGCACCGCTGCGTTTCCGCCGCCAGCGTACACCAGACGCGCCAGCAGGGGGTTGAAGCCGAAGATGACGGCTGACAGGATGCTGTAAGCCGTCCCCCGGACGATCAGATTTGTATTCGATCTCAATATGCCACTTCCTGACAGGGCCCCGTCCTGAAAGCGCCAGCGGTCCCGCCGGCGCTTTCAGGGGACAGGGAACCGAATGGGGGCCAGCTCTTCAGCAGCCGAACTGCTCCTTCATAAAGGCCACGATGCGGTCCACACAGCGCTCCACGATCTTCTCGCCTTTCTCAGCGCTGGCCAAGGTGGCATCGCCCAGAGTGCCGTTGGGAGTGCGCTCAGCAAATTCAGGGTAGGTGATAAAGTCAGGCCACTTGTACAGGGAGGGGTCCTGCTCCACATTGTACAGCTTGTCCATCTCCACATACTCAGGGTGTAGGTGGAGCATCACGCTGGTGCCGCTCTCACTGGCATGGCCGTGGGCACGCCAGCCCTTATTCTCGCAGATGTCCGTGGAGTTGGGCTGGATAAAGCGCCACCAGTCCACCTGATTGCACTTGATGCCGTACTGGCGCTGCTTCTCCCGGGCCAGCTGGGAGATGATAGGAACATTACCCGCGTGCATATTGATGAACATGAAGTTCTTGAAGCCCCAGTGGGCCAGGGAGTCGATGATGTCCTCCATTACTCTATAGTAGGTATCAGGCATGATCTTGATGGTGCCGGGGAACTGATAGAGGGAGGCGGACTCGCCCACCTCGAAGCAAGGGCCGATAATGGCGTTGGTCTTGGCGGCCACCCGCTCGCAGACAGCAAGGGACACGATGGTGTCGGAGCCCAGTGGGAGCTGGGGCCCGTAGACCTCATAGGCACCGCCGGGGATGATGACCGTGTCGGTGCCATTCTTGATTGCCTCAGCCAGTTCGGCGGAAGTCATTTCTTTCATCCATTTGGTGTTTTTCATGATTGCAGTCCTCCTATTGATATATTTGTGTTTCATCGCATTTGGGATGTGATCCGTGAAAGGAGTCCTGCCCGTAGCTCCGGCGGAGCACCGGACAGGGAGGAGCGCTCATTCCCCTCTAGCGTGGATGCGGCGTCCGAAGAAGAGCCCGCAGCCCAGCAGCACAGCCAGCAGCAGCCAGCTCCAGATGTAAGTAAACAGCGGGCTGGTCATGATGAGGGTGGCAAAGATCAGGGTGTACTGAAGCTGATAGGTGTAGCCCAGAGTGGAGGAAGAGGTGATGTTGGTGGCTGCGTTGGTTTTGTAGTCGGGGTCCACGATCTTCAGGAGCAGCAGGCCAGTGGCCAGAACGCCGCAGCACTGGCCGAACAGGCCGATGCCGGTCTCAAACTGGCCGTTCTTGGGCAAGACCCGCTTGCCCAGGATAAAGCAGGCCCAGTAGGTGACGATGGAGACTCCTATGCAGACCACGATCAGGGGGACGGCGTAGGTGACAAATACGCCCAGGTTTGTGGTAGCCAGAGCGGAGACGATCAGGTACTCCAGCGCAGTCCCGGAAATGCGTACTACGGTGGGGCGGTCGATCATGTCGTTGATCTTGGCGCTCTTCTGCGTACAGATGCAGAAGACAGCGCTGAAGATCAGACAGCAGGCAAACAGGGGCAGATTGGAGAAGAAGGGGTTGATGGCCATCAGGCCGGTGCGCAGCAGATAGCCCCCCATGATGATCAGGCCGACCATCATTAACTGGGCACCCAGAGGGTCTAAAGTGGCGGAGGAGGTGACGCTGTTGCCCAGAGAGGGGCGGTGTCCGGGCTCATAGTAGCCAGTGAGCATATCCTTGGGCAGGTCCTCAATCTTCATCTTGATGCTGGTCTTGCCGTTTTTTGCCGCGCGGTTGATGATGATCATACCCCAGATCACGCCGCACAACAGGCCGACGGTAGCGAAAGTGGTGCCCAGCTCAATGCCGCTTTCCATATAGCCATTTTCCACGAAGGTGGTGCCAACGGCGATGGCCATGCTGTGGCCACCATAATAGCCCATGACAGGTAACAGACCAAAGCCCAAAGGCAGGTCCTGGATGAACAAGCCCAGCAGGAAGGTCAGTGTCAGGCCCACAACAATCTGGAGTTGATGGATGGTGCCGCCCAGAAAATAGGTCTGCATGGCGCCGGCCCCCACTTTGTTCAGCTTCAGGCCGAGGAAAGAACAGCTGAACACGATGGCGGACAGGACGCCCGACCACTGCCCCAGCGTGGTAAATTCCATGTGGATGGGAGAGACCTGGCCAAGGACTTGGGGGCCGCACAGGATCGCAAGGATGCCCGCCAGCAGGGCGGCGGGAATATAAAAGCGTTGCAGAGCATAAATTTTTCTTCTCAACCAGGCAGCAACGATCATGAGTACGCTGAGTTGTGCGAAGTCAACCAATACGTCTGTTAATGTCATGTCAGTTCTTCCTTTCTGTTTCTGGCTGCTTTGGTGAGGCGGAAACTTCTGTCCGGCAAAGAGATCCGTTCACCGATCCCTCCTGTATGGGAGGGGTATTCTCCTTTCTCCTGAGATCGGTCGAATTGAAATAATTATTTCATTGAGAACAGTTTAATTTAAAAATAAGAAATAGTCAATTCAATTTTGAAACAAATATTTCATCTAAAGTTTGTGCAATTTTACATTTTGACGACTAAAAATGAATGACAATTGTTTGATATTTTGATGCAATATTGGCCAAGTAATGACGATTTTTAAAAAATCAAAGTAATATTTTGAAGTTTATAATAGAAAATCACAGAATGCTTTTTAACGGCCCCGTTCTGAGACCCCTTGATAATCAAAAGGGTAATCTTGAGTTGAAAATGTCATAATAATTTCAAAAAAACCAGAAGAGAACGGATCAAAGCTGTGCAGTCAAGATTTCACGCTTCTGCGGGAGGGAGTGGGAAAAGGAGGCAGGCACCGAAAAAATAAAAAGCCCGCCGCAGGCATGGATCGCCTGCGGCGGGCTCTGGAAAAATAGCGGGACCAAAGTGAGCCAAACTTGGGACAAAAGCCGTCCGGGATGGTTCTGAATCATGGACCAGCGTGGTGGTCGTGATTCCGAAAACAGAATGAGCGCACGAGGAGCTTTACAATGAAATGAAAAAGCTCGTCGTAAGCAATACCGCTACGAAGCGGCGGCCCCGAACCGGAGCCCAGCGGAGTGAGTCTGGTTTAGAACAGAGGAGAAAGAGCGCGGATGAATGGTGTCTTTTTTGCCTCAGGCATAAAAAGACGCCGGAGCAAAGCGGACTTTGCTCCGGCGTGGTCGGAGTGGCAATACAGAATTTCTTGAAAAACCTAGTAATATCAATGGTTTTCAAGCAACAGGAACGACTATGTCTCTTAAAAGGTAGATACCAGTTAGATTTCTTTGATATAACGTTCTGAAGCGTTACAAATCAGTTTAAAAAGTGTATTAATGTAATCTTGGAGCTGTTGCCTGCTTTCGTTGTTGAGTGTAAGATGACTGCGGCCAAATGCTATATATTCATTGTAAGTGGACTCTAATCGCTGTATAATAGAAGAATAGTTACTCAGATAGAAACTATAGTCATTATAGTAATCCAATAATTTTCTTATACCAAAATTAAACTTTCCAAGATTTTGATTAAATAATTCAGTGCTTTCTGGATGATCTGTCAAACAATGTCATAAAGCCCTAAAATTGTTTTTCGATTCCAGCAGCAAAGAGAACAACTCAGAATTAATCTTTCGTTTTACTTCGTCCTTGTGTTCGTTATGTTTTAATCTAGACTGAAAAATAGATTGGATAATAAATACTAGAATACCATTTGATATAATAGGGACGACCATTAAAATCCAATCTTTTGTTTCCATCGTATGACACCCCAACCAAATGTTCTTATTATTCCATTAAAAGTTTTTGTGTTAAACAAAAACGGTGAGTCCTTGAAAGGACTCACCGTTGGTACGGCCGAAGGGACTCGAACCCCCAACATTCAGAACCGGAAGCAGTATATCATAAAACCATATAACCCTTGTGGCTCTAAGAGATTTCTTTATGACATTTCTCTATTTCCACCACCATTTCCACCGCCTATTGATCTAGTCCCATCCAATAAGGCGATACCATTATGGAGTGTTGAGCTGTCTCTGTGGGTGTAAATATTGGCGGTCATCTGAATGTCAGAGTGTCCCATGAGCTCTTTTGCCACATTGAGAGGGACACCAGCTTTTTGCAAATCGGTGCAAAAAGTGTGACGCAGACAATATGGGGTGAGATCTGGAGCTACCACAGATTCTACGATTCGATTCCGCTCGGTCTTTGCGCCTAAGTATAAGTCTAATTCTCTTTTGAAGCCAGTCCAAAGGCGGCGCAGGCTGTTCTCATTCTGAAAGTTCCCAGCCCCGGTTGGGAATACAGGAGCGAAGGAATTTTTCTTGGCGTTCTGAAGCCTCCAAAGAAGGTCTGAATGGATCGGTATGTCCCGGACGCCGGAATCCGTCTTTGGACCTTTGATAGCCTGAGAGCCGCTTTCTTTTGCCGCGTGGACATGGATCTCATTATTTGCAAAATCCACATCAGCCCAAGTAAGGGCTGCCGTCTCCCCAGGACGCATTCCGGTATAGAGTAGGGTAAGAACCCACAGTCCAGCTCGGTGATGCTCAGCTACAGCAAGAATAGCTGCTCGCTCTTCGTCCGTTATAGAGCGCCGCTGGTGCGTCTGAACATGGGGCAGCTCTAGGAGCTCAGCTGGATCGTATGGAATAAGGCGTGACTGTCTGGCCCTCTTAAACATTTCCTGCATGACCATTCGCAGCTTCTTTACATGGGATGCGGATCTCCCCGCTTGCCCATTTAAAATACGCTGGAGGTGTACGTCCTTCACATCCTTGAGCTTCATGGAGCCGATGGCAGGCTTGATATATCCGTTGAACTTTTCATCGTACATACCAAGGGATTTCTTGGTCAGCCCCTTCGGGTCCTTATAGGTCGCTTTCCACTGCTTATACCATGCAGTCACAGTCATCGAACCGCCAATGGCTTCCTCCCCACGTTTGGCTGCTGCCAGCTTTTCCGCCAGCTTAGTCATGGCTTCAAGCTCTGTTTTCCCTGTTGCCTCGTACTTCTTTCCATTGTACCGGGCGGTCTTTCTGATATATTCGCCCATTGACAACGCCTCCTATTCTGATAAAATAGAAGGGCAGATTGCCGACCATAGCTTCTGCCCCCCTTCCCTGCCCGGTGTTGGTAGCGCCGGGTGGGGATTTTTATTTATCAAGTTCCTTTATGTCTTTTGCTGTATGCTTGGAAATTGCAGATTTCCCTGTTTTCTCCTCTAGTTCTTGCCGGGCGTTTTTGGCGATGGCACCACCTTGTTGTGCAACCTTTTTGCTTGGCTCGAGTCCTTGTGGGTTGGTAGCTCTTGAAATTT
This sequence comes from Lawsonibacter asaccharolyticus, assembly GCA_003112755.1. Lineage (NCBI taxonomy): Bacteria > Bacillati > Bacillota > Clostridia > Eubacteriales > Oscillospiraceae > Lawsonibacter > Lawsonibacter asaccharolyticus. The sequence continues at coordinate 754,776 of BFBT01000001.1, read as the reverse complement.
CGGTTGTGGATACTTCCGCAAGCATATTAAGGACTAATTCAGTATTTGTCATATTGTCCCGGAGGCTTTCCTTTTTCAGTCCCTTGTATGCTTTATATTCCCCTGTAGTCATTCCAGCCCATGCTTTTGTTAATTCGTTGGTGAGAATTGCATACTCTAAGTCTTTAATCCCGGCCCGGTCCCACTCATCGGTAAGCTCTTTGCGAAATTCAATAGATTTAAGCCGTTGTGTGATCCATTTGTCGGAATACCCTTTTTTCTTGTAATTATAAAGGGCCCTTTGAATTGCCAATTCAGGATCAGCTGTTTCGTCTAAACGCTGGCTACCTACCATGGCAAGCCATTGTTTGAAAGGCTCTGCTTTAGGAGATGATATAGACTGGATAATTCTCAACATTCCTTTTGTGTCGGTTGCTTGTACACGTCTAGATTTTCCATCAGCAGCCGTCATTGTAACCAGGGTACAAATTGTACCCCAGTTCAAATTTAATTCTGGGTCTCTGGATTTCATCTTTTTAATATACTGTTTTACATCTGCACTATCGGTTAACGCCTCTACAACATCTTGGATTGAAAAATACCATTCCTCTTTTTCAGAATCCCAAGCTGTTCTGATTTCCTTACTTTCAAACAACTTGATTGCTGTCTTTTTATCTCCCATACAATTATCCTTTCTAGTTTCTCATCCTCGCCCACTCGGGCGGGGCTTTTATTTCCCCCAAAGCCTAAAGAACCCCTTCTTCCTCTTCTCTCTCCGGCCCAGCTCGGCGTTGATCTGCTCAGTCTGCTGGATGATATGCCGCAGCTCCTCCTCTGACAGTTCCCCCTTGTGGGATCGGGCGTAGGTAAGGAACGCACGAGCTTCAGCGCAGAACGAGTCATCGTCAAGGGACTTGATGCGCTCTACCGTCCATGAGGTGATGTCTTCGTGTTTGAGATGGTTCATATTGATAAGACCTCGGAATTTTGTGAAGTAGTGTGTAGGTGCGTTTTCAAATGGTCAATATTGGGGCGGGGGATTTTTATTGCTTTTCCAGCATTTCTTCCAGCCTGTCTCGATCCCAAAGAATGGTCCTTGTTTTCTCCGCAAGTTCCTTTGCCCCCTTTGTGAAATATCTGTTGGTCATAACTACACCAACATGGCAACCGTAGAACACACGTCCAGCCTCCGCCTCCTGAACGGGCGTATTTCCAAGGTCTTTAGAGTAGCACTTACACTGGATGGCGTATTTAATGCCGTCTTTCTCTGCAAGCACATCGATTCCCTGGTCTCCACTGCCTGGGGTTACTTCTACATTCTCATAGCCGTTTTTCCGCAGAAGATCGGCACACCAATACTCGAAGTCATGGCCTTCCATACTATCTACTATGCCAATACCTTGCTGGTCCATCTGCCATTTCTTTTCTGCATCAATAATGCTCTGAATTTGATCTTCGCCTAGCCCGTACCCATTAGGAACATCAGAATTTAATTGTATCTGGTCTTGTCTCAATAACTCCAAGGTATTACACTCGTGGCACAAAAAACGGAATTGGGCCCATGCAAACTCTTTATTCTCGACACTACATCGATGTTCGTATTCTACCACGTCTTTTTTATACTGTATGATTCTTGACTTGACATGCGGATTATCGTATTTGTACACCCCTTTGTGCTCATCAACAATTTCGTCTGCACTTCGCGCTATGGCATCGTGCAGATGTTTTTGAAATTCGCTCTCAAATTTCCAATACTCAGCAGTCAAATTTCCTTTTAGGTTAGATATTCTACCATTCATTGCAGAAAGCTTTTTAAAGGCATCTAAAAGGAGGTCGTAATTTTCTATAAAGGCAGATATACTCCTTGCCTTATTCGCGGCATTTGCATATAGTTCAGCATCGAGGAAAATATCCATCGCCAATTTTTCGCGGCTTCGCTTAAAAAATGGGACCTTAAATGGTTCCACCCCAATGCACCACCATTTCTAACTAAAAATACAGTTCTGTCGCCAGATTCCCATGTGTGTACCAGCAGACAGCTTTCTTCATAAAATCTTCAGTGACGTGGAAGTAGTCCGCTAAGTCCCACATCTCTGTATGTCCGTCAGCAATGGCTTCGTCCAATTCTTGCTCCGAAACAAATTCATTGATTGCCCACTTGTCTGCACGATTTTCATGCTTCCGCCTTACATCACAAGTCGCATACTCGTTATAGAAACTACCTGTCACGCTATGCCCAAGTTCGTGCCCCAGCTTCATTTTTTCATCTAGCTCCGAAGCTAATTTAAATGGATCGATTGCAATATAGCAAGTCCCATCGCTATCCATGACCGAAAGGGCCTCCCGCTTTTTCAGTTCAAAGCAATCTACCGCAATATCATTATCTTCCGCAAGACGGTATAGGCCCATCAGGTCCATCATTTTTTCTTCTTCCTTTCCCGGACAAAGGCGGCGTATCGCTTTACGTCGTCCAGGTCGTCTTCGTCCACGTCGTCGGAGTCGCCCCACAGGGCAAACATAATATCGTCGTCGCTGACTATGCGCTCACCATCGGTGGGTGCTTTTTTTGTTTCTTCGCCAGTTAAAAGATAATCAACAGATACTTTAAAATATGTTGCGATTTTTGCCAGTTTATCTGCTGATAGGCTTTCGATTCTTCCCATTTTAAGGTCTGAAATATTCCCTCTGCTGATTCCTAAATCCGTACACATTTTCCCAGGTTTTATCCCGTTCTCAGAGCATAAGGAAAAAATTCTTTCGTACAAGTTGTTCATAATTAAGTACTCCGTTTTGTGCATGATCACAAAAGCACTTAATTTCGTGCGAAACTATTGACTTGCACTTAATCTAGTACTATAATACAGTCATGGCAAGCACGAAATAAAGTACAATGTTTGGTGGTGCTTACATATTAGTACAATATTAAGTACTTGTCAACCATAAATGTACGGAAGGAGGTATTTTCGTGGATTCATGCAAATTCACGCCGTTTGGTTTGTGCGTAAAGACGGAGCTATTGAAGCGTGGCAAGACGCAGAAGTGGCTCGAGGAGGAGATCACAAACCGGACGGGGCTTTTTGCAGACAGCGGGTACATGGATAAGATTTTAAAGGGAAAGCGTAATGCCCCTAAGATTGTCCAGGCCATCAGGGATATTTTGGAGATTCAGGATTGCAGTCAGGATACCAGTTCAGAAGCACAATAAACCGGACTATTCCATGAAAATGGAAAAATAATCCGCCCCCTGACGGGGCGGGAATAAAGGAGGTGAAAAGGATGAACAATCAGCAGATTAAAGAAACGCTCGAAAAGCAGTTGCAGCTACTTTCCGAGCGTTCAGAGAAATCAGCAGAGGATCGAGACCTCTATCAATTGACAAATGCGATGGTCAGTCTTTCAGCACTTCTTCTCTCTTTTGGCTAAACCAGTCTTCGTTCTTCTTTTGGTTCCGGTCTTTCAGTATCTGATAATAGGCATCAAGATACATTTCATAGATCTGAACGGGTGTTTTCCCAGTTAAATCTTGTGTTTGGACATAAAGATATGCGATTGCCTCAACAGGAGCACTGGGGAAAGTATTAAAGTCAGACATTTTCTCACCTCCCTCCTAACCACTTATATTTTATCACAGAAGGGGGAGGCGGACAACCAAAACGCCGCATCTGCGGCAGAAAGGAGGAGCCATGCAAAGAAGAGAGACCCAGCGAACAGAAAGTGCGCTGGGCAAAGAGATAGCTGAAAAGCGTCGGCTACTGTATGAGAGACACGGCGGGATCATGTCCCCCGTAGACGTTGCTCGAGAGATGGGCTATTACCCAAAGCCATCCAGCGGGGACCGATGGGCCCAAGAACACGATGTTCCAGCCGTCCGCCTTGGAGCAAGAAAGCGAGGCTATGAAACAGATCTTGTGGCTAAGGCAATCGTACAGAGCCGTGGGATGATATAAGGATGCCCCCGCCCGTGGTGGCACACGGGAGAGGGCAACTAGGAGGATGATATGTTACCAATTATTTCAACATTTATTGTAGTGGCATCAATATTCTTTTTATTCTTTTGGTTTTTCATTTTCAGAAAATAGGAGGAAAACATGAAGAAAGTATTTGCGGTTGTGGGCGCTGTAATCTGCGCTATTATCTGTGCGATATTTATGATCCTGTGCCTTGAACGTGTCGCCGTTGGCAATGTGGGCGTTGTTTATAGCGCCAATGGCGTGGAGGACCAGACACTCTCCCAAGGGTGGCACTTTATGAGTCCTTTCAAGTCGGTCAAACAATTCCCCATCTCCCAGCAGCAGCTTGTCCTAAGCAACAATCCGGGAGATTACAACGAAAAGGAGCACGCAGACTGGTCCATCGATGCTCCTGCTAACGGCGGAATGGTGAAAATCAACATGACTGTCAATTACAATTTTCTCCCGGATCGAGTAGTAGATGTGTACAAACAGTTTAACGGTATGTCTGGCGAAACCATTGTAGAAAGCCGAGTCCAAAACAGCATCATTGCATATGTAAAAGAAGTTACTCCACAGTTTACAGTCATGGATATTTACAGCGACAAAAAGAGTGAGGTCAACGAGGCCATTACTACATATCTCAACGAGCGCCTTACTGAGGAATATGGTATTAACGTCTCCAGCGCTTTAGTGATTGATGTTCAGCTCGACGAGACTCTCCAGCAAAAGGTACAGGCTAAGGAGCAGGCTAAGCAGGACGCAGAAATCGCAGAACTAGAGAAACAGACAGCCAAAGCCCAGGCAGAGACAGACAAGGTAGTGGCCGAATCTGAGGCGCAAGTCAAGGTGATCGAGGCTCAGGCCGAGGCTGACGCAAACCGAATTATTGCTCAGTCTATCACACCGGAGCTAATTCAGATGAAAGAGGCTGAAGCTCGATTGAAGCATGGATGGGTTGAGGTGCAAGGCGCTGATACCGTAGTAACCAATCAGAGCTAAATAAAAGCGCCCCGGCCAGCGCACCACCGCCGACCGAGGCTAGCAAACCTAACTGATAGCGCCAATTAGGCTTGATAGATATATGATACTAGAACATTCGTTCTCTGTCAAGCCGGAAAGGAAAAAATATGGCAGAGAAAGAGACAAAAATTGGACGCCTCAGCTCCATTAAGGAGCTCGGAGAGCTTGGTGGTGATGTCAAAGCACAAGTAGATTGGCTAACCACTCAAGTTTATGGATTTACGATGGAAGAGTTTATCCGTCAGAACTGGAGGCGTGACGATGACGCCGAATGAGGCCATCCGCCGCATTACCCAGCGAGCTATGGAGCGGCACCGGCTCTCACAAAGGGGCCTTGCCCATGAGATCGGATGCGGCGAAGGCTCTATTGCAAAGATCCTGGACGAGCAGGAGGTTCGTCTCACTCAGGAGCAGTGGTTTTATTTGATGACGTTGGGAGGGAAGCAGCTTGCGTGAGTGGATGCTCGTGGGCGCATACGCCTGCATTATTGTAGCAATGGCGCTGATAATTTGGGACATATGGGATAGGAGAAGGAAGAAATGAGAACACGAGAAGAGCGCCGCCAGAGGGCCCGAGAGGTCCGGTGGATGATCGGAATAGGAGCAATGCTCTGCCTGACCTTCTGGGGCGGTATGGCATTTGCCTTTTGGGTCATGGGGTGATGAAATGGAGAACATCGAACATCCAGACATCACCGCTGCCATGCGGACGGGGTATCCAGAATATGTGAACCCAGAGAATCAAGACAACCCAGAGAATCGGGAGCAGTTTATCAATGAAAGGCCCGATCTCCTTATCAGATGGCTTCGCATTGGATACCCGGATATCTTAGAGGAATACATTGAGATGAACGGCCTAGATTATCGGGAATGGCTGAATTAGGAGGAATTATGGATTTCAAAGCGCTTCAGGAAGCAAACGATTCCATTGAACTGACTGATATCAAAGGGAAGAAGTATGCACAAGTCAACCAGCGAATCAAGGCGTTTCGTATGTGCTACCCAGAGGGAGCTATTGTAACTGAACTCAAAAACGACACAAATGGACGGTGTGTGTTTGGGGCAACAATTTATGCGGAATACCCAGGCAAAATATTGGGTACAGGGACAGCCTATGAGAGCGAAGATGCCAGTTATATAAATAAGACATCTTATCTCGAAAACTGCGAGACCTCTGCTGTTGGCCGTGCGTTAGGAATGTGTGGCTTTGGCATTGATACAGCAGTATCTTCTGCGGAAGAAACTGCAAATAGGCAAGAATTGATGGACCTTTCTTTATATGCGGAGGAACTTCAAGGTTACACCCCGAAATGCGCTGATTGTAAGAAAGGGATCTTGCCAATCTATAAACGAGATAAAACACCATGGCATGTGAATGAAATAGTTATCTATTCCACTGGGCGGTTTAATCGATGCCTGTGCCCAGACTGCCAGAAGAAGGCTCTTGCGGCTGAAAAGGCGGCAAGTAAATGAATCTTACATTTCAAGATGCCAAGATACAGATGGACGGCGGAGTATGGCTCTGTATAAAAGTCAATGAGCCAGCTATAGCCAGAACCTTCATCCTGGACAAGCAAAATCGTCTCTATGACTGCGAGATCAAGGAGCACCGGGAAAAGCGGAGCCTGGATGCCAATGCCTACTGCTGGGTCCTTTTGGACAAGCTGGCGGACGCTATCCGCTCCACGAAGGAGGAACTCTATCTCCAGAAGGTGCGGGAAATCGGGATTTTCCGGGACTTCATTCTGGAGGAGGCTGCGGTCAAGACCTTCCGCACGGTGTGGGAAAGGCAGGGGACGGGATGGCCCACGGAAATTGTGGATTATTCCAGGTCCGGGGATCGTCGGGTAGTTCGGGCGTACTACGGCTCCAGCCAATATAACACAAAGCAGATGTCCAGACTCATTGACAGCATCGTGCAGGATTGCAAAGACCTTGGCATTGAGACGTTGCCGCCTGAAAAGCTTGCGGCTATGAAGGAGGAATGGGGACGTGCATCGTCAGACTAGGGCAACATCCATTCCGGTGAAGGTAAAGGCTGCTGTGGCCGAAAGAGACTGTAACCACGGCCCGGCAACCTGTATCCTCTGCGGTGCTCCTGGCGGTCCCCACTGTCATGTGGTGCGCAGATCTCAGGGCGGAATGGGGGTTGAGGAGAACATCGTCACCCTCTGTGATAAATGTCACTATGCTTTTGATGAAGGGCTGTTTATGGACCGGCTTCGCCCGTTGGGATTTAACAGCCGTAAGGACATCCGTACTTATATCATCGACTACCTCAAAGGATTTTACCCTGACTGGAGCGAGGAGAAGGTGAGGTACAAAAAATGGGACTGACACAGTGTGAGCGAGTGCTGCACTATATGGAGGACTTTGGGACCATCAACCCCATGCAGGCCATTCAGGACCTTGGATGCTACCGCCTGGGGGCCCGTATCTGGGACCTGCGTCATGCTGGACATCCTATCTCCCGCCGTATGGTATCAGGAAAAAACAGGTATGGCGATAGTGTCAGCTATGCCGAATACAGATTGGAGAATAGAAATGCTTAACCATATCACTATTATGGGACGTTTGACCCGAGATCCAGAGCTCCGGCACACCCAGACCGGAACGGCTGTGGCCTCCTTCACTCTGGCGGTGGACCGGGACTTTAAGGATAAGGCTACTGGAGACTGCACTACCGATTTCATTGATGTGGTAGCTTGGCGGCAGACCGGCGAGTTTGTCAGCCGCTACTTCACAAAAGGCCGCATGGCCGTGGTAGATGGCCGCCTTCAGCTCCGTGACTGGACGGACAAGGACGGCAACAAACGCCGGAGTGCTGAGGTCATTGCAAACAATGTCTACTTCGGGGACTCCAAACGAGATCCTGGGTCCGATGCTCAATATGGAAATGATGAGCAGGAGCAGTTTTCTGAGCTTACAGATGATGATGGCAGTTTGCCCTTTTAAGGGGGCATGAAGTGTGCCGAACCGAATTATAAAAGAATCGATTTGTACAAGTGAAAGTCTTGATGGATTGAGCTGGTTTGAAGAAGTCTTTTTCTTTCGGTTGATCGTGAATTGTGATGATTATGGGCGCTTTGATGCAAGACCGGCGGTTTTGAAAGCAAGGCTTTTCCCGCTGAAGGATCGGATCACTCTGAAGGATGTGTCCAGTGCGCTGACGAAGCTGGCGGATATAGGCATCGTGAGGCTGTACGAGTGTGACAGTAAGCCGTACCTATATCTCCCAACATGGGAAGTCCACCAAACCATCCGTGCGAAGAAAAGCAAGTATCCAGCTCCTGATCTCAGCGAGAGTACATCTGAAATCATTTGCAAGCAATTGCAAGCAAATGTCTCCGTAATCCAATCCAATCCGAATCCAAAAGAAAAGACCCCTTCGGGGTCTAAAAGAAAAAGTTTTGATCCTCCCACAGTAGACGAAGTTCGGGAATATTGCGAGGGGAAGAAGAACGGAATAGACCCTGAAGCATTTGTAGACTATTACGCGGCAAGAGGCTGGAAGTACGGGCCAGGTCGTCCGGTCGTGGACTGGAAAGCCGCAGTAAGGACCTGGGAAAAGAGGAGGAAGCAATCAGATGGCGATGACTACTGGAGCAAGTGATTCGCTGCTGTTCCGACCTGATATGATGGACCCATCACAGCCGTCTGGGCTGTGGTGGTGTAAGGACGCAGAAGACATGCAGACTGTTGGAATGAACGCTGTGTGCAAAGGGATTCTGGCTGAGTGGAAAGAGCTCGAGCCGTGGATGGAGTATATCAACTCTTTCCCATACATCCTGATCGTGATACCACCGGGGCTGGAACAGGATACAGCAGCCGCAGAGCTGGAGGCAAGAGTGTCTATCCCGATCATCATCCCTACAGAAGATAGTTTTCAGGGGTATAAGAGCTTGTTTTCCCTGGTGGGAGACCGTGGTATAAGAGCTTTGGATAATCTTCTGCTGAACGGAGAAGAGGCTCCTGTCCATGGGATCATCAACCTTGCAGATGTGGATTGCCAGAAGAGGAAAAATGCAAAGCGTGTGATATCTGGACTACATGAACTAGACAGTGCGATCGGTGGGTTTTCTTCTGGGGAATTATCCGTTTGGACAGGGAAACGTGGAGAAGGTAAGAGCACACTTCTGGGGCAGATCCTGCTTGATGCAGTCAATCAGAACCATGTTGTGTGTGCCTATTCCGGTGAACTGCCCAAAGAGCAGTTTAAACTCGGGCTATTGCAGCAGGCGGCTGGATATCTCAATGTGACACGAAGAGTGGATCAGAGAAGCGGTCGGGTCCTGTTTGACGTGAATAAAGAGGTCGTTCCTTATATCGACAAATGGTGGAACGAGCGCCTTTTCTTAACAGACATCCAAAGAAAAGAGGCGCACGATGAAGCAAACATTCTAAAGATTTTTGAGTATGCCAACCGCCGATATGGAGCAGATACGTTCCTCGTAGATAACATTATGACTGCGGAGCTGAAAGATGAATCAAACCTTGGATTCTGGAGGGCTCAGTCCGCATTTACGGGGCGTCTGGTTTCGTTTGCCAAAAGACTTGACGTGCATGTGCACCTTGTGGCACACCCAAGGAAGACAGAGGGCAGACGTTTGGAGGCAGATGATGTCGGAGGTTCCAGCGACATTACAAACAGAGCTGACAATGTATTCAAGGTTGAACGAGTACCCGAGGAGAGAGAACAGGAACTTGGGTACTCCTCCCTACTCACTATTTTGAAAAATAGAGAGTTCGGAGCTAGAGCAAGGATCAAACTTGAATATAACGAGCCATCCAGAAGATTATATGAAGCTGGAGGGAGGCCGATAAAGTGCTATTCATGGGAGGAGGCGCGGAAACGTGGACAGGGTCTATGAATTAGTCATGGGCGAAATCAAAAGAAAGCGTGCTCAGAGAGATTTTATGAGGTCAGAAGGTCTTGATAGATATTCGGAAATGTATGAAGAGGTAGCAGTCGCCCTACAAACAGTTTTAGATTCGTATTCCAAATCGCTAGAGTAAGGGGTGCGGAGAAATGCTGAGTTTTATCATCAACTACCCAACGACCAAAAAAGGGAAGTCAGAATGGAACCGAAGATTTGGCCTGAACGCCTATTATGCGGGCAAGCATCCACAGAAGCGGCGGAAGGATGCCGAAGAGCTCCACATGATCGCCCGAGCAGCTATGCATAAAGCTGGGATCAGGAACAGGATGCTAGACCGACCGGTGAAGGTGAGATTTTATTGGGATGACGGCCTGGACTGCGATAATCATGCGGTTTTAGGGAAAGCGTTTCTGGACGCAATGAAAGGCTACATATTACCGGATGATAACCGGAAATGGGTCAAGATGGTGTCGCATGAGTTCTGGGATGGGGGCGCCATCAAGGTCGAGATCATGCCGGGGGGAAGGCCGTATGCATGAAAATCCATGTTGGACCTGTCAGAAAGCATGCGGAGGGTGCTCCTGGAGCCGCAGCTTCTCCCCTGTTCCGGGATGGAGGGCCAACAAAACGAAAAAACGAGGACAGGGCGGCACAAAGGGCGGCTACATAGAGAGCTACTACATAAGGTCGTGTCCGGAGTATGATCCAGAGCCAAAGCGGGATATCCCGGAAGAGAGAGGCGGTCAAAGGCTCAAATATGACATCGACAAGGTGATGTTGTTGGCTAGGGCCGGAATGACAGAGGCGGAGATCTGCCAGAGGATGGGCGGTATGCCGCTTGATACACTGAGGAGATATAAGGCCATATTGAGGAAGCGAGGAAAGCTATGCTAGAATTAGAGCAAAGGGCCCTCTCCGCCCTCCGCCCCGTCAGCCGGGAGCAGCTATCTGAGTTTAAAACTTGCGATCTGGTAGACGAACTAAGAAAGCGTGAGGGCGTAGAAACACACATCGCAGAGCCGTACCAAGATGTGACAGTCTCAGTAAACGGCCCTGCGGTGGTGCTGGTAGTTATAGATTAGACCCTGGAATATCCATACCTACCCTTGATAAATGAGTGGAAGTATTTTCCGTGGGACCCTGCGGACATGAGCCCAGCATATACAGACTGCGGGACACCGAAATAGGCGTAGGTGCCACCCTTATGAAATGAGATGTAGAGAGTCCCATTTTCATATCCGATACTGGCTATGTCCGTTGAGGAAACTGGATGCATGACCATGAAATCACCTCACTTTCCACGCAGTTAAATAATACTACACAGAATGGAGGATTTGTAGATATATGGGGAAAATCAGCCGGGAGAAGGTGGAGAAGGTCTGGAGGGGGGTGTGGAAACACTATTTACCGCCTTTGGGAGCTGGAAATATACAGTGCCGATGTACAAAATGCGGGAGAACCCCTGATGTAGAAACACCTTTCTGCGCATGGTGCGGCGATCCCATGACGGACGAGGCCGTGGAGATGGTGATAGATGGGAGGCGTTGAAAGATGGAAGTACGACCGATTGATGCAGAGAAATACATGGAATTGCTCAAAGAGCAGTATCTACATCATAAGTCTATGGGCAATAACCAAGCGGCAAAAGCATGGCAAGGCGCAATGCAGTTACTCTACGATATGCCCACCCTCGCCCCGCCGAACGAGCCGCTGACGCTGGAGGAGCTGCGGGAGATGGACGAGCCTGTATGGGTTGCCTGCAAACCCATCGAGGGCGGGAACGGGTACTGGTGTCTGTGCCAGCATGGGCATATCATCACACCGGCAGGTAGCATTTACGATGTGAAAGAAATCCCGCATTGGGTGTTCTACCGCCGCCCGCCGGAGGGAGAGGCCGATGCCTGAACATATCTTGTCCCTTAGTTATGGAAAAGACTCTATGGCCTGCTTTGGGGCGTGTGAGCTGCTCGGATGGCCCATCGACAGAGTTGTGACAGCCGATGTCTGGGCCACAGATACCATCCCTGCAGACCTGCCGCCGATGGTGGAGTTTAAGTCCAAGGCCGACAAGATCATCAAGGAGCGGTGGGGAATCGAGGTGGAGCACGTCAGGGCGAAGCGGTGTTATCAGGATGTTTTTTATATGACCTGTGAGAGCGACGGGGAACGGGGCGGGAAAATCTATGGTTGGCCCTATCAGAGAGGCCCATGGTGCAACTCGCGATTAAAACAACACGTACTGGCGCGGATTCCGAGAGATGCAATCCAGTATGTAGGTATCGCCGTAGACGAGCCGAACAGGTTCCACAGCCTGTCCGATAATAAACGATCTCCACTGGTGGAGTTAGGCTGGACGGAGGCCGATTGCCGTCGGTGGTGCGAGGAAAACGACCTTCTCTCCCCAATCTATACCACCGCAGCCCGTGGAGGCTGCTGGTTCTGCCACAACCAGGGCGTTCAGCAGCTCCGGCTCCTGCGGAGGAATTACCCGGATTTGTGGACGCTGATGCTCAAATGGGACAGCGACAGCCCGGTGACGTTCAAGGCAGACGGCCACACTGTCCACGACTTTGACAGACGCTTCCAACTGGAGGACGAGGGGATGATCTATGTGGATGATAAAATTTTCCGCTGGTCGATGCTAGATGATGAACTAAATTACCGGCTGTTTTAGCCGGAGGGAGAGGAGGACACCTGATGGATATTGAGAAGCTGATTGAGCGGCTGCGAACTGAAAGCCTGTACAAGGACAAGGCAACACTGGAAATCATGGACCTGTGCATGGATGCCGCCCACGCCCTCTCCACACTCTGGCACGAAAACGAGAGGTTGCGGGAAATGTATCAGAAAGAAAAGGCGGTTTGCCATGCTACGCGGGCCGAGCTGGATCAGGTGAATCGGGAGAATGAAACCCTAAAACATGCATTACAAAATTGGCACGAGGAGGACTGACATGGAACGGTTGACATACTTTGACGGCGGGAAATGGCGGCTCAAAATTGGCGACACAGAATATTCCGGGGCGTGGGTTGACCGCCTCGCCGCCTACGAGGAAACCGGCCTGGAGCCGGAGGAAGTCCTGCCCAAAGAATACGCTGGCGAAATTATGAAGTCGATGATTTTGTTGAAAGAATACCAAAAGCTCGGCTCCATTGACCGCCTCCGCGAACTGGCCCAGGCGGACAGGGAGGGGCGGTGTTTTATCGGCCCGTTTGTTGCAATGATTGAACAATCGCTGTCAGGTGGAGAAATGAAGCCGCAAAGAGACCAGAGATTTAATGGGCGGTATGCGGTTGTATATTTTGACCCAAAGAAATGGTCCTCCCCGCTGATTGATATTTGTGGGACACCATACAACCGAGAAGAAGCCGAAGAACGAATGAAAGTATTAAAGGCCGCACTACGGAGGGAGCAGGATGAAAAAGGAGGAAGCTCAGAATGATATTTTTCGCTGGCCTGAATTTCTTTCTGGCGGCACTGAATGTTTACTATGGGATAAACGGAACTGGTAATACCGCGCTGAATTGGGCCGCAGCAGTTTTTATTTTTGGGTTTGGCCTTATTCAAATCGCATTTTACATTGTAAGGGAGAATAAGCGATGAAAGAGTACATCGAGAGGGCGGTCGCGCTGGATGTGGTCAAGCGAACCAGCGGGGATTATGTTGCGGCGTGGTCAGAGATTGTACAACTCCCCGCCGCCGACGTTGCGGAGGTCAGGCACGGGAGATGGATTTTTGAACCAGGGAAAATCCCGTATTGTTCGGAGTGCAAAGAGTACAGCGACGATGGAGACAAGGGCGCTACTTTCTGCCCGTGGTGCGGCGTTCGCATGGACAAGGAGGACGAGCATGAGGCTGATTGATGCTGATAAATTACCGCTTGATATCATGCCAGAGGATATAGATAATGCCCCCACCATCGACGCTGTGCCTGTGGTCGGGTGCCGAGAGTGCGTGTACAAGAATACAACCGCTTGCCCAGCTTATGATGCCCCATTCATGCGCACCAGTTTGCGGATTAAGTTTTGTAGTGAGGGCCAGCGAAGGGAGGACGAGCATGACTAAGTGCTGCGCCACCTGCACATGGTACGAGGACTTCCAGGGCGTGTGCTGTAATGGAGATAGCCCATACTGTGCGGACTTCGTGAACGCAGACCAAGTTTGTGAATTTTGGGAGGAAAAGAAATGAACAAAGTTACATTCACGGTTACGGCTACTATGAACCAAAGATGGGTGAATGATTTTTGCTCTCTTCTAAAATGGATGGAACATTGCGGTTCTGTCGGCCATTCGTCATTCGTTGGATTTTACGCGGATGGGGATGGAGACTTTAGGCCGGAATTTCAAGTCAGCATCCCGTTTGAACAAAAAGACGGGATTCCTGAAAAGGAGATACTGGGAAAGCCCGAAATAATGTTTGATGCAGGTTGAGAGGTACAAAAGTGAAACAATGGAGTGAAACAATGGGAGGAGACAAGCCATGGACGAGATAATCGGAGGTGCGGAATGAGCGAAGTTATCATTACCAGTACATGGGAACATGAAGATGACCAGCAAGCCAAAGCAGACGCAGGGAAGCCTCGCCCCACGCTTACTCCTGTTAGTCTAATCGACGCTGTGACGGCGGTCCGTATGTACGGGAACGCAAAGTATCACGACCCAGAGAACTGGCGGCAGGTGGAGCCGCAACGTTACCGGGATGCACTCTACCGGCACTGGCTGGCCTATCTCAAGGGGGAGAAGTGCGATCAGGAAAGCGGCCTGCCTCACTTGTGGCATTTGGCTTGTAATGCCGCGTTTCTGATTGAGATGGAGGGCTCCATCCACGACGGGGAGGGCGGACAGCATGAGGAGGGATAGCCTTTGACCAGCCAAGGAATAGAAACATTTCTCTCCTATCTACGAGAAACCGAGCAACGATACCATATGTCCGAAGTGAACGAGCAGGAAGCAAATAATGAGACTCAGGATATCCTACATAGCTTGGAGCTTCAGGATCATGACTATCACGACTTTGCTCGTCTATCGAAGGAGCTGAGAGGAGTTCGCCAGAAAAGACGGGCTGCAAAAGACACTATGAGTGAGACGGCCCCGGTGCTTGATTGGATAGACCAAAACCGCCCAACAATCAAAAGCCTTGAACGACTCCTGGGTGATGTGCGGAAAGCTGAGAAGAGCACTGCCAATCGAATCTATACTCCCAGGGCGAGGAGGGATAGCCCTTGAACGAGTTCCCGGAGAGGCTGAGGAGAATGAGAGAGTCTATGCGGCCAGTAAGGAGCATGACAGTTACATCGCAACTGATGGGGCTTCATCCTGATATGTTAAGGAGGTACGAGCGAGGAGAAGTGGAACCATCTATGGATGCCTTATACAAGATCGCAGACTATTATGGGGTCAGCACAGACTATTTGTTGGGGAGGACAAATTTCCCGTTTGTACACAGAATTTAACCTTTAATCATCTCAAAACAAGGAAGATAACCGCCCACAAAAGTGGGAGGAGAAACTTCATAGTATGCGACAATGGGAGCATGGGGGCATACCCTGTGCTCCCTATCTCTTTCTCCTTCCTACACCCGGCAGTCGGCCTCCTGCTGCCGGGAATATATGCCTCTCCTCGCCGCATGAGGCGGGCGGTGGCACCAAAAGGACGGTTCGAATCCGTATCAATGGCAGAGGGCTGGAGCGAAGGGAGCGCGGTTCGATTCCGCGTGAATGTGATGCAGGCAATAACTTGTATCTATCTCTGGTGAGACAAAGGCCCCGGCGGCCAGCCGGTTAAAGTGTTGGAGGAATCCAGCGCAGGGGCGAACAGGCCCGCGGAAAGCCTGACCAAACCCGCAGCATACCCCAAAAGGGGTATATATACCGCGCCCTGTTGCACGAGACGGGGACGGGACCGAAAGGTGGTGAGCCCATTGTGGCGAAAGGCAAATATCAACGGTGGCTGGAGCCGGATGGGCTTCTGCTGCTTGAAGGATGGGCACGAGACGGGCTGACAGTTGAACAGATCGCCCACAATATGGGGATTACTGCAAAAACATTATATGAGTGGAAAAATGCTCATAGTGAGATTTGTGAGGCCCTAAAAAAAGGAAAAGAAGTCGTTGACTACCAGGTTGAAAACGCTTTGTTGGCATCTGCATTGGATGGTAACACCACAGCACAGATTTTTTGGCTGAAGAACCGAAGACCGGACAGGTGGAGGGACAAGCCCATCGAAAAAACAAGTGAGGATATGGAAGTCAAGGTGGTCATAGATGTCTGAGGTTCGTTTATCATCCATTCTTGGCCCGTCATTCCATATACTGGCTCGGGACGTATTCCAACACGGACACACACACTATGATTTGTCTGGTGGCCGAGGCTCGCTTAAATCTTCCTGCGTGTCCCTGCTCGTACCACTCATCCTACTGAACAATCCCAATACCCATGCTCTGGTGTTGCGTAAGGTGGCAAACACAATTCGGGACAGCGTATATGCTCAGTATCTTTGGGCAATCGGAGAGCTGGGCATGGCGGCCTACTGGGATGCAAAGGTGCAGCCTATGGAGCTGATTTATCGGCCTACCGGACAAAAGATTATGTTCCGGGGCGCTGATGATCCCATGAAAATAAAATCTATCAAAGTGCCTTTTGGATATATTGCCGTAACACATTTTGAGGAGAAAGATCAATTTGCAGGCCGGGCAGAGATTCGCACCATCCTACAATCAACCATGCGTGGCGGATCTAAGTTCTGGAACTTTGAGAGCTACAACCCACCCACCAGTCAAGATAACTGGGCCAACAAGGACAGCTTGGAAGAGAGGGCAGACAGGCTGTGCCACAAGAGTACATACCTGGAGGCCCCGCCAGAGTGGCTTGGGACGCAGTTTCTGGCGGAAGCCGAGCACCTGAGAGCGGTGGATGAGCGGGCCTATCAGCACGAGTACCTCGGCATCCCGGTGGGCACTGGGGGGAATGTGTTCGACAATCTGGAACTGCGGGACATCACGGACGCGGAAGTGGCGTCCTTTGACCATATCTACCAGGGCGTAGACTGGGGATGGTTCCCTGACCCATTTGCGTTTGTCCGGGTCCACTACGACAGAGCGCGTGAGACGATATATTTGGTGGATGAAATTTATGAGAACAAGCTGACCAACGACGCCAGCGGGCAGAAGATAAAGGAGAAGGGGTACACCGACGCCTATATCACCTGCGACAGTGCTGAGCCGAAGTCGGCGGCGGACTACCGGGCCATGGGCCTGCCTGCAAAGGAGGCCATCAAGGGGCCTGGGAGCGTGGAGTACGGAATGAAATGGCTCCAGCGGCGGAAGATCGTTATAGACCGCAGAAGAACGCCAAATGCGGCGCGTGAATTTGTGAGTTACGAGTATGAGCGGGACAAGGACGGAGAGATCATCAGCGGATACCCCGATGCAAATAACCACGCCATAGATGCAACACGGTACGCCCTGGAGCGGGTATTCAGGCGCATGGGAGTGATAGCATGACCATCATAGACAAACTGAAATCATTGGGCTTTGCCACCATCAACGAGGGATTTTACGGTAAGGTCCAGGAGTGGAAGTCCTGGTATGAGGGCGACGTGAAGGGATTTCATCGTTACCGGGTGCGCAATGGGGCCGGGATTGTGCGGTGCAAGCGGTACACGCTCAACATGGGGAAGAAGATCCCGGAGGACTGGGCAAATCTCCTGATGAATGAGCGGGTTGAAATTACCCTGGACGGAACGAAAGAGCAGGAGTTTATTGACCGGGTGCTGGAAGAGAACAATTTCCGGGTGCGCTCAAACGAGATGCAGGAAATGGCCTTCGCTCTTGGCACGGTGGCTTTTATCCCCCGCGTGGTTGGCATGGGGTTCACCGAGGCGGGGCCCGTTCCCGGAAGCGCCACAGATATCATCATCGACTATGTGACGGTGGAGCATATCTGGCCCCTGGCCTGGCAGAACGGCATTATTACCGAGTGTGCCTTTGACAATATCGTCAATGTCAATGGGGACGATTACTGCTACCTGCAAATCCACAGGAAGGTCAACGGCCTGTATGACATTGAGAACCGGCTGTATACATACCGCAACCAGAACGTGGATGCTGAGGTGCCGATGGCATCGGTGCAGGGATTTGAGAGGGTGCCGCCCGTGGTTCACACCGGAAGTAACCGGCGGCAATTCGTCATTGACCGGCCCAATATCGCCAACAACTTCGATTACTCCATCCCACTCGGGATTTCGGTCTACGCCAACGCTATCGACAGCATGAAGGGCGTGGATATTGCCTTTGACAGCTACGTCAATGAGTTTGTACTTGGGAAAAAACGGGTGATGGTCAAGCCGTCCGCCCAGCAGTATTTGGATGGTGAGCCTGTCTTTGACCCTGATGATCTTGCCTATTATGTGTTGCCGGAGGATATCGAGAGCGGAGCCGCCATCCAGCCCATTGATATGAAACTCCGAACGTCGGAACACACTCAGGGAGTGCAGACCCAGCTTAATCTGCTGTCCAGCAAGTGCGGATTTGGCGAGACCTACTACCGATTTGACGGCGGGAACATCACCACCGCCACCCAGGTCATCAGCGAGAATTCCACCATGTTCCGCACCATCAAGAAGCACGAAATTATCTTGGAGAGCGCCATCAAGGAGCTGTGCCGGATCATTCTCCACCTCGGCAACACGGCAATGGGGGCGGGGCTGAATGAGGATGCAGAGGTCACCATTGACTTCGATGATTCCATCATCGAGGACAAGACGACTGAACGGAACAACGACCGCCAAGACCTTGCGGCGGGCATCATGAATCCGTGGGAATACCGCATGAAGTGGTATAACGAGGACGAGGCCACAGCAAAGAAGATGCTCCCCAAGATGGAGGATATGACGGACGAGGAGGAAGAGGAGATTGAATGAAATATCCCTTCACTCCAGAACTATTAGACTCCCTCCCGGAAGAGCTGGCGGAGCTGTACCGCTCCCTTGAACTGAAACTTCTGGATGAAATTTGTTCCCGCCTGAAAATCGCCGGTGAGCTGAACGAAGTGGCGGTACAGGATATCCGAGCGCTACGCTCCCACGGTATCGACCTGGGCGATATTGAGAAAGCCATCCAGCGAACCTCCAATCTCTCACGGAAGCAGCTGGACAAGCTGTTGGACGAGGTGGTGGAGCGGAACCAGCGATATTATACCGACCTCATTGATCTGGCAGGCGTGACCAAGCCAGAGACGATGGTGAGCGTAGAGGATACCTGGGCCATCTATGAGCAGACCCGGAAAGAACTGCAAAACCTGACCCGCTCCATGGGCTTTCTGTTGGACAACGGGCGAACCATGCTGCCCTATGCAAGGGCTTACCAGTGGGCGCTGGACAGCGCGGAGATGCAGATCATGAGCGGGGCTATATCCTATAATCAGGCTATCAAGAGCGCCGTCAAGCAGCTTGCAGACAGCGGACTCCGCATGGTGGACTATGAGAGCGGCCACCGTGACCATATCGACGTGGCTGCCCGCCGTGCAGTGATGACAGGCGTATCCCAGATCTGTGCCAAGTACACGGAGCAGAGCGCGGAATATCTGGAGACACCATACTTTGAGATATCAGCTCACATCGGAGCCCGGGACAAGGGCGTTGGATGGCAGAATCACAAGGCATGGCAAGGCCGTGTGTACTCTGTCAGAGCCGGTGACAAGTATCCGAACATCTACGAGGTGTGTGGCCTGGGCTATGTGGACGGCTTGGAAGGAGCAAACTGCCGCCATATTAGGACGGCCTTTGTGGATGGTGTGATGGAGCGCACATACACAGACGAACAGCTGGTCCACATTGACGACGGCCACGACGTGGACTTTGAGGGTAAGCACTATACAGCCTATGAGGCTACCCAGAAGCAGAGGCAAATTGAGCGGACCGTCCGCAGGCTGAAGCGGGAACAGGCGGCATACAAGGCCGCAGGGTTGAAAGAGGACGCCCAAGCGGTGACAGCCCGCATTCGGCGGCTAAACGCAGAATACAAGTCGTTCAGCGAGGCCGCGGGGCTGCCGTTGCAGCGGGAGCGGATGAAAGTTACCTATACCGATGTGGCATCTGAGCAAATGGCTTCAGCCCTCAAAATACAGCGCGATGCGGAAGCACCGATCAGGCAGGCAATCCAAAGCGGTGGGTATCCGTTGGAAATCAATCCAGAGAAACAAGCGCGGCATATGGCTGGTATGGCTATACCGGGTAGAAGTGTAATAACGGTTTCTATGGAGGAGTTACAAGCCATCATAAACGCAAAGGCAGGTAGCGGGAAAATCAATCTTACAGATGATTTTAAAAAGTGGAAAAACACAGAAATTATTGATGCTGGAAAAGAAATTGGCTATACGATCAACAGAAATGGTGATATAATGATTGCAAGAAGCATCAAAATCCACTACAGTAAAAGCGGCACTCATGGTGTCCCATTTTCGGGGAGGTGGAAAAAATGATAATTGAAAATCCTGAGATTTACTTCGGAAAGAAAATTAAAGTTTTTTCCATAAGCGGGCGCATGACGATTGGGGAGCTCTATGGGTATGATTACGACTTTGACGATGATGGAAATGAGTTTCTGGAGTTCGATGTGGAGAATGAAAACGGTTTGCTGATCGGATTTACGGAAGATGAGATTAAACGCATCGAAATTGTCGGGGGAAGCGAATGACAAAAAAGATCAACGGAAGAATGTGGTACTGCTGCCCGCACTGCGGGAAAGCACTTTTCCCAATCCGGGCAGATACGAAGGTACAAAACATGCCATTCCGATGCAAAGCATGTAAGCACGATATCGAAGTGAATATTGCATAGAGCCAAGAGCCTGTGAGCCAAGAGCCATTGAACCGGTTACGAACTGTAACGGTTTGATGGCTCTTTCTATTTTGCCGAGAGGCGTAAAACCGCAGGGCGACGGCCCTGACAAAAAACGGAGGTATTTATGAGCGAACCTATCAATAACCCTACCCCGGCCCCTGCGCCGGAGCCCGCCCCTGAGAAAACCTTCACTCAGGCGGAGGTTGACACCTTGATTGGCAAACGGCTTGCAAAAGCCATGAAGGGCATGCCCAGCGAGGAAGAAATGACCGCTTTCCGTACATGGAAGGAAGGTCAGGCTGGTGAGAAAGAACGCTGGGATAAGCTGACCGGAGAGCGGGATACGCTGGCCGGAAGGCTTACCGCCGCAGAGGCGGAGCGGGACCAGCTGAAGCGGGACCTGTATCTGGCCCAAAAGGGCCTGACCGGCGAGGAGGCGGAGTTTATCGCTTTCAAGGCAGGGAAGATGGTGAACGATAAGACCACCTTTGAGCAGGCTGTGGACGCGCTGACCGCTGACCGCAAAAAGACCACTTTTGACTGGACCGCTCCTGTGGGTGGCGGAAGCTCCAAAACAGGAGAAAACGACCTGATGAATGCCCTGATTCGGGGCGCACTGAAATGAAAGGAGAACCTAAATGGCTGTTGATATTATTGATAGAAGTAAACTTTCCGGGCTTATTCCTGAACCCGTGACCCGTGAGATTATCCAGGGAGCCGT
Organism: Lawsonibacter asaccharolyticus; assembly: GCA_003112755.1. Classification (NCBI taxonomy): domain Bacteria; kingdom Bacillati; phylum Bacillota; class Clostridia; order Eubacteriales; family Oscillospiraceae; genus Lawsonibacter; species Lawsonibacter asaccharolyticus. Next base: position 733,384 of record BFBT01000001.1, on the reverse strand, counting down.
AACGGAGTCCGCCGTGCTGCGAATGGCCAGACGGCTGCCAAACATGACCAGTAAGACTCAGACCCTTAACGTGCTGGACGCACTGCCCACCGCCTACTTTGTGAACGGCGAGGCTACGACTGGAGCGTCTGACTCCAAGGCATCCCTCAAAAAGACCACCAACATGGCATGGGACAAGAAAAAGATCTACGCCGAGGAGATTGCAGTTATCGTGCCAATCCCTGAGGCGGTGCTGGATGACAGCGACTACGACATCTGGGGTGAAGTACGCCCCCGTCTCCAGGAAGCATTCGGCAAGGTCATCGACGCCGCTATTCTGTATGGAACGGACAAGCCCACCTCCTGGCGTGATGGCTTGGTCCCTTCTGCTACCACTGCAAACGCTGTTGTGACTGCTACCAGCGATATTTTCAAGGACATCATGGGCGAGGGCGGCGTGATCGCCAAGGTAGAAGAGAGCGGTTACATCCCCAATGGTGTAATGGCCGCCATCCAGATGCGTGCCAAGTTGCGCGGCCTGGTTGACAAGAATGGACAGCCCATCTTCAAGACCGACATGCAGGGTGATACCCGCTACGCACTGGACGGCATGAGTATGTATTTCCCTGTAAACGGCGCTTACGATCCGGAGGAATCCCTTGCCATCGTAGGCGATTGGAGCCAGCTGGTCTACGCCATTCGGCAGGATATGACCTTCAAGATTTTTGACAGCGGCGTGGTGCAGGACCCCACTACCGGGAATATCCTGTATAACCTGATGCAGAACGACATGGTGGCCCTCCGCGCCGTTATGAGGCTAGGCTGGGAGATCCCCAATCCCATCAATGCATATAACGTGGGCCTGGAAAATGCTTTCCCTTTTGCTGTTTACGCACCGGCGGGGGGTTAAGCGCGCGCCTCTCGGGGCTGACGATTGGCGCGCTAACACTCACTCCGACGTTTGACCCAGATACGACGGAGTACACAGCCACAACGACCAACGCAACAAACACTGTAACGGCCACACCAGAGGACGAGGATGCAACTGTGACCATCCTTAACGGAGAGAGCCCTGTTGACAACGGCACGGCGGCAACTTGGACGGAGGGGGCTAACACCCTGACCATCACTGTGAAAAACGGGGTAGCCCAGAAGGTTTATACCGTCACCATCACAAAATCGGTCTAAAAGGAGGCTCTATAATGGCTTATGTAGACTATGGGTATTACACAACCACATACCTTGGGACAGCCATTATGGCATCCGATTTCCCACGCCTGTCTCTGCGTGCAAGTTCGTTTTTGGACTACTATACACAGGGACGGGCAGCTCAAAACAAGGATCTGGATGCCGTGAAGATGGCTTGCTGCGCTGTCGCTGAACAGTATCAGGCCATCGACACGGCCCAGGCACTGGCGCAGAAGTCTTTGTCTGCTGCACTGTCCCAGGATGGCGGAGAACTTAAGAGCCAGACTGTGGGAAGCTGGTCTAAGACTTACCAGAGCGGAGGCGAGAGTGCGGCACAGGCGGCCGCCTCCGCCACCTCCGTAAAAGCTGGCCTGGCGGAAGCGGCGAATATGTACCTGGCCGGGACCGGCCTGCTCTACCGGGGAAGGGGGTGCGTCTGTGTTCCCCCATACTGTGACGCTCTATAACGTGTCGGTGGAGATTGACCCGGCCACTATGAAGGAAACGACGGTCAACCATATCACAGTGCTGGAAGGCGTTCTTCTGGATGCGGTGAAGGGGAAAAACGTCAACGAGAGCGGACTTGTGGACGCCGATGCTGTAACACTCTACATACCGACCAACGCATCCGCCACTGACGGTGTGACCGGCGAGAAGAAGCGTTACGTTGGACCCGTGGAGTTTTGGAACGGCGAGAGCCGGGACGGGATGTGGACCCTATCTCCCGGGCAGAACACCTTTTTTGTCAAGGGGAAGGCCATCCACCCGGACTGGAGTAGCCAGAAGATATCAGCCGCCTATGACTACGTCTATGACGTGAAAACGGTTGACTTCAAGGACTTCGGGGGGGAGATGTCCCACTGGGAAGTAGGTGGAGCCTGATGTTGAAATTCAATGTGCATACGTCCGGCCTGGATTCACTGCGCGAAAAAGTTTCATCTGCAAGCGATAAAGCAGCCCACATAGTGGCAATGCAGGTCCGCAAGGATACATCGCCATATGTTCCGGCGCTGACAGGCAGCCTGGACAAGCGGACGCGCGTCGATGGGGGCGAAATCATCTATCCGGGCCCATACGCCCGATATCTGTATTTTGGGAAGCTGATGGTGGACCCCGCTACCGGCAGTAGCTACGCGCAGAAAGGTAGTACAAAGGTGCTAACAGACAAGAACCTGGTATTCAACAAGGCCATGCACGGACAGGCACAATCCCACTGGTTCGAGGCCAGCAAGGCAGAAAACATAGAGAAGTGGGTCCGTGTGGCGGACAAGGCGGTGAAGCGTGATCTCTGAAAAAAAAGAAAAGCCTCGGATGCTGGCAACGGCGGAAGAGGTAGACAAGATTTCCCGCTCCATGAATGTGTGGGTGAACACCTTCCCAGAGAAGCCGGTCACAATGATCAAGTACGAATCGCTGGACATTGCCATCGGGGAAGAGACGGCCATGGCCCTGTCCACCATCCAGGGGACCTATATTACCAAGCAGTACATTTTGGGCGGATACCAGGCGGAGTATCAATTCAAACTGATCTACCGCATCAAGCCTGGAAACAGCAACGACCGGAGATTGGAAGCAGACGAGCTACTGAACCACTTCGGGGACTGGGCCAGGAAGAACCTGCCCGACCTTGGAGATGGGGTTCGTGCGCTGAAGGTAGAGCCGACAACCCAATCTTCCAAATTCGCCTCCTATGAGGGGGGCATTGAGGATTACCAGATTTTAATGAAGCTGACCTATGAGGTCGGCGTGTGAAAGGAGAAGCAAAATGCCTAATTCTGATTTAACATTTAACACCACGCCCGGCCAGACCGTGGGCCGAGAAATGTTGATTGCTTATCTAAACACAGGGGAAAATGAGACACCTAAGTGGTCTCCAATCGGCAAGCGAGTGGAGGACAGCTCCTCTGAATACGACTGGCAAACCGAAACAAAAGTGGATATTTTCGGAAATACTTACACAAATGGAAAGAAGCCTACAATTACTCAGACATTTGATCCGTGTGAACTGGATGCAGACGATGCGGCACAGAAGAAGATTTGGAATTTGGCTATCAAAGATCAGAATGTCAATGCTTTGATGAACCAAGATATGCTGATAGTTCATCTGTATGCAGGAACAGCCAACACGGCGGTGTTTGCGGAGCGGTATTCTTCCTGTTCCATTCTTCCTAGTGGGCTCGGAGGAGAAGGGGGCGGCACCATCGGAATGCCTCTTGATGTGACCTATGGAGGAACACGGACTGTTGGAACAGCATCTATTAGCGGCGGAACAGTCACATTTACAACGGAAGAAGTAGGGGTCTAACACATGAAAGAATTGAATTTTGATAGCGGACTCGTTGCCTATTCATTAAATGGAAAGTGTGAAGTATCCTTCAACCCAACTGACAGCAATTTTGTAGAGCGTCTGTATTCTGCTTTTGAGGACTTGGACAAGAAGCAGGAGAGCTACAAGGCTCAGATTGAGAAGATGGCGGACAAGAAGGAAATCTTCGAGTTTGCCAGGGAGCGGGATGCGGAGATGCGCGGTATCATCGATGGCGTATTTGATGCGCCTGTGAGCGAGGCGGTGTTCGGAGGGATGAATGTCTATGCCATTGCAAACGGCCTCCCCGTATGGTGCAACCTGATGATGGCGGTCATGGATGAGATCGACACAACATTCACCAGAGAGCAAAAGCTGACCAACCCGCGCATCAGCAAGTACACGGCAAAATATCAAAAGTATCAGAAGAAGTAACCAAAGGAGCACGACATGAGCTATGGACTTCCCAAAAGCGTGGAGATAAACGGGAAAGAGTTTGCTATCCGCTATGATTATCGGGTAATTCTTGATATCTTCGAGGCCATGAACGACCCGGATTCCAGCGAGGAGGACCGCGCTCTTGACGTGCTCCAGATCTTCTACATCGACTTTGACGAACTGACCGACTATGACGCGGCTATGAAAGAGGTGTTCCGGTTCATCAACGGCGGCGAGGAGCCACGGGAGCAGAGAGGTCCCCACCTTGTGGACTGGCCGATGGACTTCCCCCGCATCATCGCCCCGGTCAATCGTGTGCTGGGCTATGAAGCCCGCGCTGTGGACTACGACATCGAAACTAACACGGGCGGGATACACTGGTGGACTATTCTCTCTGCTTATTCAGAGATTGGAGACTGTTTATTCGCACAGATCGTCCGAATCCGCGACAAGAAGGCCAAGGGAAAGTCGCTAGACAAGTCTGACCGGGAATTTTACCGCAAAAACCGTGACATTATTGATATCAAGCATACCTACAGCGAAGCAGAAAACAAACTTGTAAGCTTCTGGACGGGCGCAAAATAAAACCGCCCCCGGAGGAGCGGCTAAGTCATCGTATGGAGCATTTTGTTAATTGTACTTGCGCAAGAGGAATACCATCACACTTTCCAGCAATTACGATTTGATCTCCATCCTTTAACTGAGCAATCAAATCTGTCTGGTCCCCGTTCTTTGGGAAAAAACATTGGATGGGATAAAGTCCATACCCGTCATTTGTTTCAATGGAAATGCAAGGGGCTTTTGTCACGATATCCTGTCCAATATTTTGAATGGTCCCAGTCACGACCAAAATTTTATCTTTGTATAGCGCATCTGCATTTACTGTGTTCTCCTTATATGCCGCCCACAAATCAGTTGCAGAAATTGTGATTTCCTCCGGCTGGCTGTCCGGCGTTAAGTTATTGTCAAGCTGTGTGGAAATGTTTGATTGATGCGGGCTAGGTCTATCGTTTGACGAATCATCAGAATGGCCCTTAAAAGTAAGCGATAGAGCAGCAAGTGCAGCAACGACAATTACTACCGCAAAGGCAACATTTCCTTTGCTTCTCTTAGCTTGTTTCCTTGGAGAGTTCTCGCGATCGAAAGCGGTGGCCTCTGTCGTGTTTGATGCGTATTGACTATCTACCGCAAGATGAGAACCAGATATTTCCGTATTCACGACCCATACCTTGTCTTCTGGCGATATAAGAATCGAAACAGAACAATCTATCTTTTTCCCTTTTTGAAATAAAAGCGTATGCGGCCCATCTTGAGTGTAAACAGAGATTGTGTCCCCATTCCTCAAAGTCCCGACAACCTTACCGTCTAAAAGGACAGTAAAATCAACCGCACAACCCCACATGGACTTCTCCCTTGTGATTATGATTTCTTTATACCCATCCACATAAATCTTCCCCTTCAAGGTGGTGTTTTATATGTCCGCAGACGGTTCCATCGTCATTGAGACCAATATTGATGATAAAAACGCACAGCGGGAATTGACCCGCCTGAATAAACAAATCAAATCGATCGAGGATCAGCTTGCATCTAAAAAGCAGGGGCGACTGCCCCTTGAAAATAACCTGAACTCGGTCAACGCAAAGCTGGACGAGGCCCGGAAGCGGCTGGCAATGCTCCAGGATGAGCAGAACGCCATTAACTCCGCTATGCAAGCGGGAGCGACCGCAGATGATTATATGCGCGCCTATTCAGATAGCCCTATGGTCGAGGCCGCTCTGAAACAGCAGCAGGCCGAAGTTGACGCTATCGAAAAGGAGTGGAAACAGGCCGACAAGGCTCTTTCCGCTTACGATTCTAAGATTTCAGGTCTGGAGGCTAAACTGAACAGTGCAAAGGCGGAGGCCGGAGGTATCCAGCAGAATATGGCTAAAGCTGGTCCATCCGCCGAAAAGATGGCAAAATCCGTTGACAAGGCGCAGAAAAGTGCAAGTAAGTTCTCCATGCGTCTGCGGGAGGTCATCAGGAGTGCACTGATCTTTACCATCATCTCACAGGCACTTGCAAAATTCCGCGAATGGATGGGAAAAGTCATTAAGACGAATGACGAGGCTCGTGCTGCGATTGCCCGCTTGAAGGGTGCGCTGCTCACATTGGCGCAACCTTTAATTGACATCATTATACCAGCGTTTACCAAGTTTGTCGATATGCTGGCCAGAGTTATTTCGATGGCGGCGCATCTTACTGCGGCCCTTTTTGGGACTACAGCAGAACAAGCTGCTGAGTCCGCAGAAAATCTATATGATGAAACAGAAGCCATTGAGGGAACCGGGCAGGCAGCGGAGGAAGCAGAAAAGTCCCTTGCATCATTTGATGAGATCAATCAGCTTTCAGGTGGAAGCAAAAAAAGTTCCAATAAAAATCAGGAAATTGCACCCGATTTTTCCGCAGTTAATCAAAACAGCGGATGGTTACAACAAATGATGGAAAGCGTATCTGCGTGGGTCCCAGCTGCTCTGATGCTTGGAGGAATCGCGCTTGTCGCAATCGGTGCATCAATGGGAAGTCTGCTGCTCGTTATTTCCGGGCTTCTATTACTTGGAGCCGGGATTGCATTTGGCAAAGAAAACGATCAACTTCAATCGTGGGTCGATTCGCTTGGGCTGAACAGTGTACAGGAATTTGTGGTCATCGCTGTTATCCTTGGCGGAATTGCGATGGTAGCAATCGGAGCGGCAACAGCAAATATACTGCTCGTGATAGCGGGTCTTGTTTTGATTGGTGTGGCTATTTGGTATGCGGCACAGAGCGGTATGATGCAAGACTGGGCAGAAACCCTTGGACTTTCGAGAGCAGCGCAGTTTATAACTGCTGCACTTCTTATTGCTGGATTTGCGCTTGTCTGTATTGGGGCTGGTCTCGGGAACATTTTGATGGTAATATCCGGTATTGCTTTATTCGCTGCAGGAGTGTATGTGGGCATTGAAAGCGGGACACTGAAATCATGGGCGGAGACGCTTGGGCTTGATTCTGCGTTTGAGTATGTAGCAGCCGCTATCCAAATTGCCGGGATTGCGCTAATTTGCATTGGAGCGGCAATGACAAACATTTTTATGGTTGCCGCAGGGGCAGTCTTGCTTGCGGTTGGAATTACGGTAGAAGCACTTGGGGAGCAAACGTTGATGGCGTGGTGGGAGAAATTGAAATTGACCACTGTTGCCCAGTGGATTTCTGTGGCGTTACTTTTGGCCGGAATTGTAATGGTAGCCATTGCGGCAGCAACTGGGAATATCTTGCTCTTGATTGCAGGTGCAATCGTTCTTGGTCTTGGAATTGTTGCTTCGGTAAATGAAGGACGTTTGCAGGACTGGGTTGAAACATTGGGCCTTGAAAAAGTAATGGGATATGTAACTGCTGCAGTTTTGCTTGTCGCATTTGGACTTATTGCAATAGGTCTTATGACTGTGAATCCCGCCATGTTTATCGGTGGGGCTACATTGCTTATTGCTGGACTGATTGTCGGGAGAGAGAGTGGAACGCTTCAAAGCTGGGTTGAAACCCTGCATCTTGAAGAAGTGGCTGGATGGGTTTCCACCGCGATGTTGCTTGCCGGAATCGCTCTCGTTTCTATCGGCGCAATGACGTATAACTTGCCCATGGTGCTGGCTGGCATCGCGCTTCTTGGTGGTGGTGCGGCCCTTAAATTGGGAAGCAGTGGCACAAGTAGTAGCAGAGGCGGAGGCTTCAGCAGCAGAATGGCGGCCCCTCGTCTCGCCTTAGAGGATGTCCCTGCGCTGGCCCGTGGCGCTGTCATTCCGCCGAACCGTGAGTTCTTGGCGGTATTGGGGGATCAGAAAAGCGGAACAAACATCGAGGCTCCTACATCGGAAATCGAGGCTGCGGTCATGCGCGGAATCCAGCGGAGCGGGATAAACGGCCATGGAGGCAACCAGACTGTGATTCTGGAAGTGGACAAGCAGGTGCTGGGCCGTGTAACCTATCGGGCCAATCAAGCGGAAGGGAAACGAATCGGTGTGGAGCTGGTGGAGGTGTAATTTTGAGTTACATCAAACTGAATGGGCGGGAATTTGATGCGGACATCGCTATCTCGGCCTACAACCGGAACTTCAATGTGCTGGATGGGGACAATGCGGGCCGCGTCCTCTCCGGTCTAATGATTCGAGATATCATCGGCACATACCTTGGTCACAAAATCACCGTGTTTCGGCGCGGAGACGACTATAAAGGGCTGGATGACTTTTGGGACTATCTCTATCAGCACTCCATTGATGATTCTGTTCTACTGGAGGCGGCTGATGGCCAGAAGACCATCAGCTACCAAGCCTACTACACCAGTGCATCTCAGGACATTGAGAAGGTGGAAAACGGGGTGACCTACTGGGGCGAGATTGAAGTGAGCTTTGTACCCATGGACGCACAGCTAAAGCCGTGAGGTGATACGAGATGGCGAACACGACTAAAATCGTATATGACGGACGAACATACACCGGGACAGAGATACAGAACGGAAATATGAGACTGGCTACATCTCTGCTTTCGTCCTCTCTGGAGAGCAATACGTTCAACGTGACTTTGAAAAGCCCAAACAAGAATCTGACCAATTTCTCCAGAAACGCTCCTATCACAGTGTTCAACGGTGAGCGTCAACTCGGGATATTTTATGTCCAGGACGTGAAGAGAACTGCAGCTGATTTGTACAAGGTTTCGGCTACATCTGCGGTCGGTATATTGAGTGATGGTAACCACTACGGCGGCATCTATACAGGGCAGACTGCTGAATCCATTATCGGTAGCATCTGCGGGTCAGTAAAGTATGATATCCAGAACAAGCTGCGGCCCATAAAGTTATATGGCTGGCTCCCCATTGCAACACCGAGAGACAACCTCGCCCAAGTCCTGTTTGCGATGGGGGCCACTCTCCGAACAGACTTGAACGGCGTGTTACGGATCGAGGAGCTGTGGGATGGGCTGAGTGGTGACATCGGGACAGACCGAATGTATCAAGGCGCCTCTGTTGAATACGCGTCAAAAGTTACCCAAGTCTCACTGACAGAGCACCAATATGTGGCAAGTGGAGATCTTGATGAGCTGTTCAGCGGCACGACCCAAAGCGGCGATATTATCACCTTTGATGAACCGGTCTATGGTCTTACTGCCTCCGGGTTCACGATACAGAGCCAGGGCGCGAACTTTGCAAAGCTATCTGCCGGTAACGGAACTCTAAAGGGACGGAAATATAAACATAACACCCGAGAAATCATCAAAACCGTATCTTCCGCATCTGAGCCTAACATAAAGGCAGTGAAGGACGCTACGCTTGTATCGCTGGTAAATTCACAAGCTGTTTCAAACAACCTTGTAAATTACCTAAAATGGAACCGGACAATTAAAACTAGTGTAGTTTACCAGGGTGAAATTCCGGGGGATCTTATATCCACATGGGACCCATTCGACAAGACATCTGTGGATGTTTGCATTCAAGAAGCAGACATAATATTGTCGAATACGATTAAGGCAAACGAAAAAATGCTAGTCGGATTTACCCCCATCAGGCAGGATAATAGTCAGACCTACGATGAGCACGAACTCCTCATAGGATCTGGGACCTGGACTGTACCGGATGGTGTTAGTGAGGTTGAGGTGGTCGTAATTGGCGGCGGCGGAGCTGGCTATGATGGGAATCCTGGAGAGGCTGGGCCCGGCGGCTCTGGGACTTGGGGGGAAGATTTTACTGAGGGCGATAGTGTTAGTCTGTCTGGTCTATCTGTAGGAAGCAGCAAAACTATTTCAACGAGCGCATCAACATCCCAGAGTAATACAGATCCAGGGGAAGGAGGGGATGGAGGTGCAGCTGGAGCGCCAGGAAAGGTTTACCGGAAAACAATCACAGTGACGCCGGGTCAGAGGATTTCTTACAACTGCGGAGCTGGGGGGCAGTCTAACGGTGCCGCCGGAGGAAATACAACATTTGGAAGTGTTTCGTCAGGTTCTGGAACGTCCTCTGGTGCAGGATACACAGACATTATTACAGGCGAGACGTTCGCAACAAGCGGCAATGCAGGAGAGAGAGGCGGAAAAGGCGGAAGTGCCGGGGCCGCTGGCGAATCGACAGGCGGCGCAGGTGGCAATTCCGCAAGTTCACGCGATTACAACGATTCCGACAATCCTACGAACTACGCAAACGAATATGACACAAAAGGACAACATAGCGTATCCGGGAACGCGGGGGGTGCAGGTGGCGGCGGTGCAGGAGGAGACTCGGGGAACAACAGCGGAGGAGACGGTGGAGCCTCTACACGCGCCAGTTTTTCCTCTGATTATAACCCAGGCGAGGCATTTGGCACCCTTCGGCCATCATACGGAGGTGATGGTGGGACGGGGGCCGATGGCGTGCGTGGAAGTAAATATGGGCAGTCTGGCTCTGGCGGCGGCGGCGGTGGTGGCGGCGGCGGAACAGCGTCTGCGTCTCTCAATGTTAGGGCAAGTGCTACATTTACCGTGAGAAAGACAACAACTGACCGCGCATATGTTCGTGCGACTGTAAACGCCTATGATTCTAAGCCAGGCTCTGGTGGAGCCGGTGGCAAAGGTGGAGCTGGCGCGGACGGTTGCATCATCCTGTATTACGGCGTTACGACTCCGGTCCAGGACGGCCAGCTCAAGGACAAAAACGGCCTGATGCTGCTGGACAAGTACGGCAGACGGCTCATCGTATAGGAGGGTAGACATGGCAACGATAGACGAACTGAATGCCCAGGTGGCACAGCTCAGGGCGGAAGTGGAGCAGCTGCGGGGGCAGATCGCCAGTGCGGGAGTCAATGCTCTGGCCGCGGCTCCCTCTGGCTATTACATGCTCAAATACAGCGGTGAAGAGATAGACACGAAACTAGGCAAGATTTGATGGAGGTGATCGCTGTGCTCTATATGCAGGACTGGCATATTTGTGTCCCGGCGGATTTTTCGTTGGGGTTTGAGGGGGACAACAATGCCGTTACCCTGGAGATCAGCACAGATCTTCCAGAGGACTGGGACCTGAAGGTCGATGTGGCAAAAGATGGAGAGAAAAACATCATCCAGCTCAACCGCAGAGATAACGTCTACTATGCCCTCCTCACCTCCTCCATGTTGGCGGATGATGGGGTCTACGAGATGCAGGTGCGTGGGACATTGGGAGATCAGGTCCGGCACAGCAATATTTTTCTATCCCATGTGCATAACTCCATCAACGCCACAGACGCCTTCCCCCCTCCCCTGCCCTCTGAATTTGAGCAAATGGAGGACAGGCTCACCAGCATCAACAACAATCCGCCCCAACCCGGCGAGAATGGATACTGGCTGATCTGGGACCCTGATGACATGGAGTACAAGGAGTCTGATATCCCTCTCCCCGCGGAAGGTGGGACTGTTGGGACCACGGATTACAATAAGCTCAAAAACAGGCCCAGCATCAACGGCGTGGAACTGATTGGGAATAAAACATCAGACGAGCTCAAAATACCAGCAGGAGAAAAGGGTGAGAAGGGCGACCCGGGGCCGGAGGGACCTGCTGGACCAAAGGGGGACCCGGGACCGACCGGACCGCAAGGCCCAGAGGGGCCAGTTGGCCTACAAGGGCCGAAGGGAGATACCGGCGAACAAGGCCCAGCCGGCGAGCAGGGACCTCCGGGAGAGCGTGGACCGGAAGGGCCGCAGGGTCCGAAAGGTGACCAGGGCGAACAGGGAAAGCAAGGACCTAAAGGAGACCAGGGAGAACCCGGTCCGCAGGGACCCGCCGGAATAGACGGGACCTCATTTGTAGTGAGAGACCGCTTTGACACACTGGAGGAGCTGAAATCCGCCCACCCCATTGGCGAGCCTGGGGATGCTTATGCCGTGGGCTCGGAAGATGACAACACGATCTACATCTGGTCGGAAGACCTGATGAACTGGAAGAGCATCGGCAAGCTCCAAGGGCCAGCGGGACCGCAGGGGCCGAAGGGAGATCAAGGTCCAAAGGGAGAGCCCGGGGAACAAGGAGAGATCGGCCCGAAAGGCGATACAGGCCCCGCCGGTCCGCAGGGAGAGCAGGGTCCTAAAGGCGATAAGGGAGAGCCTGGGGAGACAGGTCCAAAAGGAGATGTGGGCCCAGAGGGGCCACGAGGCCAGCAAGGCATCCATGGCCCAACAGGAGAGCAGGGCCCTCACGGCGAGAAGGGAGACAAAGGAGACCCGTTTACTTATGACGATTTTACCCCTGAGCAGCTTGAAGGGCTAAAAGGGCCAAAGGGAGACACTGGCGACCAGGGTCCGAAGGGAGATCAAGGAGAGCGAGGACCTGAAGGGCCTGCTGGAGCTCAGGGGCCCATTGGTCCGGAAGGTCCCAGAGGGGAACAGGGACCACAAGGGGAGCCCGGTCCGAAAGCAGAGCCGTTTTCGGTGACCCTTACGGGATCTGGATGGGCCGAAAACGAGCAAACGGTGAGCCACGATAAGATTTTAACGGGCGCCTATTCCTACATCGTATGTCCAGCTGAAGAATCATATATGGCTTATGCCACAGCTATTGTGAGGGCAAAGGATGTGGGCACAAACGGACAAATGACCTTTGTGTGTACGGAGACACCCGAATCGGACCTTGTGGTAAATATCCTTAGAGTGGAGGCGCAAGATGGTATTTAACATGGTGGGCGGCGCAGGAGGCGGCATCAAGCTGAAGAGCATTGCAATCACCACACCGCCTGACAATATCACATATCTCCCCGGAGAGGTCTTTGACCCTGCGGGGATGGTGGTCACGGCATCGTATTCCAATGGGGCCACCCTGACGGCCACCGGCTGGACCTACTCTCCCAGCGGAGCACTGCCGGAGGGGACGAGTGAGGTGGAGATCATCTACACCGAGGCCGGGGTAACAAAGACCGCCGTGCAGGCCATCACTGTGGAGCGTGGGACCATCTCTGTGCCCACGGTATTCGGGAGCCTTACATACAATGGACAAGCCCAGAGCCCCACCCTGACGGGATATGACGCAGGCAAGATGACCCTTTCCGGCGACACATCCGCCACAAACGCCGGGAGTTATACAGCGGTGGTCACGCCCACAGCGCAGTACAAGTGGTCGGACGGGAGCACGGAGGCGAAGGATATCCAGTGGTCTATTGCTAAGGCCACCCCCAGCATCACGTTTGACCCGGCATCTGTGAGCCTGGATACCTCCACCACATCTCAGGCGGTGGCTGTCACCTACACGGGGGACGGCACTCTGTCCGCACAGTCTGATAACTCCGGCGTAGCTACAGCATCCCTGGAGGGGACCACCCTGACAGTAACAGGCGTGGAGACGGGCAACACGGCCATCCAGGTATCGGCCAGCGAGGGGACAAACTACACGGCGGCCAGTGCCTCTCTGAGCGTGGCGGTGCAGTTTGCGATTATCATTCCGGTAGTGCCGAGCCAAAAGGGTACGCTTACTTATAATGGCGAAGCACAAAGGGCAGAATGGAACGACCTTAACTCAGAAGAACTTATTTTGGTTGGGGCATCATACCAAACAAACGCCGGGACTTATACTATGGGATTTCAACCGAATCCCGGCTACCAGTGGTGGGATGGGACTACGGAGACGAAAAACGCGACGTGGACGATTGGGAGGGCACCTCTTGTAGTTTCATTTTCTCCAAGGTCAGGTCCAGGTTCCCCGCTTGTATTAGGAGCAAACAATAAAACGGCTGTTGTATCGGTGCAGACTAACGCTGAATCAACAACATTTTTTATCGAGTCGCAGCAAAGCAAAGAGTACATAAGTACAAATGTTGATGTTGATTCTGGCACCATTACGATAAGTGCGCTTAAAAGCACCAATGGATTAGCAGCGAATTCCACAGTATTTTATGTCCATATTAGCGCAGGAAGCAATTACACCAGCTCCACCCCAGGATATTATGTCCGTGTCGAATCCCTTACCTCCGTCTTCGGCGTCTCCTGGGACAGCTCCCAACCATCCACCGCCCTGACCCGTCTGACCAAAGCCAACGATCCCAACAAGCTGGTCACTGTGGACATCACAACCGAGCCCGTACCCGCAGTTGGGACAGGCTCAGGCTCCTCACCATTCGACAGCTATATGCCGTGGATGGGGATGGAGGAATGTACCTTAAATAATGCAACCGGAAAAGTTTCATCCAAGAAAGGTGACCCTGGATTTAAAAGGACAAGCATAGATAGACCCGTAATGGTAAAAATCCCGGAGTTTTACTATAAAATCGAAAGGGTAGGAAGCATCTTCCGATATTACATTGCGGATGGGCCAGTAGACGGACTTTCTTTGCATCCGGGGAGCGGTGATAATTATTTGGCGAGGTATGAGGCCGGTGAAGCATCGTCAGGTACACTGGGGTTTATTCTTGCCAGCTATTCCGGTACGACCCCGAGTGTGAGCAAAACAAGAAGCACATTCCGGGATCACGCCAGAAACATGGCCTCCGGCTTCCAGCTCCGTGACATCGCCGCATGGTGCGCCTATGATTTGTTGTATCTGGTCGAATACGCCGATTTTAACAGCCAAGCGAAGATAGGTCAGGGAATCGTCAACGACACAGCCGCCCACAAAACCGGCGAGACCGACGTCATGGTCTACCACACCGGTAGAGCGGCGGGAACTGATGGAAAGACTGCGGTGCAGTACCGTGGAATTGAGAACCCGTGGGGGAATGTCTCGGAGTTTATCGATGGCATCAACATTCTAACCCAGGTCGCTTTCATCTGCACAGAACCCGAGAGTTATGCTGATGACACCAACGACAATTACAAATCCTGTGGCTTTACTACTCCGGACTCCGGATTTATTAAAGAACTTGGGTTTAGCTCCGTTTTCCCGTGGGCACTCCTACCTGATATATCCGGTGGTGGTAGCTCCACCACCTACATCCCAGATTTTGTGTACTCGGGCCTTGGGGAAAGGGTGCTTAATGTTGGCGGGCATATTACCAGTGAACAGGAAGCTGGGTTATTTTTCTTCCATGCTGGAGTTTATTCATCAGGAAAAAGCGATAAGATTGGTTCCCGCCTCCAGTTCCGGGAGGTGAAAGCATGAGAGTAAGAGGCGATAACAACCCCGGCACGTTCTCGATTGAGGCCGTTCCCAATAAGCCCGGCTGGTGTCTGGTTCGGTTCTACGAAAACGCCCAGGAATATACCGAGGAGTTGGACGAGACCACCATCACGGGCTGGGAGTACGATGAGTATCACCTGGAACAGCCCACCATCTCCCAGGAGGATATCGAGGGCAACCTTGAGGTCTATCTGAGGGCGGCAAAGGAGAACGAGGTCACCCCAGAGAGCCGCCTGGAGGATGTGGAGAAAAACAAGGCAGACAAGCAGGAGGTCGCCGCAGTATGGGACAGCATGGCGGCGGCGTACCAGGAGGGGGTGCAGAGCGCATGATGACGAATCAGGAACTCATTCTGGGCGTAATGCGCGCCCAGGGCAAGGCCGACGCACTGGATCTCCGCGCCCGAGCGCCGGAGCTGGACGGAACGGCCATTATCGCAGAGGAGGCCAAGGTGCCGCAGTTCGACGGCACGAAGGATTACTCCAGCTGGGCCATCGGCTCCCCCGTGTGGGAGGAGGTCAACGGAGAGCGGCAGGTATTCACCCTGCTCCAGCCCCACAACGCCAGCCACTACCCCGGGAGCACCCCGTCCAATACGCCGGCGCTGTGGTCGATCCGACACACCAAAGACCCCTCCAAGGCAAAGGAGTGGGTTGCCCCCTACGGCACCAGCGGCATGTACATGTCTGGGGAGTGCTGCATGGACGGCGGCGTGGTATATCGATGCCTGACGGACAACACCGTACATAGTCCAACAGATTACCCGCAGGCGTGGGAAAGGGTATAAAAAATCCCCCTGTAGGAGCTTAACTACAGGGGGCGCATCCGATTGTCGAAAAAGGGGGTAACCTTTTTGAATTGGGAGCCGGATGCAACGCCAGTATAGCACATCAAAAGAGGGCCCGCAAGAGGAGAGCAAAAATTTTGTCGAAATGGAGGTCAATACTTACCTGATGGATGATAAATGCTTGATTGACCCACAGAGGGATTGCCTTGGACTCCAAAAGGCAAACATGCTGGAGCGGCAGATGGAGAAAATGCAGGAGCAGGCAAGAGATACCCACAATAAGC
Source organism: Lawsonibacter asaccharolyticus (assembly GCA_003112755.1). Taxonomy (NCBI): domain Bacteria; kingdom Bacillati; phylum Bacillota; class Clostridia; order Eubacteriales; family Oscillospiraceae; genus Lawsonibacter; species Lawsonibacter asaccharolyticus. The sequence goes on along the minus strand of BFBT01000001.1, from coordinate 717,296 downwards.
TGTTTGACCGAATAAGAGACCTGGAAAAAGCGGAAGCAGCCAGGAACGAGCAGTACGAGAACATCATGGGGAAACTGGACAAGTTGATCGCTTGGCAGGAGGCAGAACAAGCGGCCCCAAAGAAGAGATGGGATTCCATCAAGGATAAGGCCATCTGGGCTGTATTGGCCGCAGTGATTGCTTTCCTGCTGGGAAGGATCGGCCTATGAGCACGCAGATGATCCTGGCCGTTGTAGCGGCGTTCTCTCTGGCCTGTGTGTTCTGTCTGGGGCTGTGGTGGCTGTCCGCCCACCGGTCCAAAAGGGGGCGCACAGAGACTATGAAGGCCATCGTCTGGCTGTGCCTGTGCAATGGCTGCGCCTGGGTGTGGTGCTCCTATCTGCTGGCCTACCTGGGCCGGACAGAGATCGCTGAGAGCCTGTCCCAGGTAGCTCTCACAGAGATCATTGGAGTGGTCCTAGCTTACGCCATCAAATCCCTGGTGGAGAACCTGAGCAAGAATAATAATTGGCCCGATAAGGCCAGAAAGGATGAAACGACCCATGAATGAACTGACCAACTATCTGCCTATGCTGCTGGCCCTGGTGCTGGCGCTGACCCTGGTGACCAACATCATCGTACAGGTGCTCAAGAGCCTGCTGTACGATATGCTCCCCACCAACCTGCTGGCCTTCCTGGTGGCCGCGGTAGTGACGGTGGGGGCGGGCTTCGGCCTGTGGTCCTATTACCGCTTTGCCATCACCGGCTGGATGATCGTGGCGCTGATCGCCCTCATCTTCCTGGTGGCCTTCTCTGCGATGTTCGGTTATGACAAGCTGGTGCAGCTGATGGAGCAGGCGGGGTGGATCAAGGCACAGAAGTGAGGAGGCGCACTATGGCAACCGCTGAGAAGATATTGGAGATCGCCCAGTCGCAGATCGGGACCAAAGAATCCCCTGCCAAGAGTGATAATGTGAAATACAACACTGCCTACTATGGCAGAGCAGTCTCGGGCGGTGGATATCCCTGGTGTGCCGTGTTTGTCTGGTGGGTGTTCCGGGAGGCCGGGGCCTCTGACCTGTACTATGGCGGAGATAAGACCGCCTACTGCCCCACGCTGATGTCCTTCCACAAGAAGCAGAAGGTGACTGACTACCGGCCGGGAGACATCGTGTTCTTCAACTTCTCCGGAAGAAGCTCCGCCGGGCATGTTGGCATCTGCGAGAGCTGGGACGGGACCTACATCACCACCATTGACGGCAACACCGGAAGCGCCAGTGAGGACAACGGAGGTGCGGTACTGCGCCGCCGGAGACACAAGAAATTCATTGTGGGCGCATATCGCCCCGAATATCAGGAGGATGATATGACTCAGGATCAGTTTGATGCAATGATGGAAAACTGGATGTCCAGGCAGGCCAAAAAGAAACCGACCCAGCAGTGGGAAATTGAAGGGCTGGAAAGAGTGGTTAAGGCTGGCGTTACAGATGGGTCCAGGCCCATGGGTTTGTGTACTCGACTGGAGGCTGCTATGATGGCGGCTGCAAATAAGTAATAAGGACGTGAGTAGAGGTGTCAAGGGCCAAAGTTCGCTTTCCTGGAAAACTGGAGGAATTGACTACATCCGAAATGAAAGCATCCATTAAAGAAGCGAACCTTGGGACAAAAGACACCGATATCGCCAAAATGTATTTATTGGAACGAAAAGCGCAAATTGACGTTGCTGACTGTTGTGGAATAGATCGAAAAACACTACATAGGCATCTTCCGTTTATTTTTGAAAAGGTGGAGTTTACAGCAACTAAGTTGGGATTCCTCCAAAAAGGTACATAACACCACCAAACTTCCGCTGGAATGTCCCCCAGCGGAGGTTTTTTTATGCGACAATATATCCATGGAGGACGTGGGGAACAAGGGCTGTACACGTCGCAGTCCTCCTCACGGACTCCTGATTTTTACGATAAAGGACGTGTGATATATGACTCCGGTAGAAAGGCTGGTGGCTGCCGGCATCCGACCGGACTGTGCCGCCGAGAGTGTGATGTGGTATCAGGCCCAGGGGGATGACTATGGGCTCCAAAAATACTTGGACGAGGTAGAAGCAAGAAAGGAGGCGCTGGACAATGGCCGGATTTCCTAATTATACATACCCCGCTTATGGCGGATACAACCCAGTAACTCCGTTTGCGCCCGCTCCACAGATCTACCAGCCTATGCAGCAGCCCTCTCCGCAACCCGTACAGGCCGCACAGACGGTTGGGAATACAAACACACAGCCTAACTTTTTCTGCCGTCCTGTGGCCTCCAGAGAGGAGGCGCTGGGGGTCCCAGTGGACTTTATGGGTGCTCCAATGTTCTTCCCGGACCTAGCCCATAATGTGGTCTACATGAAACGATTCAATACCAACAGCGGTGCAGCTGATGTGTTCGAGTTTAAGCTCGATGTACCCAGAGAAAAACAGGAACAAGCCCCTGCGCAGGTGGCGGCCTTTGCTCCACTGGACGAGTTTATAGACATGAAGGACACAGTGCAAAACCTAAAAGATGAGGTGGACAGACTGAAAAAGCCCGCTGGAAAGGCAGTGAAAAAGAATGATGCCTCCGATGAATAATCCCATGATGGCTATGCTCCAGATGGCACGGAACGGCGGAAATCCCATGCAAATGCTTCAGCAAATGGCTGGGCAAAACCCACAGGCCGCCCAGGCTATGCGGCTCATCCAGGGGAAAAACCCGCAGCAGCTCCGCCAAACTGCGGAGAACATGGCAAAGCAGAGAGGGACCTCAGTTGAGGAGATCGCAAGACAGCTTGGGCTTCCGATGAAATAAAATAGCGCACTCTTTATCAGTTTTCGGGTCTTGATAAAAACCGCTCTTTGGAAACATCCGGGGAGCGTACGGCCCCGATGTAATAACTGATAAAGGAGTATATACAATGGATAACGATTTTGCGACTGGCTATGCGCTGGGCAGCGATTCCAACGGCGGAAACTGTAACAACGGCGGCTTCTGGGGCGGTGACGGCTGGTGGGCTATCATCATCTTTGCCATGATCTTCGGCTGGGGCCGCGGTGGTTTCGGCGGCTTCGGTGGTGGCGGTGCCAGCACTGATCCCGGACTCCAGGGCCTTGCCACCCGCGCAGATGTAAACGAGGCCATTGCCTTCAACGGTGTGGAGCGCGGCATCTCTGCTATCCAGCAGGGCATCTGTGACAGCACTTATGCCCTGAACAACAGCATTACCAGCGGCTTCAACAACACAAATGTGGCTCTGCTTCAGGGCTTCAACGGTGTCCAGTCTCAGATGTGCAATATGGCCGCTCAGGCTCAGGATTTCTGCTGCCAGACCCAGCGGGCCATTGATGGTGTGAATTACAACATGGCCACCAACACCTGCGCCATCCAGAACACCATCCAGGGCAGCACCCGCGATATCCTGGAGAATAACAACTCCAACACCCGCGCCATTCTGGACTTCCTGACTCAGAGCAAGATCGATTCCCTCCAGGCGGAGAATCAGTCTCTCAAGCTGGCTGCCTCTCAGGCCAACCAGAACAGCTACCTGACCGCTACTCTGGATGCCCAGACCTCTGAGCTGATCCGCCGGATCAACCCCATGCCTGTGCCCGCCTATCAGGTGCCCGCCCCCTATCCCTACTGCGGGGCCTATAACAATGGATGCGGCTGTGGCTGCTAAATTGCATCAAAATCGAGGCAATTAACTTTCCGGCTCTGCCGTGACTATTTCGGGGCGGTGGGCTGAGTGTCTGCCGCCCCTGATTTTTGGAGGTAATTATGTCTTGTAAACCTGTATGCAGACTCTGTGACCGGCTTGTGATCTCTCAGGCGGTCGCTTTTACCGGTGGAAACCTGGAGATCAACCTTCCTGCTGGTTCCTACAACAACGGAGAGAAGTATTGCGTGGTCGTGGGTCAGGCCATCCCCGACACCACTACCATCAATGCTCCGGTGTATTTTACTATCGGGACCGGGACCACTCTCTATCCGATGACAAAGCGGAATTGCGCTCAGGTCACCGCCTGTGGCATCCGTACCCGGACCAAATACTCTCTCTGTGTCGTTACTACCCCAACCGGAGGTTCGTTCCGTATGCTGGGCACTCCCTGCTGCTCCCCCAGCAACAACCTAACCAGCATTGACGGGGGCGCTGCTCCCGCCCCTACGGCGTAAGGAGGGATCAAAATGAAACGATCCACACGGATGATGCTCATGTCCAGTGGCAGCAATCGCCGCTACAACGATGGACGCAGCTATGAAAACTACGATGTTGATGATAAATTCCGTGACCGCCGTGGCCGGGAGCACTATGACAACGGTCGGTATGCGCCTCGTTCTGAGATGATGGAGCCGGAGGACCGGGGATATCGTCGATATTCTGATGGCCGTTTTGCCCCTCGCAATGATGGTGGGACGTGGGTGGAGAGCAACTACTGGGATGACCGCATGACGGGCCCTCAGTCCCACTATGGCTATCCATACTATATGCCTCCGGCCTATACTGATAGACGGGAGATGACTAGGCCCATGAATAAGATCGGATTCGCCATTTCTGGTGAGGGTGAAATGAAGACCCCCAGGGAGTTTGAACACGACTACCGCATGAACGAAATGGAATACCGGAGAGGTGGAGAGCGAATGAGTGGCTATGGAGCCGCTTCCGGGCACATGCCCTTCGACCGCCGCATGGCGGAGGAATGGACCGCCAATATGGAAAATGAGGACGGCACAAAGGGGCCTCATTGGTCGTTTGAGCAGGCCAAGCAGGTCATGGCCCAGCGCGGGATCGAGTGCGACCCTGCGGAGTTCTGGGCCGCACTCAACATGATCTACAGCGATTACGTCAAGGTCGCCAAAAAGTTCAACGTGGGGAGCAATATCGACTTCTATGTGGACATGGCGAAAGCGTTCCTGGACGACAAGGACGCCGGACCGGACAAGCTCGCTAAGTATTATCAGTATGTCGTGAGATGACAGATCCGCCCTCAGAAATGGGGGCGGATTTTTCCACCACCTTTTCCACCACCTTATGGCTTGAAATAGTCTATTTTAGTCATTTAGAGCTTTGCTCTTAGAAATGGAAAAAGCCCCGAAAACCCTTTAAAATCAAGGCTTTCGGAGCTTTTTTCTTTGGTACGGCCGAAGGGACTCGAACCCCCAACATTCAGAACCGGAATCTGACGCTCTATCCATTGAACTACGGCCGCATATTAAGAAGCATTTTCTCAATGCGCTCCGTTATTATAGCAGGGATCTTCCAAAATGTAAAGGGGATTTTTCACTTTTGGGGGATTTTCTTTCCAACGGGAGGGAGTTGCCCCGGCGTGAGCCAGCGGATGGAGGAGGCGCAGCGGGCAGGAGAGCAGACGGCGGCCCGCCAGCCGGGGCCGGAGAACAGGGTGAAGCAGACGGAACCGAAGGGGAGACAGGCGCCGGAAGGGAGGATCTGCCGGGGAAGGGGGACGGGGATGGCGGAGACGGGCCGAGTCAGACCCAGACCGGTGAATTTGCAGAAGCTCTCCTTCAGGGTCCAGAGCTGGGTAAAGGCCTCCGGGTCGTCTCCCAGCCCCAGCAGCCAGGCCCGCTCCTCTGGGGAGAGCAGGCGGTCGAGAAAAGCGGAACGCCGCAGGGTGATCTGCTGGATGTCCACCCCCACCTCGTCCCGGTCCAGGGCACACAGGGCCCGGGGTCCGCTGTGGCTGAGGTTGAAGCGGAGCTGGGGGAAGTCCGGAAAAAGGGGCTTTCCCCGCTTTCCACGGGCGATGGAGGGCAGCTGCTCCAGATCCCAGTGCTCCCGCAGTCCCACAGCCAGAAGCCCGTAGGCCTGGCTCCGGTGCGTCATGCCGTCCAATCCGTACAGCACCATGGTCCTCACCTCCTGAGAGGGATTTTACCACACCGGCCCCCAAAAGTCATGCCGAAAATCAGGACAGGTCGGCAAAGAGCACCCCGGCAGGCGGGAAAAAGGTAAACAGGAGGATCAGCGCCCCCAGAAGGAAAGCCAGGATTGCGGGGATGCGCCACCGCCAGCCCCGGAAGGGACCGGAGAAGCGGACAGGGAACCAGAATCCGAAGGCCATCAGCCCCAGATACAGGGCGATGTCCAGCCACAGGGCGTGGAGGGCGAGCGCCGCATGGAGCAGCAGGCCCAGGACCAGCATCAGGGGACACAGGATGACAAGGGACAGCAGCCAGGGGCGCATCCCGGTGGGACGGCCCCAGGCGAGGAAGGCGGATGCCGCCAGATAAGGCCAGTACAGGATCTTGATATGCTCCCACAGGCTCTCACAGACGGGAGAAAGAAGGGCGGAGAGGGTACAGGGAAATCTGGCATACAAAAAGTGGAGGCCCACGCCCGCCAGAACGGCGCAGACAAATACCGGGACGATCAGCTTTTTGGGATAAAACATGGATATGCCTCCTTCCATGAGAACGGTCCTGGAGCATTGTATGGCGCGTCAAAAAAATTATGCAGATGCCGCCGTATAATCCATGAAAAAGAAGGGGAGATTAGGAACGAGAATTTTTTGGATCGCGGAGGTGTGCCATGGATATGACGAATCAGGACTATGGAAAACTGGTCAACCAATACTCTCAGTCCTCCCCTCTGGGGAAAAATATGGTGTGGGCCTTTTTGGTGGGCGGCGCTATCTGTACCGCGGGGCAGGGGCTGTCCAACCTCTATCAGAACTGGGGGATGGATCAGGATGCAGCCGGCGGCGCCGTCTCCATCACCCTGATCCTGGCGGCGGCGCTGCTGACCGGGCTTGGGTGGTTTGACAAGCTGGCCAAGCGGGCGGGGGCCGGAACCCTGGTGCCCATCACCGGTTTTGCCAACGCCATGGTCTCCCCCGCTCTGGAGTTCAAAAGCGAGGATTGACCTATAATAGACATACAGTCGGTTCTATGGAGTGAGTATGCTGATTTAGTCCAAAATCAAAGCTTCCTCCCGACTTATCATTTGCACGCATTCACCTTAAATGGTGGGTGCGTGCTATTTTTGTTTTCAATGCATTTTCATAATACCTCATCAGCCTATTTTAGTCGATGGGAGAATTTTTCTTTTTTGAAGGGTGGTCAAAAGGGGTGCCATTTCTACATTCATTACGAGAGGTGCATTCGAGGTGTTTTATGACTTGCCGACCGCAGACTCTCAACCTGTTACCACAGCACTGTACCTTGAAAATCGAATACGATTCCAAGACATCACCGTGTTCGAGCCACTATGAGCAAGTGAAAGGGGCCTGGTCAAGCTCCATTGCGACGACAGCACGGGAAAATAATGGTACACTCGTCCGGCTAGGTCTCAAACCGAGGGACGACGCACCCACAAGCATGGGCCGAGGCTGAAATGCCTGTGTCCCCCTGACCAGGGGACTTGGAATCGACTCTATTTACAACTCTGTCAGGAAGGAGGTGTATGAGATGAGCTGCACACAAAAACAACAGTTGGTGTGCTTTCCGAAGGTAAGAGTTTATAAGCCGTGGTTCCGACACTTCAATGATCACAAGGATTTCCGGAACGAAGGAACTGTCCATCTATTCAGTCTCATGGCGCTCTTCAGCTACGCTAATTTTCGATCCAATGAACGCGTGATCAATGGCGACCGATATATGGAGGCACCGGGTCAGTGGATCTGCAAGCTCGGGGCATTGCCCAGAATCCTTCGAGTCCACTCCAAGGCTCAGGCGCTTGAGCTGATGGAGTACTTCCAGGATCATGGATTCCTTACCTTTGAGATCTTGGATGAGGAAAAGGAAATACTCCGCTTTACGATTTCCGATTGGAAAGAGCACTGCACACACCTACAGTATAACTATTACAGCTATAAAGGATCAGGATTCTTTTTCTTCCCGCTGCCTGTTGGCAGACTGCTTCTGAAGATTGCACGAAAGGAAGTCGGAATTGTATTCAGTGAATTGGACGCCATCATGGATATGTGGCTCCACACAATCCTGAATGACCCCAAAGTGCGAGGATCTGAGTATATGCCGGTTGTCTATTACTCCAATATGCGAGGTATGCCGCTGCTCTCATATACTTACCTTGCTCGTCGTTGGGGCTGGTCAAAGTCCCGAGTCGGACGCTTCATGTTGAAGGCCGGCGAATATGGAATTATCAGCCGTGTGAGTTTTTCCAGCTCACGCGGCTCTGTCATTTCAATGTGCCGTTATCGTGAGATGATCTACGGTGAAGGCTGTGAGGAACTCGAGCTAAGCAGGATTGGCGAGATCATTGGTATTGCTAAGGCGATTGATGTGGTGGAAGCAGACGACAGCAAACTCGACATCAGCGTCGAGTCTCGCGTCCCGCCGGAGAAAACAATAGGTAAAGCCAGAAAGTCCTTGAAAATACAGGTGTTTCTGGTGGTTCGCTCCTCTTTTTTTGCTCGGCAGATTCCATTAGTCTTCTACAGTTCTTTAGACTGGGAGATGTCTGAACAGGAGAAGAGTAGTCGTGACCCGCCCAAAGAATCCACACTCGGAAAGGAGATGAAATCATGACCTCTGACAGCACACCCGTCTTTGCGCTTGAGAAGGAAGCGTTGAAGACGGAGATTGAGACTGGCCTTCAGGTTGGCGTAGATCATCTGGAGGACAAGCCGATGAAACGCAAGCCTGTGGAAAAGTATCACAACACCAGGCACTTGCTCAAGCAATACCGCAAGGTGGCCTATGCGATCCAGATCTCGGAGTCTGACATGAATGTCAGGATGGAGATGGAACATGGCACCCGGCTTTCCACACTGGAGGTCAATGCAGAGCTTGCTGGAGTTGATTTATCCGGCTCAAAACTTGAAGGATATGCACGCACGGTCATCCGGAGCAAGAATATGCTCCAGATCATCAAAAACGCGCTGAACACGGTAAGGCTGGATCCGGATCATGGGGAGTTGATGTACCAGATCCTCTATCTCACCTACTTCTCGGAGAGGAAGCTGGCCAACCGTGAAGCGATCCTTGCAGAGCTCGAGCGAATAGGTTTCCAAATGTCGATGGTGACTTATCACAGTTACCTCAATATGGCGATCAAAGCCATAGACCGCATTTTATGGGGTTATACGGCTCGTGATTGTATGGAAATCATCAAGCAATTTCTGCCCTGAACTAAAATTGAACTATTTCCGAACTGTATTTGAAGTCCTGCTTAATTGCATCTGTATTCCATAAATGCTAAGATGATAGCGTCGAAAAGTTTCATCGATGGACGGCCCTCTGCTCTGCCGGGGGCATTTTTCATGCATAAGCCAGGAGTTTGGGTCGCACTGCCCAAGCCCCTGGCTTTTCTTTTCGGCTCTAGTTGAAAGGAGGACTTCCCAGTATGAATCAGAACAAACCTGCCGTCGTCAAGAAGCTGCAGGAGCGATTCAGAAATATAAGCGTTGGTCGTGGACTGTATATAGCATTTGTGATGCCTACGATGCTGAGCATGTTTTCCACTCGTGCTTTCGCCGCGGATACCATTTGGACGAAGGCGAGTGCGATCATGCAGGATGTGTATAAGCAAATCCTCAGTATCAGCACTATTGCCGCAGTTGTTACGGCTGCCGTTGCGCTTCTTCTGATGAACTTCTCCAGATCCGGACGGACGGTTGACGAGTCCCGTGCTTGGTTGAAGCGGATCATCATTACTTGGGCTATCCTGAATAGCCTTGGCTTTATCATGGCCTATGTGACGCCTTTCTTCGCCGGTGGCACTTGGACGCCTTAAAGGAGAAACAAGATATGAAAAAAAGCATCATCTGCTTGGTATCCGGTATCATCGCTGGTATCGCCATGTGCTTGACAGCGGCTTACTTCCTGCCTGAGAGCAGCTTCGACGACGAGTTGGGCTGCTTCTGATCTGACGCAGGAGGTGTTACATGGGTATCTTAGACAGCATTGTTGAGTGGATTGCCACGCAGATCATGAACCTGCTGGACCTGGTCACAGGCTCCGTTCTTGGAGCGCTGGGTTGTGACATGAGCACTTTCTTGCGTTACTTTCCAGCCGCTGAGACGCTCTACGAAGTCTTTGCAGCGATTGCTGTTGGCTTTGTCCTTTTGAACCTCGTGTGGCAGCTCTTCAAAAACTTCGGGCTTGGTGTGGGCCTTAGTGCGGAGGACCCTACCAAGCTCGCCATCAAGTCTATCCTCTTCATTTTTCTGGCACTGTTTGCCGATCAGATCATGGTGCTCATCCTGGGAATCGCCGGCACACCATATGACTGGGTTGTCGATACAGCACTACCTCCCATTGAGTTTTCCAACTTCGGTAGCGTGCTCACGGTGATAGTCGGATGCCTCGCCTCCGGATCCGTGAGCCTTATTGTTTTGATCCTTGTGATCATCATTGCCTGGAACTATATCAAGCTCCTGTTTGAGGCAGCGGAACGATATATCCTTGTTGGAGTTCTGATCTATACGGCGCCCATTGCGTTTGCGACAGGTGCGTCAGAAAGCACATCTAATGTATTCAGCGCGTGGTGCCGAATGCTTGGTGGTCAGCTTTTCCTTTTGATCATGAATGCATGGTGCCTGCGCCTGTTCACAAGCATGGTTGGCAACTTCCTTGCCAATCCGCTGTCCATATGAGGAGGTAGACATGAAGCGAAAACGCATATTTACAATCCTTGTGCTCGTGCTGCTCACCTGTGCTCTGTCCACAACTGCTTTTGCCATCGATGAGAGTGAAGTGGAAAGTGCCATTGCAGCGTCCAGTCAAGAAGAAGTTGCCGGCAATATCTTCATCTGGTTCCTGTGTGCCATTGGGTTCCTCAAAGTGAGTCAGAAGATCGATAGCTTCATGGCTTCCCTAGGAGTCAATGTTGGCAGGACAGGAGGAAGTATGCTGGCAGAACTCATGGTAGCCGGCCGTGGTATCGCCACTGCTGCAGGTGCATTTGGAAGCACGGTTTCTAATCGTCACTCCTCGCACGGTACACACAATGGTGGTCAGGCAGCCGGCGCAGCATTTACCGGTGGCGGAAACGGCCTTGTCGGGGTCACCAAACGAGCTGTGGGTAATGCTGCAGCATCAAGTGCAACAGGTACCGGATCTGGTCTTAGCAGCATCATTGGTGGTGCTATGTTCGGCTCCAGCTTAGCAAGCGGGGGCAAGTTCGCAACTAGTGTGATCGGAGCTGTTGCAAAGGGAGATATATCCTCTGTCGGTTCGATCACCGGAGAACAGGCGTCGGAAGCATTGACCAGTTATCTTGGCTACTCAAGTGCTGCGGCGAGTGAGATACAAACGGATGATCCGGCCACAATTCCCACGGCGCCTACCTCAATGAACGGCGAAGATGTTGTCACCCTCGATGGAGGATCAGCAGCCGGTGTTATCCCACCCGAAACTCAACCGTGGGCGGCGCCCAGTGCCCCCAACCCGGTGGTTCCCTCTCCTGTGGGAGCAAAACCAGTTTCTGAAGGAAGCGCATTGACCGGCGTGATCACAACTGCTACGCACACAGCTTCGACCACCCCCACGGCCCCATCTCCCGGCACTGTCCGCGAGGGGGCTGGTGTTCCCAGTTCGCCTCCCACATTCCGCAATGTCGAAATTGGCGGAGGCCGCATCACAGGACACGAAGTTGCTCCTGATGGTCAGTCTGAACGGGAGTTCGCTATGTATAGCACTGAGCAGTATATGGCTCCTACCGGCCCCTACGATACCGTAGAGACGATAGATGGCTCTTCCTGGTACAGGCAATATGCACAGCCGACTGTCGAGAAGACTCCCTATAAGGATGGCGACGATAAGATTCGGTATGAGGAGCGCATTGTTCCTCAAATGCCGCCCGTACCCAAGAGAAAGGACAAAGTCTAATGAGTGAAGAGAACAGACAGCAACAGTCATCTGCTGAATCCACAGTAGCTGGCGCTGCGAAAACCGGTAAAGCCATTGCCAGCATCGCAAAGGGTGCCGCAACTGGTGGCGCTCATGGGGCGGCCGTTGAGGCCGCAAAATCCTCAAAGAAGTGGACCATTCCCATCGTAGCCGTCATCTTGCTTCCGGTTTTGATTATTGCCATGCTGCCCTCGGTGATATTCGGATCCCTGTTTGGCGATGGCACTGATACTCCTAACGGGATTTCCAATGATACGGTGCTGGTGCAGAACTTGGCGGATATCAACAGCGGTATCAGCATGATCCTCTCTGAGGGACTCAATGATGTGCTGGCACGGATCGACAGTGATTTCGCTGCTTCCGGCTGCGACAGTAAGGAAGTCAATAATCCGTTCGGTTCCGATGTGGTGTTTAACGCCAATGCAATCGTTTCCCAGTACTGTGCCTATAAAGACACTGACGCGACCTCCATTTCCAAGGATGATATGGAGAGCCTGCTTGCAGCAAACAAGGACAAACTCTATTCGTTCACCTATACAGACGAGGTGAGAGAAGTCCACTCTGAGCCTGAAGCAGAGAGCACGGAAACGGTTGCGACTGACACCACAACCGAGGAACCTCCCGAGCCGACTTATGAGACCATCCGAGTCTACACCATCTCATATAATGGCGAGGCTTATTTTGCAGATCAGGTATTCTGCCTGTCTGACGACCAGAAGCTACTGGCAAGCCAGTATGCGCAGAACCTCACCGTTCTGTTGGGCGATGGTGTTTACCAGGGCCTGAGTGAAACCGAATTCTCTTCAATGGGACTTTCCTATGACGGAGTCATTTTCTCTGATGGTGAGACGCAGGTGGTCTACTACAACCAGTTGGACGAACGCTGGAAGTACGAACTGTACGGCACAGACACCATTGGCGGTTACGCCTGTGGGCCTACCGCTATGTCCATCGTTGTATCCAGCCTGACATCCGAAACTGTCGATCCTCCTCACATGGCACAATGGGCCTATGAGAACGGCTATTGGTGTAGTGGAAACGGCTCGTACCACTCTTTAATTCCAGGTGCTGCTGAGGCTTGGGGATTGAGTGTAGAGGGCTGTACGGCAACAGAGCCCCAGCGCATCGTTGATGCCCTAGCTGATGGAAAGCTCGTGGTCGCCATCATGACAAAGGGACACTTCACTTCCAGCGGCCACTTCATTGTGCTGCGCGGCTGCACAGCTGACGGAAAGATACTCGTCGCAGATCCTTCCAGTTATAAGCGCTCCGAGAAGAGTTGGGATCTGTCCATCATTCTCAACGAAGCCAGTAAGAGTGCTGGCGCTGGTGGTCCCTTCTGGATCATCGGTAACTGACAACAGAATAGAGGCCAAATATGAGCAAACCGAATGAAGATCGGGATGTCTACTATATCCCACCAAACTTTCTCACAAGTGGGCGCTTATTTGGCGGCATGATTCGGGCACGCAATGCGATTGAAGCTTGCGTGCTCGTCTTATTAACAGGTGTCCCCATTATCAAGTTGCCCTTTTCCCTTACTACACGGATCATCATTTTGTGCCTGGTGTCTCTGCCACTTGGAATCTTTGGTGTGATTGGATTTGAAGGTGATTCGCTTTCTGAGTTCGCTGTTAACTGGGTGCGTTGGCTCATCCATCGCAGGACACTATACCGATCAGACACTCCGGTTCCAGAGGCACCTGAAAAACCAGTGAAGGCTGTGTCGGGAATGTCGGCACCTAAGCCGCCCGAGCAGTTAGGGATCAAGATCAAGGAGAACCCCAAGAAGCGGAAAAAGCGCAACCCTGTGAAGAAACCCCATAAAGCAAGCAAGCACAAATCATCAGTTGCAAAGAAAAAGCAGCCCCTCCACGCAGAGGACTTCATCCCGGTCAGCGATATCCGAAACGGCATTATCGAGACTACAGATGGTCGCTATCTCCGTGTGATTGAGGTGGAGCCGATCAACTTCTTGCTCCGTAACATTTCCGAGCAGAAGAACATCGTCGCCAGCTTCGCAAGTTGGATGAAGATTTCTCCTGTAAAGGTCCAAATCAAAGTGCTGACAAAAAAGGCCGATATCGGCAAGCACCTCAATACCATTGAGCGTGAAATGGAGGCAGAGGATAATCCCAAGTGCCGGGATCTCCAACTGGACTACTGCCATCTAATCCAGACGATCGGTTCCCGTGAGGCCATCACACGACGCTTTCTCGTCATCTTTGAGTATGAGGCAGTCACCAATCGTAAGCCGGAATACGCAGAGATTGTATCTGCACTGGAGACCGCTGTTCAAACAGCACGTCAGTACTTTCTGCACTGTGACAATGCCGTTGTCGCTCATGAGGATGAGAACATCTTCCTTATGGAAGTCCTCTACACCATTTTCAATCGTGCCACCTGCGAAGTAAAGCCCGTTGAGAAGCGGGTCCGTGAACTGCAGGCAGCGCGGAAGGACACCGACATTTCGGTTCCTGTACCACTCAAAAGTGTGCTGGCACCTGAGTCCATTGACCTGACCCATGGGTCCTATGTCGTCATGGATGGTGTCTATCATGCGTATCTGATCGTACCCTCTGACGGGTATAACCCCCGAGTGGTCGCCGGTTGGACGAGCATTCTCGTCAATGCGGGCGAAGGCATCGATGTGGACTTTTTCTTTTCCCGCGAACCAAAAGAGCGTATCCAGGCTAAGCTGGGTCAGCAGATCCGAATTAACCGCAGCCGACTCAAGGATACATCGGACACGAATACGGACTTCGATGATTTCGAAAGCGCCATTCGATCCGGATACTTCCTGAAGGAAGGTCTTGCGAACTACGAGGACTTCTACTACTGCAACACCCTGGTCACGGTTACTGCAGATACTCTGGAAAACCTGGAGTGGCGCATCTCTGAAGTGCGTCGCCTTATGATCTCACAGGATATGGACATTCGTATCTGCCGCTTCAGGCAGGAACAGGCGCTTCTCTCGATCCTTCCGTTCTGTAAGCTGGATAAGAAGTTGTTCGAGGCAAGCAAGCGCAATATGCTGACATCCTCTGCGGCCAGTTGCTATCCCTTCACCTCGTTTGAGATGAGTGACGAGAATGGCATCTTGCTCGGTGTTAATCAGCATAACAACAGCCTGGTCATCGTGGATATCTTCAATAGCCGGGTTTACAAAAACGCCAATATGGTACTTCTTGGAACAAGCGGCGCAGGTAAGACCTTCACGCTCCAGCTGATCGCTTTGCGCATGAGGCGTAAAAGCACGCAGGTATTCATTATCGCTCCTCTGAAGGGACATGAGTTCCTGCGCGCATGCAACAATATCGGAGGTGCGTTTATCTCCATAAGCCCTGCCTCCAAGCAGTGCATCAATGTCTGTGAGATCCGCAAGCAAGACTTGAGCGCCAATCAGCTGATAGATGGCGTTGTCAATGAGAACTCCATTCTGGCAAAAAAGATCCAACAGCTGCACATCTTCTTCTCTCTGTTGATCCCCGATATCAACCATGAAGAGCGTCAGCTTCTGGATGAGGCTCTGATTCGAACCTATGCAAAAAAAGGAATCACTCACAACAACGAGTCGCTGATCGACCCAGACCACCCGGATCGGTATCGCGAGATGCCCCTGCTGCGAGATGTCTATGAGATCCTTATGGAGTCTCCGGAAACGAAGCGCATGGGCAACATTCTCAATCGTCTTGTCAACGGCTCTGCGAAGACCTTCAACCAACACACCAATGTCCAACTTGATAACCTCTATACCGTACTGGACATCTCTGAGCTTACAGGCGAGCTGCTCCCTGTGGGCATGTTCGTTGCTCTGGACTATGTTTGGGATAAGGCAAAGGAGGATCGCACCAAGGAGAAAGCCATCTTCATTGATGAGGCGTGGGAGCTGATCGGAGACGACGATACCAGTAACCCGAATAATGCAAAGGCGCTGGCCGGAGAATGGGTCCAAGAAATCTTCAAAATCATCCGTGGCTATGGCGGCGCAGCTGTTGCAGCTACGCAGGATATCGGCGATCTTGACAGGAGCCGATTTGGCAAAGGCATCCTGAATGTTGCCAAGACGAAGATCATTTTGAATCTGGAGGACGATGAAGCCCGAAGAGTGCAGAGCATCCTCCACCTGTCGGATGCTGAGATCATGTCGATTACCCGTTTTGAGCGCGGCCAGGGCCTAATCTCAACAAACTCCAACCACATCACTGTTTCCTTCAAAGCTTCCCCTCTGGAGAAGCAGTTGATCACTACAGACCGCATGGAGCTCAATCAAATCCTCCAGGAAAAGATGGCTCAAAATGCGCATAATGCTGACTTATGAAAACACACCACGAATGTCGTTTACATTAGCTCTACATTATGCGTAACAGCAAAGATCTTTTACACTATGCGGTTTCCTAAGTCTACACAAAGGAGAGCAAAATGAAGTTTGCATATGCTGCCCGAGATCGAGAAGTGGCCTTTATCATTCGGCTGCTGACCATCTTCGGGGTCGTTGAACAGCGACAAATGCGGTTGCTCTTCAATCATTTGAGCAATCGTTCCTATGGCCAGATCCTCGCACGACTCCGGCGAGAGGGTCTGGCCTACTTTTCGCCGGACGGCCAATTCCTTGCCACAAGTAGGTACTCGCTGGACCACGGAAAGACCCTTGAATCTGTCATGGTATTCTGGGCATTCATCAAAATGCGAGACAATGTGCTGGACTTCTGCGCAAGCGACCCTCCGGCTATTTTATCGTTCTCTTCTGCGGCCAAGGATTATGACCTGATCCCTGGCAGTAAGCAGAATATCCCTGCAATCAACGCAGCTCGCACCGTGGTTGCGGAAGCGACAGTCCGCCTGATCGTTGTTGATGATCTGAGCACTCTGGATGAGGTAGAGCCCAGACTGGTCAACGATTATGGCATCTTAGTCGGCCCGAATGGTGTTGAGCAAATCTATAAGATGTGAGGTTACACGATGGAAAACCCCAAATATATCCTTGTTATGCGCCAGGTCGCTTCAGATTATGACGGCATCAGCCATGAACTCTTCCAGATAGCTAATAATCTGGAGCGCATGGATCAGTTTAACCCCCAGCAGAAGCTGTTCAGCCTGGTTCGTAACGCTGAAGTTTCCACGGTCTCCCTGCGAAATCTCACGGCTCGAACGGTCCGTGATGATACCGCACACTTCTACGGTGAGGTGGCTGATCTGCTTGGAATTCGGATCGATGAGACCCATGACTGGCTCAAAATCACAGTGCCTGCAATCCTACCGAAGCGAAACCAGAGGGATAATCAGGCGTTTCTGACACGCCCTCTGCGCTATGCACTCCTCGACTTCCTCAAGGAAAATCCGATGGAACGGTTCGGAAGCTGTGCTATCTGCATTGTCCATAACTACGATGAGGCACTCGGTAAGCGGCGCATTCGAGACTACGATAACATCGAAACCAAGAGATATCTGGATGTGATCGAGTCTATGCTACTGACCAACGACAGCGGGCTGTTGTGTACGGTGCTTCAGGCCACAAAGGTGTCTGATCGAGACTGCACAGAGTTCTATCTGATGCGACCCGAGACCCTCTCTACATGGGCTAAAAACCACATAAAATCAACTACCAATTCCTGCTTTGAATGAGAGGCAGAAATAGGTAGTGATTTTGAGCCTTCGGACTGTCCTCACCCAGGGGCTGCAGAAATAGGTAGTGATTTGAGTGAGGTGTTCTGGCTGGGTGTTTTTTGCTTGGTCAGTTTCTGCGCAACTTCGGCAATGCATGCCGCAGCCTCGGGCAGCCTGTCGGCAGCCTTACTGTTTTCAAGATTGGAGTGCCTATGATTACTTGCAAGAACGATCGGTTGCTTGAACTGCTGTGGTTTGTCGGGTACTGTATTGAGTTTCCGACGCAGTTGGCGGTTCGCATCGGTGGTGGTGCTGAGTGGAATCGCAGAGTGATGTATCGGGCGATTCGAGAGGGCTATGTGAAGTGCTACCGCAGGAAACATAAGCGGCATGTAATCCGGTCTCTGAGCTTAACGCAGAAGGGATTTGATTATGTGGCGCAGAGTGATCCTGAGGCAGTGGCCATGATCTATTCTCGGATCAATCGTTCCGAGCGCGTGTACCCATCAAAAGTCGATAAAATCCTGAGACTTCACGCTATCGCCGTGGGCACGGTCATGGCCCATGCGGCCGATGCAGAGATTTTGATCTCACAAAAGCCATCCCTGATGTCCCCGGCAAAGCGCACCTCAAACGCAATCACCCCAGATCCAACCCAGTGTTACTACTATGCGTCCCACGAACTGCGAGTCGCCATCGAGGAGTACTCACCGGAATCCGTTTCCAAGAGTTCCCGCACGATTGGTATTGTGGTCAAGGGGAAGCATTGTTATTTCCTCTACTTCACCGGTAGCACACGGATGTACTGGATGAAGAACAGTGAGGAGAACTACGCCGCAGCTGTGAAGAGCTTACTTCTGGCTAGAGGCTTTGGCGTCACCACGATCCATCAGGTCGTGATCGGCTCTACTATGAGCGTGGCGCAGCGCCTATGCCACAGTGCAAAACCATTTGGCAACAAGTACTTTGTAGTTTCCACATTCTTCGCCCAGTGCCTCTTCCTAACCAACAACCCCGATGGTGATTCTCTCCTGAAAACCATCCTCAATCCGGACATGGCGCTGGAACTGAACCAGGCCATCCTTGCACCTTACCATCCACCACGGACTCCCAACCGGGAGTATGACGCCATCGATGTCCAACACGACAAACCGGTCATCCTGAATTATCAATGTGATCTCCTGAAGCTATCGGATATCCGTCCGATCCCAGAAGGGTTCCGTGGAAGTCCCATTATGCTCTGCTTCGACTACCAGGCTCAGACGGTTCAGGGAATTGTCGGACCGGCCATCGAAGTGCGTCCAGTAGAAAGTATGAGCAACCATGGAAAAAAGAAAACTGAAAATAGCCCTTAGCCTTGCTGTCCTGATCCCATGCGTGTTGTATATTGCCGGTATTATCGCCCAGTTCATGATCAACATCAACGCATGGAAGGCAGCCGGCAGTGACTATAGCGTCTCCCCAGGTCTCCCATCCCTGGAGCTTGCAGATGTCTTTCGATCCATATTACACTTTCCAGAAGGGCTGATTGCCATCGGGATGGTAGTGGTGGGAATTGTACTCATCTGCATTTTTGGACTCCGGATCGGATGGGGCCAAAACGGAGTCACCGATTCCGATCGGAATCTCACTGTCTCAAGCTCTGGTAGCTACGGCACAGCGAGCTTCATGTCACCGAAGGAGGCAAGCGCCTGCTTTGATGTGACAAGTGCGAAGAAGACCGAGCAGGACATCCTTGGCATGTTACCTGATGGTCAAATCCTCACACTCCCCAAAAACACACGCCTCAATTCCAACCTCGCCGTATGTGGCTCGTCGGGCACAGGCAAATCCAGATCCATATCCCGAAATCTGGTCCTCCAAACGGTGAAGCGTGGTGAGAGCCTGATCCTTACCGATCCAAAATCTGAACTGTATGAATCCATGAGCGAATACCTTCGAGACAATGGATACACAGTTAAGGTCTTCAACCTAATTGAAATGGATCATAGTGATTCGTGGAACTGCCTCAACGAAGTCGGTTCCAGCGAACTGATGGCTCAGACCTTCGCCGACATCGTACTGCAAAACACCAGCGGAGACTCGAAAGATGCTTTCTGGTACAACGCTGAGCTCAATCTGCTAAAAGCGCTGGTGCTGTATGTGGCGTTGGAAATGCCCCCGGAGCAACGCAACCTGGCTACAGTCTACGATCTGCTCTATACACAGACGGAGAAGGGCCTATCCGACATCATGGCCAGTATCAGCCATGAGCATGTGAACCAATACACCGGCGAGCTTCTTCCGCCATCCCCGGCAGCCGCACCTTACGCCATCTTCAAGCAGTCCAGCGATACGGTTCGAACCAGTGTCATCATTGGCCTAGGCAGCAAGCTGGCTGTACTACAGGCGCAGCAGGTGCGGAACATCACTTCCTATAACGAGATCGATCTGGAACTTCCGGGAAAGCAAAAGTGTGCCTACTTCTGCATCGTGTCCGATCAGGACAGCACCTTCGATTTTCTCAGCTCTCTATTCTTCAGCTTCCTCTTTATCCGCCTGATTCGCTATGCAGATGGATACTGCGAAGGCGGTATGCTGAGCACTAAGGTCAAGTTCGTGCTAGACGAATTTCCGAACTGCTGCCTGATCCCTGACTTCACCAAAAAGTGCTCTACCATCCGGTCACGCGGATGCTCGGTAGCGGTCTTCTTCCAAAATGTAGGTCAGATGCGCAACCGATACCCAGATGACCAATGGCAGGAGATCCTCGGCGCCTGTGACTCCACGGTGTTTTTGGGTTGTACCGATATGCTTACGGCGGAGTACTTCAGCGATCGCATTGGTACCGCTTCCGTTGAAGTGGAGGGTACAATGCGGGAACTCAATACCATGCACATCACCAACTACACACCAAGATTCCGCAAGACCAACTCACTTGGCCGACGTCAACTGCTTACCCCTGATGAGGTCCTGCGTTTACCCCCGGATCAAGTTCTGATCTTCATTCGAGGTCAGAAAGTCATGCGAGCCAAGCGCTATGACTACTCCCTGCATCCGGACTATAAAAAGCTGAAGAGCCGCAAAGCGATCCTGCATGAGCCTGACTGGAAGTCCAGCCAGGCTTCTTCTGTATCTGCAACCGGCCCTTCACCATCCTCATCCATGGCCACCCCTGTGGAAAAGGGCAGCGGCAATCGGCAGAAGAAACCACCTGCGAAGCCAGCCCGTAACACTGAGCGCGAGGTTGTGAATGCGGATGACATCTTCTAGGAAAGGAGCAGAAGAAATGCCTAAGAAGAAAGTAACTGAAGCTGTTGAAGAGGTCGTTCAGGAACCGGTTGTTTTTGAACCTGTGCCCCCTCAGGCACCCCGGCGCCAAGGCAGTGATGACCTGCTTGAACTCAATGATCTGGAGCGTGGCGTTACCCGTGAGGATAGCGAAGACGCCAAGTGGGGCTATCTTGCCGGCGCAGCGCGCAGGCAGCAGATCCTGACCGGCATCGTCAGCAGCGGCATTATTCAGACCGAGAATGGTCTTCCTGTTTGCCCGGTTGATTTTGAAGGCCTCCGCATACTGATCCCCATTCGTGAGATGGTGTTGACGGAATGGCCTGAAGAGGATCCCATTCCTCGCTCTGTCAGAATCCAGATCGGGCGTATGCTGGGTGCGACCATCGACTTCATCCCAGCGGCCGTGGATATCCGCAATCGTGCGGCAGTGGGTTCCCGTAAGGCGGCCATGCTGCAGCGTCAGAAGCGGTACTATGCCACCGGCCGTGTAAAGCCCGGTATCCTGATGGCGTGCCGTGTTCTGGGTGTCGGCAACAACACCATGACGGTGGAAGCTTGCGGTGTGGATACTGAGATCTATGCCCGCAATGTCTCCTGGGAATGGTTCTCTGACATTGCGGATCTGCACTCCACCGGCGACCTGGTCGTTGCCAGGGTCATGGATGTTTCTTACAACGAGGAGCGGGATGTCTATTCGGTCAACCTCTCCATCAAAGAGGCATCTGAGAATCCCGATCGGGCAGCCCTGGAGAAGATCACTCCCAACTCCAACTATTTCGGTGTCGTTACCGGCGTGAAAGACCGCGTGTTCTTCGTCCGCCTTCAGGTGGGCGTCAATGCTAAGACTAAGCTCTATCGTTCCATCGACATGCCCAGCAGACTGGATACGGTCAGCTTCCGTGTCACCGGAGTCGATGAGGAAAACGGCATCGCGCTGGGCTTCATCACCAGAATCATCAAACGCCATACCAGATTGAGGTAACCTTATGAAATACACTCCCAGCAGCCGAGATGCTCTTGACGCTCACTGCAGGGAGGTCATCTGGTCCTGCCTCAACATTGTGGAGCAGCATGGTGACACCTATGTCGCCATCCACAAGGACGACGAGATCGACTGCGTCGTCCTTGTCTCCATGATTCGAAGCTATCCCATCATGTCCATCATTGTCGCTGACAAGATCCTGTTCGCTGACATCAATGCCGATCAGATGTATGGCGTTGCGAACGAACTGAATCTGGACTCGGTCACAGGTTGGCACTCCGTCTTCCTGGCAGATGACAGCATGATCTACATGTACCGGCAATGCCTCTGGCTTTCGATGAATCTGACCTACGAAGACCTCCTTGCCATGCTGAAAGAATGCATCAGCGAATACAAGCGCGGCAAAGGCCGCCTTACTACCGGTGATCATCCGACTAACCCGGTCGCATGACACCCACGAACAGAAAGGATCAAGATCCATGAAGGAAAAAATCACTTCCTTGGTGCTTGTTCTCGTCGTTGCTATGTCCATGACGGTGGGAGCAAGTGCAGCATCGTACATTCCGGACGATGTGACCTATCAGAATCTCAACGGGCAGCAGCTCGCGATCAAAACCTATACGCTCCTGCCCGACCAGAACCCTGCAGATCTCTATGAAGAGGACTTCGAGCATGATGGCTTCCTGTACTCCATGAGTGACATCATCAAAGAAGAGCAGCACTTCCAGGAAGAGAATCTGCACACCGAGGTCGTCACTGTCACAACTGCCAGTAAGAACCTCGAAGATATCCTCGCAGAGCTGAAGCCCACGATCGAGTTCGACGATGGCATTTCTTCCGGTACTCTGTCTCTGGACCATAACACGATCAAGACGGAGGCAGCCGGCTACAAGAGCAGCTCTTACACTGTCACCGCAACCAAGAACTACACCGGCCTCGATCGAAATGATTCTTCTTACATCGATAAGACTGTAGAGAAGAATGGCAGAACCCTGAGCCTGTCCAATGTGACCTGGAGCGTGGAGAGTACGGCGCTGGTAGGCGATGAACTCGTTCCCGCCACCTATTCCGCAGTCGCTACTTATTCCGGCACTGCCAGCTCCACTGTCGCAACCGGATACATTACGACCGCTGAGTACAAAGGCACCGTCGTCTCTTCCGGCATCTCCAGCATCCTTTATACCGTAACCTACCTGGGCACCGAGATCGTTCCTGTGGAAGAGGAACCCACTTTCAATGGCTCGATCGTGGTGATCCCCGTTATCGGCGGAACCATTCTTTTGGCCACTTTGTTGTTGCTCGGCCTTCTGCTTCGTAAGAATACTACAGTTTACAAAGCGACGGGCAAAGGCAACGAGTATGAAAAGTGCGGCCGACTGCGTCTGAAGACCAAAGACCCCGAACTTCGTATCGATCGCCTGAAGGATATTCCGGAAGGTATGATCGCAGTCGAAGTGGATCAGGCAGTCGCAAAGAAGCTGTTCGGCCAGACCATCGCCATCCACTGCTATGACAACACAGTCGAGCATACTGTTGGCACGGTCAATGGCCAGTACTGGTTCAAGGTCGATATCGGCACTCAGGAAGGTGAACCCGATACTGAGGAGGAACCCGTATGAAACTCAAACACCTTTTGACCCTGTGCTGCATGTTGACTATGGCCCTCGGCATGGCGAGCTCTGCCAGTGCCGCAGACTACTCGTTCGAAACCTCGGCCAATCCCGTCTACTACGGCAGCACCAACTACGAAGATCTGTATGATGCAGGCTACAACTACGGCGCCCGCAACCAGATCGACTACGACATTCCAGAAATCCGGTACGGCCTAAGCCAGGAGTTCCTGGAGACCTCGCTCAATAACCCCTATCTGAGCAGCGGTATCCAGTATGGCCTGAGCGGTGGATCCGCAACGACTGTATATCCGGAGTCCGATTTCAGCAATTCCAGCATCATCTCTGGTGGCAGCCTAATCGAAGTTCTGTATCAGCCCTCTGTCACCATTACTGATCTGAAACAGAAAGATGGCAGCATCGGCAAAGTCTCGATCGACCGTGTCAGCCTGAGCTGCAAGGTGTATGAAGGCGCTACTGACAGCTCAATGTCCAAAGGAGCTGGTCACTATACCTCGTCTGGCATCTATACCGGCAACATTGGTCTGTTCGGCCACAATCGTGGCAGCCATGCCTATTTTGCTAAGCTGAAGAATGTGAAGATCGGTGACATCGTGGAGTACAAGACCGCGATCGGCACCAAGACCTACCAAGTGACTTTTGTCGGGTCCATCTCCTATACCGACTATTCGTACCTGAATGAGATGGGAGATAACCGAATTACCTTGATCACTTGTATCGCTAACCAGCCCTCTCTGCGTCTGTGCGTGCAGGCAGTAGAGATTCGATAAATGAACTGGAGGAACACTATGAAAACCAATAAGCCCCGCAATCGTGAGAGTCGTACCAAGCCCATCCCCACCGAGTCCAGCGTAGCCATTCGGCTGCGCCTGCCTCGCGAGTCCTATGACCAGATGAGAGATCTGGTTAAGAACAGGCGGGCAACCAAGGAAGACATCTTCCTGCGTGGCCTCCAGGCCTACTGCAATCAGTAATTCATCCCTACGCCTTTCCCCCGCAGAGAGTGGCTGGAATACACTTGATGAGGTGAAAGAAAATGAAGAGAATCGGATCCTTTATCGCCGGTCTTCTGGTCGGCACCATGCTCTTTGGCGGCTCCGTGGCCTATGCGGCCGGCGTCGTTGCTGAGCTGAGCAGCCATCGGTTCTTTGTCGATGGTCAGGAAGTGAAGATGACCGCATACGCTATCAACGGCAACAACTATGTGATGCTCCGCGATATCGGCAAGGCGGTTGGTTTCAATGTTCATTGGGACAGCACCAACGGCTGTGTCCAGATTGAGAGCGATAAGCCGTATACCGGCACAGCTCCCGCGAAGACGCAGAGCGTGGCAGTGGGAGCTAAGAAAGCTGACTACAAACAGGCAGATGTCATGCCCGAGCCCAAGGCGGGCGACAAGATCCCCTGCAGCGACGGCTATGTGTATGAGATCACCGATGTGAGCAAGTACCAGAACAGTATGTTCGCTACGCAGGAAACTGACACCCTGCCGGCCCCCACCTGTGACTGGAGCCTGCTGGATCAGCCGACTCTGCCCGAACCCGAGGCGAACCACTTCACTTCCGGTGGTAAGGAGTACATGTTCGTGCGCAACCTCTTTGAGACCCGTCGCATGCAGTACACCCTCTATAACGCCATCGGCGACAATCCGCAGACCTGGCAGAACGGAAAGCCCGTAACCAGAGCGGATGGCAGCCCTCTTGTGACCGTGAAGCTGTCTATTCCCGAAAGCGTGACAGCCAACAGCTTCTGGCCCTGGCGTTCCGACCAGATCGTCGAACTTTTCAATTCCTGCCCTCCCGGCGAGTACGCCTTTGAGGCATGGGATGTCTATTGTGACGGAGGCTTCCAGTACACGGAATATTACATCTCCGTAAAATGAAAACTGAATATTGTTCCCTGCGGAGGCAGTGTGCTGAAATACGCACACTGCCTTTTTCCATACCGATCCAACCCAAGAATGCTTTATGCATTCACGATAATAAGCACGGAGGTCAATCAAAATGAAAAAACGAGTTGTTTCGATGCTTCTCGCAGTTGTCATGATGCTTGGTATGTTTCCAGGCACAGCTCTGGCAGCCGGTTCTGTCGAAGAGGCGCTTGGAGAAGTCAACATCTACAACGGCGAGCAGAAGCTCAGTTACCTGTCGATCAACGGCAGAGTGCGTGAGCTGATCTATACCTACTACAACTATGTGGATCGCAACGGTCAGACGAAAGAAATCCCTGCGTACTGCGTCAACCCCAATATCAAGGGTGTACCTCAGACTGTTGCTCCCGGTGAGAGCATCAAGTACCTCGCCAACGAAATCGGCAGTGATCCCAAAGTCATGGGCATCATTGCAAATGGCTATCCCCATCGCAGTCTGAGCGAACTCAAGCTGGAGAATAAGTATCAGGCATACTATGCGACCAAAATGGCGCTCTGGGCGTACTTGCTGCCCAACTGGGACATCAACAACATGAAGGTCAACCCCAATCTGACCGGAGTGGAGCTGGAGCGTGCCAATAAGATGCTGGCAGCCGTGAAGGATATCTACCGTCGCGGCACCGTATGGAGCACTGCCCTTTCTCCTAATGTCACGGTGGAAGCCGACCAGGAGACCGCCTATCCTGCAACCATCAATGGTCAGGAATATCTCCAGCAGATCTTCACGGTCACTTCTGAAACCTGGGTGTGCAACTACGCTGTAAATGTTGCCTTTAGCGATCCCTCTGCGGTTCCTGCCGGCACGAAGATCGTTGATATGGACAACAAGGAAATTGATGTCATCACCACCAAGGCCACCGGAAAGGGATATGCCGGACAGTTCAAGGTCCTGTATCCTGCCAGCGCAGTCGATGGACAGAGCGGCAGCGTCCAACTGAGCTTTCGTACCAATGTCTATAAGTACGCCATCTACTACGCTGTGTGCGCCGAGAAGGACAAGTATGGCAACCTGCAAAATTACATGTGCGATACCGATCCGACCACGCCTCTGGCTCTGACGGCATACAGCAACTACACCGACACCCCTGAAGAGGAACCCACCGAGACCAGCATGAAAATCCTCAAGTACGAGGAAGGCACAACCATCCCCCTGAAGGGCGCAATGTTTGAAGTGGTTGATCCCGAAGGCGCATCGGTCGGAACCTTTGCCACCAACTCCAAGGGCCAAATCGTTATTCCTCTTACTCTGGCCGGCAACTACACCGTCTATGAGCGCGAAGCCCCTAATGGCTACCTGCTTAGCGAGGAACCCGCCCAGAATGTCAAAGTTGAGTACGGCAAGCAGGCTACGGTGACTTTTGAAAATGCTCCGTATGGCAACCTAATGGTGAAGAAGTACTCCGACTCCGGTATGCAGCTGCCCGGTGCCGCGATTCGAATCGAGCACATTGAGTCCGGTGCCGTATATACCGGAGAAACCAATTATGCCGGTACTGCTGTTTTCACCGAGATCAAGCCTGGCGCTTATCGCATCCAGGAGATCGCAGCGCCTGCCGGCTATATCAAATCCGATGAAGTCTATACTGCAACCGTCATCTCCGGCGACACTGTGGAAATTCCTATCGTGAACGAGGAGAAACCCGGCCTGCGTGTGATCAAGTATGACTCTAAGACTCACGAGGCTCTGCCCAATATCTCCTTTGAAATTTCCAAAGATGCACAGTCTCTGGGCACCTTCCAGACTGATGAATTCGGCGAGATCCTGTTAACCGATCTGGAACCCGGCACCTACCTTGTAAAGGAAGTCGCTACCGACTCCTCTCACATCATCAATTCCACACCTCAGCAGATTGAGCTGGAAGGCTCCGATGGCATTCTGGAGTTGATCTTCTTCAATGATCAGAAGCCGGGTATCCATCTTGTAAAGCTGGACAGCACCACCTTGGAGCTTCTGCCCAACGCACGGTTCCGTATTGAGCTTGTCGGTGGCACCTTCTCCAAGGAGTACACCACCGACGCAAATGGCGAGATCGACCTGACCGATCTGGAGCCTGGTGCCTACAAGGTGACGGAGCAGGCCG
Organism: Lawsonibacter asaccharolyticus; assembly: GCA_003112755.1. NCBI lineage: Bacteria > Bacillati > Bacillota > Clostridia > Eubacteriales > Oscillospiraceae > Lawsonibacter > Lawsonibacter asaccharolyticus. Next base: position 689,966 of record BFBT01000001.1, on the reverse strand, counting down.
CGCCGGATGGCTACCTGATTGATGACGCCACTCGTGTCATCCAGATTAACGGTAACGAAAATGCCCAGTTCGTGTTCACCAACACCCAGAAGCCCAGCTTCCGTCTGGTGAAGCTGGATAGCTACAGCGGCCTCGGCCTCGCTGGTGCGACCTTCAGAATTGCGCGGATTGAGGACGGCTCGCATTACCTGGATCGCGTAACTGACACCAAGGGCGAAATCAACATCTCCGATCTGGAACCCGGCATTTACTCCGTGGTGGAGATGGATGCTCCGGAAGGATATGTGAAGGACTCCCGTGAGTATCATGTGGAGCTGTTCCCCGGTCAGAACAGCGAACTGGTCGTTTCCAATGATCGGATGCCCAATTTGGAGATCCTAAAAACTGATGCCATTACTGGAAAGCCTGTCGCCGGTGTGACCTTTACCGTCAAGCGTGTGGATTCTTCCACACTGACCACCGTGACCTCTGACGAGAATGGCCGCTGCTATCTGGAAAAGCTGATGCCCGGTGTCTATGAGATCTGGGAGCAGTCAGTACCCGATGGCTATCTGCTCAACGAAGCACATCAGATGATCACGCTGTTTCCCAACAGGACTGGCACCGTCCAGTTCCAGAACTATCCCAAGCCCACCCTGACAGTCAATAAGATCGACAGCATTACCGGCGATCCCATTAAGGGTGCGAAGTTCAATGTTACTTTCCGTTCCGATAAGACCTCTACCGGTGAGATTCGTGATCTTGGTACCTACTACTCGGATGAGAACGGTCAGTTCTTCATCGATAAGCTGGATGACGGCTGGTACACCATCACCGAGCTGGAGCCTGCTGCGGGCTATTCCATCAAAGATCCCACTTCCCAGCAGGTCTATGTGGAAGCGGGGCGCGGCAAGGTCGTCACTTTTGAGAACACCCCCCTGAGCGCCATCATCGTCAAGAAGGTAGACTCCAGCACCGGTGATCCTCTTCAGGGTGCATGGTTCCGCGTGCGGTTCCTTGGCGGCACCTCCGGCACTGGAGGCACAGTCATCGCTGAGCGTCAGACTTCTTCCAACGGCACTTTCATCCTCACAGGTCTGAAGGCTGGCACCTATGTCATTGAGGAGATCTCCGCACCAGACGGCTATGTGCTGAGCGAAAACGATATTCAGACGGTATATTTGAGTGGCAACGAACAGGATGTCATCACCGTCACCTTCGGGAATGAGGCCAAGGGTAGTGTCCTGATTAAAAAGATAGATGCGATTACCCGCGAGCCTCTGTCCGATGTGGAATTCATGGTCACAGAGTCCAACGGCACCGTCGTGGGCAACAGAAACGGAAAGTATGTAACCGATAGCGCCGGCACCATTCTGATCGATGGCCTTGATCCCAACACTACACTGGTCATCAAGGAAGTGCGTGCAAAATCCGGCTATGTCCTGGACGACACGCCACAGACCGTCAAAGTGCGCTCCCACGAGGTCGTGACGGTGGAGTTCCGCAATCAGCCTCTCGGCGGCCTGCGCATTGTGAAACTGGACAGTGTTACTCGCAAGCCTCTGGCAGGCGTTGAGTTCCGTGTGGCTTACGCCGATGGCAGCTATGTGCCTGATGAAGGTGGCAAGCTGTCTTCCAACGGGATCTATCGGACGGACGAAAACGGTGAGATCTTGATCAGCGGCATCGTTGGCACGCTGGTCGTCACAGAGACGAAGACCATCTCCGGCTATGTGATCGATGAAGAGACCAGATCCCAGACCGTCGTAATCGATCCCGATGATCTTCAGACGCTGACCTTCTATAACAGACCTGCTGGTGGTCTCCAGATCATCAAATCTGATGAGGATACCGGCGCACGCATCAAGGGTGTCAAATTCGAGGTTCGGAAGATCAACGGCGAGATCCTTGGCACCTACACGACTGACCGCAACGGTGTCATCAGCATCCCCAATGCGGAGAATGGATGGTATACCATCACCGAGCTGAAGGCAGCCGAGGGCTACGAGCTGGATGCCACGCCCGTCAATGTCTGCGTCAAGGACGGTGAGACCACCACGGTGGAGATCACCAATCAGCGCATGGCGTCGATTATGATCCATAAGGTCGATGCGGCTACCGGCGAGGGTATCTATGGTGTCAAGTTCGTCCTGTACGATGCAGGCAAGAATCCCATTGGCGAGTATGCGACGGATCAGGATGGCTACATCTACATTGATGACGAGCTGACTCCCGGCAAGTACTATATCCGTGAACTGGAGGCGGCCGAGGGCTACATCCGCGATGAGCAGTACAAAACCGTCTATGTTGAGGCGGGTAAGTGCGCGCAGATCGAATGGGAGAACAGCGCTGTCACCGGCCAGATCCAGATCCGCAAATATAGTGCCGACGATAACCGTGTCACCGGCCAACGTGCCGGCTCTGCCCTGGAAGGCGCAGTGTTTGAGATCACGCAGGCCCGTTCCGGCAAGGTTGTGGGCTACATTGTGACCGATGCACGCGGCGTCGCTGCATCCGATCCTCTGCCTCTGGGCCGGTATTTTGTGACGGAGGTTTCCGCTCCGAAGTACTATCAGCTCAGCAGTGAGAAGATGGAGGCCGAGATTGAGTATCCAAACCAGATCATCAAGCTCTCCGCCTACAACAAGTCCGCCAATCTCGGCGTGACCATTAAGAAGACCGGCAACCGCGAGGTACAGCCCGGACAGGTCATGAGCTATGACTTCTCCGGTATCGGCAACATCTCCAATGTTGAGCTGAACAGTTTCTTCTGGCATGACCGTATTCCGACCGATGCCACACGCGCAATCAGCGTGACCACCGGTACCTACAATGCGAGGCTTTATTACAAGGTCTCCTTCAAGACCAATCTGAGCGATTACCGGACTCTGGCCAGCAACCTGCTGACCTCCAACAACTACTCTCTGAGCCTCAATGCAGCCACCCTCGGCCTTGCTCAGGGCGAGTATGTCACGGATGTCCGGTTCGAGTTCGGCACCGTGCCCAGCGGCTTTGCGTCCGTGGTGAAGCCCACCATGCGTGTGCAGGTGCTTGGCACCGTGAGCAACGGCTACCAAATCATCAACAGAGCTGATGTGGGTGGTCAGTACCTCAACGAGTGGCAGACGGCCAAGGCCACCTGGGTCACCACCGTCTGTCGCTTCAACAACAACCCGCTTCCCAAGACCGGATATTGATCTCCAGAGAGGTCGTTTCCTATAACCCCCGCCAGCCCCGGAGCTCACGCTTCGGGGCTGATCTTTTGAACATGAGGAGAGTATTATCATGAGCAAGTTTTTACCTATTGGTACCAAAGGCGAGCTGCTGAACAGCGACATGATCGCCCGCATCATTCCCAAGGAAGATGGCGGATGCATCATCCTCACCAAAGATGGTCAGCACTTCCACAGTGAGATCGACCTTCACGACGAAGTCAATGACTACAACTCCATTCGTTCCATCATCCCTTGCCAGGGCGTCAGCGCTGTCTATCTGGATGATGATGGCGACAGCGAAATCTGCCCCTGCGCTTTTGTGATGCTGATGTCTGACGGCAAAATTGAGCCTTTCGTCTTTGCAACAGACAAAGACATCGAGCGAATCGCCAATAAAGGCCATACCGGTTTTACCGGATTCGTTCCAACCAAGTAAATAACGAAGGCCGCTGCTCCGGCAGCGGCCTTCTATCCCAAAACAAGTGGAGGAATGTCAAACATGGGTAGATTTATCAACCTCGGTATCGCGATTGTCAACACCAGCTACATTATCCGTGTGGAGATGGAATCCGATGGCAGAGCGGAAATCTATATGTCCGATGGTACGATGTTTCGCTGCGATCACTTCGATGCCTCCCAATTATATGGCACAAATGAAAAGAAAGAGGGTGCGACCTCGTTGCATCTGCAAGAGGAACTCCGATATGACCAATCACACTCCATGTCTACTTGATGAAGCAGCAACCTTCATGAAAGTACAATACCTCTCTGACCTGCGGTTCCTGTCCACTGACGGTAGGTGCCGTTTAGCCGCATTTCTTGAGACTTTTGATGCCGCAGAATACACACTTTTTCAGTGGAATGATGCCATTGAATACTTGAAAGCTGGGGTGAAACAGCAGACCGTGCAGGTGGCTCGTGCACAACTCCTACGCGCCCTTAGAACCACCTGATGGCTCTATATCAATACTACATAGGAGGACATGTTCAACCAAACACCCAGAACTGGCATTTCCATCATGTGCGCTCACTATTTCTATTCGGATGAAGGAGGATCAAATATGCCCTGGATTATCAGCAATGGAAAAAGCTATGTGGAGATTATCGGCAACAATCAAATGATCACCACTGCCTATATCGATCGTGCGCATACATTCAACAATAAGAAGACGGCAGAGAAATACTGCTCTTTGCTGCCAAAGGCGATGAAAAACCTGAAGTATAAGGTCATCTTCATCTCAAACCCCAATCCCGAAAATCCTGATCTGCAGCCGGAGCTACTGGCGCCTGAATTTTACCTGACACGGCTGAAGGATTTCAGCGATTTCATTCATACCATCCAAAGCCAGAGGGAAACACTGGTGGCCGGCCAGCGGAAGGCGGAGCTGGAGATTGAAGACATCGAGCATGCGGCGGAATTCTATAACCTGGATCCCTCACATGGATACCAACTCTATAAACTGCTTCACGATGCCCGTGTGCGCCGGCGCAAGTGCAAGAATGCAATCGCGTGGATCGATTTCATCTTAGAGCAGCGCCCTGAGCGGTTTGTGGAGAACGATCCATCAGCTCGCATTGCGGGCACTCGCTCTCGCGATTATGCGCCACGAGCCCTGCCCGAGCTCTTTGAGTGGGAGAACGAAGGACAGACCAGTATCACGGTCAGTTAATTATCGGCACCAATGGACAGAAGCCCTTGAATATGGTATTCTAAATGCAAGAAACATCAGCTTTTGCAGTATTTAGCGGTACCGTGACCCGTGGAATAGGGGGCTTTTATGAATAACCAGGCATGCGATGATGCAGCGACTCGGAACCCGAGAAAAGCATATACCGACTATGAGAGCAGTACTTATACCGTTGTTTCAAAGGTGGCTTATTTAATCGGAGTCCAAAAGCGCATTTTTGAAAACGAATATGAACCACCAAAGATGGAATGGTATGAGAAATTACACGCAGACAAGAATGCCCGCATCGTGCGCAACCTCTGCATGATTCGAACGGCTTTGGAACTCAATTATAAAGCCATCAATAACCGTATGCGTTTCGATATGTGCAATCTCCACTCGCTTCCAGAGTATGTTCCGCAGGATAGTCTGAACGAACTCATGCAGGATGGTATTACGATTGTTAGATCCAGAGCTTTGCCTGCCCAGTATATTGTAGATATCAATAAGCATATCAGCAACCGCATCAACAACTGCAAGTCGCTGTTTCCATTATGGCTGAAGTGGGAATATGTCCGGAAGCTCTTCCTCATGCCGGATGGCCTCAACGAGAAGGGCATCAAGGCAGCAGCGGCAGATTATTACGCCAACAAAAATAAGTACCCGTACCAAGTCTATATCAATTGGTCCTACATGGACTCTGGCAACATCCTCTACAATGACAAGAAGTTTGTTTCGCTTCTATATGAAGCAAATGAGGATTATTTCACAGACTTGAGCAAAGTGTCTGATGCCGGTAACCTCACAAAGGCTGGTATATACAAGTTCCTGGACAAGAGTGAGCGCGTCGTCGTTGTGGTGGATTGTGAAAACTCCGATCCCTACAAACTGTACGCAACCTTGAACAATCTTAATCAGGAAGCACTACTCAATAAGATTTGTAAAATCATCCTCTATGATGATATTCATACCACATCGGCGTGGAAGATTTTGGAGCGCTTCACCCAAATTCCAATTGAGCATGTCCTGATCGAACGCATCAAAGAAAACAAGTCACTTGTTGACATTCGTTTGACCACCGGAACCTGCCGTGAGTATTATCAGAACAATGTGGACTCGTTCATTCTTGTATCCAGCGACTCCGACTATTGGGGGCTGATTTCGGCAATGCCTGAGGTTCGGTTCTTCGTGATGGTAGAAAGCGAGAAATGCAGTCCGACCATCAAAAATGCGTTGATCAATGCCGGCATTTCTTATTGCTATATCGACGATTTTTGTACTGGTAACAGTAATGATATCAAGGTTGCGGCAGTACTTCGCGAGGTTCGCCAGAAACTCGACCAGGCATTTCACCTTAATGTTCGAGATATTCTGGATGAGGCCTGTAGAGCGACCAGAGCTGACATGACGACCGCAGAGAAGAACCAATTTTATGACAAGTACATTAAAACCATGCATGTTGATATCTCTCCCAACGGGGAAGCAACGATCGTGCTTGGAAAATAGTCCCGCATATTGGAACGAGAGGCTTTGACCCTCTCGTTCTATTTTGTTGCTATTAAACCAGCAGTTCAATGACAATTTCAAAAAACAAGGTTATCATGATATCAACGACAAGAACAAGGAGTGAGCGATATGAATCTCAAAGAAGCTTTCCGCTTTCAGAATAAGCTGCAGTCCATGATGGCCGATGCGCAGAGCATCCTCGGCAACAATGGCAATATCACCAAGGTGCAGAACACCTATCTCCGCCACAAGGTCATGGCAGAGGCGGAGGATGAGGTCACTATGGAGGCCCCCTCCACCGAGTATAGCGAGAATATCACCGAGATGGCAGAGTTCCTGCTGTTCCTCCTGGACGAGCGGGAAAAGTTGAGCGCCGCGATCCATCAGGCGAAGGTATCTCTTCCTCTTGGCGCTGGCCTGGATGGTGAAGTGAGCCTCAATGGGAAGCGCCAGGAGATTGCCACTCTGCTCCGTCACATGGCCGGCCTGCGCAATGGCGAGGTTTTGATCTCTAACGGGGGAGTCGGCTATCGGTTCAACAACGAGGGAAATCAGGTCTCCTACCGCTGCGATGTCAAGCGTGTGACCACCATCAATTTCGATCGCAATAAGATCCGGAAGATGTGCGCTGATCTGAGCAAGAAGTCCGATGAGACCTCTGCCGCTCTGGATGCCGCTCTGGTCAACACCCCGGTGGAGTACGAAGCTCCGTTCGATGTGAACGAGACTTTCGCAGAGGCTTTTGAAGCGCATATGTCCGCATTAAGCTGACCAAGCCCCTGCGGGTTTGCTCCGACTATCACGGATGCGGCAGAAGAAGAGAACGTGGCGACCGGTTCAGTTGCAGACGAACTATAGTGCTGCAAATTAAAAAATCCGCTCGGTTGATTCTGAGCTCCAAAAGAAGACATGATCCGTTTCATTAACGGATGCTACGAACCGTCTTCCTATCCATCAGCGCCCAACGCTGTTTCACCATATCGTGAATACGCTAACGCCGAATCTCGACCTTGCCACCTCACATCTCCCTATTCTGTTGGATATAGATAGATTTCCTATCTTGATATTGCTGGCCTTTGAGCCGTTAATACGTTGAGGCATGCTACCCTCGCTCCTCAGGGAGCCGGCGAGCGCATGGCCTTGGCAAAAATGGTCGAAGCGATCTTGGCTCTCTGCCGTATCTGTGATAGTCGGAGCAGTTCTCCCATAAATAGAGGCGAGCAGCAGGCTACGGCCTGCTGCTCACAAATCATCAGATTCAGTTTTGATGTCCGAGATACCAGGATATCCTCCATAGGTACTTCAAACAACGCGCCGAGAGCATACAGATTATCAACGGAAGGCAGGCTCTTTCCTTGCTGCCATTTGTAAATCGCTTGCGGCTCCTCAAAGCCGAAATAGACCTGCAGATCCCGAACCGTCATTCCACGCTCCGTGCGCAGGCGGATGTTGTTCTTTCCGGTTGCAACGGGATCAATAACCGGAAACTGCTTCATGTGCATGGCAATCGCCTCCATCAGAAAGATTTCCCAGAAGGGAATATCTCAGAGTAATCGATGGCCGACGAAAAAGCAACACCAAAATCACTTTTGTAAAGAAATTGTCACATACCGGAGGATCAAAGTGAGCCAGGAATACAACGAAAACTGCTGTTGGACGATCGAGAAGTTCTCGCTCTTCTACCGCTATTTTGCGATCATTGATACTGCTGACTACCTAGCAGATCAGCTGTTTATCAAGCATAAAGTGCGAGTCGGGTTCGGCCCGGAATTTGTGTGTCCGGACGCCCCATATCGTGTGATCATGTGCAAATGTCGGAAGCACGATGTAGATGCCTTTCTGGCCGCCATCCGTGAGCTTCCTAATAAGATGCTCCTGTGTGGTCAGCCAGACTATCTGACATTCTGTGAGGATCTCAAGAAGAAGATCACCGCAGCCAAGGAAAACGGAGGTGTCATTCCAAATGAAGCAACTCGTGCCGCTGAAGAAGCAGAGCAAAAAGGCGCAAAAGGAGCATCATGCCAAGCAGCGCGGTAGCTGGTATGGCATCTCTCCCGTCACCCGTACTGTGCCTAATGGTAAAGCCTATGACAGAAATCGAGTTAAACGAGCAAATCGAGAGATTGCTGACTGAGCCGGCTTACATACGATCGGTCAGACAAACGGGACCAGCATACCGAAGAGAGATGGGGGTCCGAAAGAGCGACAAGCGAATGCAGGCTATTAGCCATCACTACATCCCTAGAGGCCCCTTTGTGAATTGGTCCTTTGACGGTTCTACGCTGTTCCATTCCGGGTACTATATCAAGTATCCACGGAGCAGCAAGGAGAAGAAACTCCTCAAGAAGCTCACCAGCAAGCGCGTTCGCCGAGCGCTTGATTTACCTATGAAGGGTAAGCAGTATCGGCGACTACTTGACTATTGGTGGATTCTGGACTAGGCAGAATTCCGGATGTTCCGGCTCCCGTGTTGGAATGTCGTGAAAATGTCGCAGTTTTGTCTCGCTGAAGGTGCTTGTTTTGCCCAACCGCTTTGTGCTTCGATTAGACTACGGCAACAAAGATATCTGACAGTGCCGGATTACAGTATACATCAATAAAAGAGGGTTCCTGCAGTTCAAATACGCAGGAGCCCTCTTTTCGTATGCAGGTTTAGATTTCCTTTAGGCGTCGGTAGAAAGTTGATCTTGAGGCGATACCTGTCCGACTCATTGCCTCCTCTTCGGATACTTTATGAGCACGGAAGTCTTCTGCGACTTGTCGAAACAGATTTTTATCGACGGCAATCTTCTTTCGCCCAACATACTTCCCATCACTTTTGGCTCGATCGACACCGGCCTGATGGCGCTTCTTATTCTGCTTGTTCTCCATAGACTCTTGAAGCATAAGCAGGTTCAGCAGTAAGCTGCACTCTGCTTCACTCAGATGCCGGCCCTCGGCTTCATCCCAAATTGCAGCCCCACTCCTAAGAATCTGTAGGAGGTTCTTACGAAGCTGATGCGGGGTTGTTGCAATGCTCTGAAGACCCTTGATGGCGACGCAATCGCTGGGCTGAAGATTATCTGGGAGGCTCTTAACAGACTCGAAGGAAATGTGTCGAACTTCTTCTGCTCGTTCAACGATCAGATTGTCGGTTCCGCAACGCATATTGGTTCGGAGCAACCATTCAAAGCGATCATAGTAGTCCAGCCCAACCGCTTCGAGGAGTTCCCAGAGGTCCTCACGACCTTCGCTGGGGGTTCGCTCGGAAATGAAGTAAGGGGTCATATTGACACGATAATATCTCTCCAGGCGCATGGACATATCCAGCCCAGGAATCCCTTGAAAGATGGATGCCGGAAGGGTGTCGATCACGCTCCATTCAGGAGAGAAGATATACTGGAAGTTCTGATCATCATAGCGCTCGAAATCTACGCGGCTCACGGCATACTTGCTGCCACAACGATCTACAGCATAAATGATGCCGCTATTCCGGTAGTAGGGACTACCTGACAAAGGGCTTGTATATTCATTTTGACTATCGTAATAACGGGTAATGGGCCTCATGAGCCGCTCCTTTCCATGTTACAACTGACGGTATGCATGCATGAGGATCTTATCGTACCGCTGCTGCAACATTGTTTTGTAGAAATGCTTGCGCACTTCGGATATTCCTTCAATCTCATCGATGATTGTGTTGATACGGCCAAAGTTGATGCGGGGAACGATCCGCTTCAATGCATCGTTGCAGGCTTCGAACTGCAGACTGCTGATAACCTCAAAATAGGAACTCTTTCGATTCTTCACCTTGATGTGAGATGTCGGGAACTTGAATACCCTCTCATTGATCTCGTCTTCAGAAGCAAGGACGGCCTCCAATTTATCATCGGTGTTCAGCTTCGGGTAGAGACTGGAACCATTGTCATATACTGGTGCGATCCGATACTTGTTGTCCCGCTTGATAAAGCCCCAGTTCCCGCCATGTCGGTCAAAGTTACCGATCAATGCATCTACAATGAACATATCCCAGAAGCGATCGGTCGTTTCCTCAACATTGGTGGACTTCATATTCTCCCGCAGCATCGCTGTGATGTCCTCATAGGTGTACTGATAGAGTTCCTTATCGCGCTCCAGAGAGCTTTCACCAACGCCATTAAAGGCCACAAGGGCATCCTCCGGCTCAAGAAAGTTCTTCATAACGACGACATTTTTACCATCGTAAGTTCCTAGGAAAGTTTCTTGAACTGGAATACCAATCGACTGGAAAATGTGGCTTCCCAAATACTCGGAAACATGATTGAAGGTCAAACCAACCTCAGAGTTCTTTTGGAACTTAACGATATAGCGGTTACCATCAATGATAATCTCAAACTTTCGCTCTGCGCCAGAAAACATCACAGGAGTCTTTTCGTACATTGTGTAATCTCTCATTGCAAACCTCCAGTTTCTAATCTTCAATATCATTATAATCAGAACAGCAGAAAGTGTCAATAGAACTATGTCATATTTTGATACTAACAAATTCGCACATGCAGCAAAATGAAAGCGTCGCCACGAGCGTGGTGCCGCTAAACAGGTGGAGTTAACCGTGTCGAATTCGATACGGTTATTTCTTTCTCTTGCGTTCTTCAAAATCAGCCTCAATATCGGCTTTCCAGTCGGCACTCATGGGTGCGCCACATCTCACACCGGCGATAGCGGAGCCAACGACTTCGTAGTTCAGCCTAGTTCCCTTGCTATCAGCATGATAGTTGACAGCACGATCCTCCGCAATACCAAAGGCGCGGGCAGTCTCGACGGCGTCAATGTTGGCGCCCAGGAGCAGAAATTCCCAGCCGTACTTGCTCTTCTGGCGTTCGATCATCTGCTTGACCTTGTCGCTGTCGTAGTGGCCGCTTGCATTTTCCATGCCGTCTGTCGTGATGACGAAGATGGTGTGCTCGGGGATATCTTCCTCGCGGGCGTACTTGTGGACATTGCCAATGTGGTGGATGGAGAAGCCGATGGCATCCAGAAGAGCTGTGCTGCCACGCACGGTATAGTCCTGATCTGTCATCGGCTTGATGTCCTGAATCTTGGCTCGGTCGTGGAGCACGATGCGCTGGTGATTGAAGAGCACGGTGGATACCAGTGCCTCGCCAGGAGTCTTCTTCTGCTTTTCAATCATAGCGTTGAAGCCGCCAATCGTGTCAGTCTCAAGACCACTCATCGAGCCGCTGCGATCAAGGATGAATACGATCTCCGTTAAGTTCTTTCTCATGTTCAGTACCTCCGTATATAAAAAATATGACTGCTTGGCGTCTCACCTTACAGTCATATTGTACTTCGGTATTTACTTCGTTTGGTCGCATGGCAAGCGACATTATTCCAGTGATGAGAACAACTCTCCGTCAATGCTTAGAACGTCATCCATCGGAATCTTCGTGCCGTCCTGCATGGTGATCCGCCGCTCAAAATCATCAACCTTTTTGACCGCGCCAGTTGCTGTTATGTATTTGCCGCCAGCCTTCCGCTCATCGGGCTGGAAGTAGGTGATGGTGACCTCCGGTGCATCATCAAAGGCATCCATAAGAAGCTGATACTTCATGTCCAATGCAGTCAGAGCTTCCTCGTCAAGCTCAATCCTTTCGTCGGTCAGACGCCCGGTTTCCTTGATGGCGGAGTCATATCCGGTGAGTGCTGCGAAGGGCGCGAACTGCGCCGCTCGATCTGACATCGGCATCTGTGGTCGCGTCTTGGAGATGTGGTGAGGAAGATTGATAATCTCGTCGTACCTATTGCTCATGTGTATTGTGCATCTCCCTTCCATGTAACCGGGGATTTATAACTGCCTTTGCAAATATATCATGTCAACAAGTTGAACACCACACTCAAATATCGGATGGTCATAATGGTCAGTAAAGAAATTAGGGATGCAATGAGAGCGTGTAAAACCGCATTTCTCATAAAACGGAACAGTCAACGCACTATCTCCTGTCCCTACTTGCATAATAGAGTATTTCCCTGTATATCGGTGAATTAAGAAGTTAATTAGGGCTTTTCCGTAACCGCAGCCCTGATATTCTGGCATTACAGCAATATTCTTGATTTCAAGAATCGCGTTTCCCTCATCGGTAACGATACACTCTGCTTTCACGCCATTATCATCAAGTACATACATGGTTCCCTTTTCAAGATAGCGGTGAATCATATCTTCCTGCTCATCTGCCAGCAACAATAAGTCCATATAAAGCATCTTATCATCAACAATTTCTTTGAACACCATATTTGACCTCCGCAAATTTCGATTTAGTTTGATCCTTTATGCCTTATGCCCGCCAATCTGCGCATTACGGTCTTTCGCGGTTGCGCCTTCTTCAAGATTCATCGCCTTGAGGATGGCGTTCTTTCCATACTTCTTTTTGATCGCAAGCGTGGCGGCTTGTATTTTCCGCTCACGTTCCAAGGCAGCGTCCTCGGCTTTCCGCTTTTCCTCTTCTGCGGCATAGTCGGTGAAGAGGTCAAGCTGGACAGCACCGTCATTTTTCTTCGGCGCGTCCGCTTCCGGCAGGACATGATTTGCCACAACATACATACGGCGGACAAGCAGATTCTTGTCCACGATCCGGTCAAAGAGTTCTGACACAGCACACATTATTTTGCGCGTAGATGATGTGTGACCGTCGAGATTAGTAGAGCCGTGTGCCTGTTTGGGAATCTCCCGTCCGTAGGGGTCTTTCTCCACCGCGCCGTGATACTTTGCCCGTCGTGCCGGATCGGTCAGGTTTTCAATGTCGTAGCCAACGGTGAGAACCATCTGATCGGTGACAAGTCCCTTGTCCACCAAGTCCATCACAAGCAAGTCTGTCATTTCCCGGACAACCAGCCTTGCTTTCTCCGGCTCGTATGGGCAGTGCAATACCTGACCGGAGCTGAGGCTGTTGGAGCTGGGACAATACGCTTTAATCGCTTCAATGGTGGTCGGCTCCCAGCCCCACGCATGGTCAATGAGCAATTCCGCATTCTTGCCGAACAGCTTGTAAAGCAAGTCCTCGTTCCGCTCGGAACAGAGGGCGACATCACCCATGGTGAACATCCCGTTCTGCTCAAGTTTCTTGGCAATGCCTCGACCCACGCGCCAGAAGTCCGTGAGGGGCTGATGAGACCAAAGTTCACGCCGGAACTTCATCTCATCCAGCTCTGCAATGCGGACGTCGTTCTTATCGGCGGGGATGTGCTTCGCCACAATGTCCATTGCCACTTTGCAGAGGAAAAGATTCGTGCCAATTCCTGCGGTTGCTGTGATGCCGGTTGTCTCAAGCACATCGAGGATAATCTTCATGGCGAGATCATGGGCGGAGAGCTTGTAAGTATTCAGGTAGTCCGTCACATCCATGAACACCTCGTCGATGGAGTAGACCACAATATCTTCCGGGGCAATATACTTGAGATAAACCTGATAGATGCGGGTGCTGTATTCCATGTAGTACGCCATCCGAGGCGGCGCGATGATGAAGTCAATCGCCAGAGACGGGTTTGCTTGCAGCTCCGAGAAGAAGTGTGATGTGCTGTCCAGCCTGTGTCCCGGCGCGTCGTGCTGCCGTCCGGCATTTGCTTCCTTCACACGCTGCTTGACTTCAAATAGCCGTCCGCGTCCGGAGATGCCGTAGCTCTTGAGAGAGGGTGTAACGGCAAGGCAGATGGTCTTGTCCGTCCGGCTCTCATCCGCAACAACAAGATTTGTGTCCAGAGGATCTAAGCCGCGCTCCCGGCATTCCACGGAGGCGTAGAAGGATTTCAGGTCGATTGCGATGTATGTGCGTTGTTTCATCTTCTAAGCCTCCTTCAGCAAATGCGAATTGCTCTAAGCCTTTTCGGTTGCACCTTCTTACCCTTCGGACAAGGGGTCTTCCTCGTTCAAAGAGCTGGATTAAATTTCTGTTTAGCGATTTCTTTTTCCGGTATTTTCTGTCCCTCGGATTTCCTCGTGATAGAAATAATCCACAATCACCGGATGTCCCTGAGGGACTCTTCCATAAGGCATTTCATTATCCACAAAGGGACAATCATACTCCTTAGCCATTTCCTCAGCTTTTACTTCAAGCGCTTCAAAGTAGCTGCGGTTATGCTTGTTATAGATCTCATCGTAAAGCGGTACAAGATCAGGATATTTTCCGGCGATATAATCCATGATCGTCTTTTTGAAGCCGCCCCGAAGATTGAGGTTTTCGAGCCAGAACAGATCGCACTGATCCTTTACCCGCTCAAAGATCGCTTCAAAATCCGTGATACCGGGGAATACCGGGGATACGAAACAGACTGTACGGATACCTGCATCATATACTTGCTTCATAGCAGCGATGCGCCGCTCAATGCTCGAAGCAGAGTCCATATCGTTCTTGAAATTTTCATCCAGTGTGTTGATCGACCATGAAACGGTCACTCGTCCAAGGTTCTTCAGCAGATCAATATCCCGTACCACAAGATCAGACTTTGTGCAGATCAAAATATCTGCGTCACTGCCGATCAGCTGCTCCAGAAGTTTTCTGGTATTCCCGAATTGCTCTTCCTGTGGATTGTAGCCATCCGTCACAGAACCGATGACCACACGCTGTCCGGCATATTTCTTCGGATTTTTAATTTCCGGCCAATGCTTCACATCAAGGAAAGTGCCCCATTCCTCCGTGTGTCCGGTAAAGCGCTTCATAAAAGAAGCATAGCAATACTTGCAGGCATGTGTACAGCCTACATAAGGATTGACCGAGTAACCGCCTACCGGCAGACCGGACTTGGTCATGATGTTCTTTGTTTCCACCTCGCGAATGAGAATTCCATCGATTACTTCTGCCATGATCTCTGTACCCCTAACACTTTATTGAATTCCTCCGGCATTTCCTGAATCATATTTTCATCCCCTATGATAGGGACAAGGTCTTCCTTCATAAACACCGGAATGCCGAGTGCGTGTGCCTGATCCGTCAGAGACCATGCCCATTCCGGCTCCGTATGAATCTTCCTACTCTGAGCCCCGGTCATAGTGCCGACAACAATCCAGTTGATTCCGAAAAGGTCAACTGTGCCGGGATCGTCGAATAACGGCTCAAAGGTAACATGGTAATGTTTTGCTCTGACGTTTTTCCGAAGGGCGTCGATACGCCACAGTTCGGCTTTCCTCGTCACCGTAACGCCAAACCATGCATTTTCCAGATCGGTATCAAAATCCAGCAGATCGGGGCGCTTGGTAAGGAACAGGAACTGATGCTGTGGATTTTCACGGATCTTTGCAAATACCTCGTCTCTCCATTCCGGCTTCCATCCGGAGAGATCGCTCATGCCGGTAAGAAGAAAGTTCTGCGGACGTTTCTTTTCCATCATCCTGAGCTTACCCGGAAAGAATTCAGGGTCAGCGAAGTCATCAATCATATGCCAGCGTTTCACATTGTTGCGGGCATAGCAATATGCACACCCCACTGTGCAGCCAATGACGATATTCATGTTCTGAATCTGATCTTTGATACAAATACTCATGACTTCTGCCACTCCTCAAGATTCTTTCTGATGCGGTCGAGGCATTCCTCAAACCGGGTAATTTCTTCCTCTGAAAAACCTTTGTAGTAAATGCTGCCCATCTCATCAGATACAGAATCGTACTCGCCCTTTAAGGCATGTGCTTTCTCGGTCAGAAACAGGAGGGTTTTCCTTTTGTCCGTTTCAGACTGAACACGGCTTATCAGCCCTTGATTTTCCATTCTTTCCAGCATCGTCGTAAGAGATGTTATCGCTAATCCGCATTTGACCGAGAGTGACCTGATTGAGATTCCATCCTCCTGCCACAACACATAAAGAATACGCCCCTGGGCTCCATTAAACGCATCGATATTTTTTTCGCTGAGAATCTTCTCAAAAATCCGGTCACCAAGCTGTTTTATTTTGGTGACAAGAAATCCGCCATTTGTTTTCATACAAAAGCTCCTATATAGTAGTTTATAAAATCATACTATATAGGAGCTTTGCTGTCAACAGTTTGTATCACCGCAGCAGCCAGCAAGGATCATGCCTTTGTCATGGAAGCCGATATAATTGACAGTGCAAACTTGTAGTAGGAAACTGCCTGTTCAAATGTCCAGAAGAAGTTGTCGCCAGAGGTCATCAGAAGTGCGCAGTCTTTAACCGGATATTTCTCATATCTGCCGAGCGGCGGATTCGGGTCTTCCTCGGCTATGCAGTAGAAGCGTTCTATAAACGCTTTCAGCTTTAAGGAAACCGTCCAGAAGTAGAGGGGCGAAGCAAAAACAAGGCAGTCCGCGCCCTTGATCTTAGGCATAATCTCGTTGAAGCTGTCCTTCTGAACACACGGCTTTCCATACCGGCAAGCATTGCAACCGAGACAGCCCTTTACCTCGTGTTTGTTGAGAGATGTGACTTCTACGCAGTTTCCTGCGTCCTCCGCACCACGGACAAAACTATCAACAAGTTGCGCTGTATTTCCACGCGGTCTTCCGCCGCCTGAATAACCAAGTTTTTTTCAAGTTGTTCTCCTTATGCACCAATGAGACTCTGGTCAAAGGCAAACAGAGCCTCATTGATCTCGAATACATTGTAGTTTCCTCGCTCGACAAAATACTCCACGATGATGTCAAATTTGCTGGAGTGAGACAGGGCAAATCCTGCTTTCGAGAGCATATCCTTCAATTCGTCAAGCGGCAATTCGAGTGCAAGCGCAAAGGCGATCACAGTAGGCTTTGATGGTCTATAGAGCTTATCCGATCGAATCTTTGAGAACAGCTTTCGGTCGATGTTGGCCTTCTTATAGCACTCTGCATCCGTCATGCCACACTCATCAATCTTACGCAGAAGCATCTCGGAAAAACTCTCGTCGATCTGCTTCAGCGCATCGTCCAGGGATGCTGCCTTTGTTACCATAGGGGCAGCGGGGATAGGGCAACTCTCTTCCACTGCAAGGCTATGCAGCCGGCTGATCCGCTCAGCATAGCTGTCTCGATGCTCTTCGACATATCGGTCGTCTATGTAGGCGTTGATGTCCGCAAACAACTTGCTGCTGATCTGATACGCCTTGCGATCAAAGATGACGATGTAAACCATCATATCCTTTTCAAGCAGAAAACTGCTGATCGTGTCGATAGCTACTTTGAGCGCCTCATCCTTTGGATAGCCGAAGATTCCCGAGGAGATCAGAGGGAATGCGACCGACTCGCAACCATGCTCCTTTGCGAGCGCGAGCGACGTCTGGTAGCACGAGACAAGCTTGTCATGCTCCCCATACTGCCCACCGTACCAGCGAGGGCCAACCGCATGGATCACATATTTGCATGGCAGCTTATATCCCTTTGTTATCTTGGCACTGCCAGTTTTGCACCCATTGAGCTTTTCGCATTCGACTAGGAGTTCCGGGCCGGCGGCGCGATGAATGCAGCCATCTACACCGCCACCGCCCAAGAGGGAACTGTTTGCGGCATTGACGATCGCGTCAACCCTCATTTTTGTGATGTCATTTCTTACGATCTGGAGCGGCATAAACAGACCTCCTGTGATATCTGCCTTCTGAGTAATTAAACGGCGAGCTTCTTTGGCAATAGATATATCTTCTTATCATCGAAGCAGATTTGCTCGGTACGGTTATAGATCTGGATCATCTCATCCATCTTTTCCATGAACATCCTTCCTTTACACGACCGATGCCCCAAAGGGCATTAGAGACAGCTTGGCCATTTTGAAGCATTGCTTTCCGATTGGAATGCCAAGGATCGTAATGCACCAGAGACAGCCCAGAATGCAATATCCGATTGCCATCTCAAGGCCAAAGAAAATGATCCAAATCAGGTTGACGAGGAAGGAAAAGCCTCCACCTCCATACACAACTTCTTTCCCAAACGGGAAAAAGGCGAGACTTGCGAATTTGAAGCATTGCAGGCCAACGGGTATGCCGATGATGGTGATGCACCAAAGACAGCCGGCCAGTACCCAGGCAAGCCCGCCGATCAATCCTCCAAATAGGAACCAAAGAATATTTCCAATCGTAGACATAGTCGTCACCTCAATTTCTCGCTATTTCGCGCCCATTGCAAGCTGTCGCTCAATCCATGCCATCAGCAACCTCACGATGCGTTTCTGCTCATCCTCCGTCAGCTCACGCCCTATCGGGACATGATACCACTTGTTTAAGCAGCTGCGACAGCAGCAGGCGCAGGCATGCTGGGCAATAAACACTGGATGCCCGCGCATCGGTGTCTGTTTGCCGTCATTTGGGATGATCGCCGGCGCAAGCCGCATTCGGATGAAGTCGGCCGCATGATGCTGAATGGTTTCCATGCCCTTGCCCATTATGTACTGCCTGTCCTTTTCACTCAAATGGAACTTTGCGCGGAAAGTAGACTTTTGTAGGCGTAAAAGTGTTTGCTCAATGGTTGACATGTTGCTCACTCCAAGACCTTCAGTCCCAACTCTTTCATCTTGCGAATGATATCTTTCTCATCCATCATTCCCTCTGGAGATGATGCCTCCTGACCAGGGAATGCTCCGATACCGCTAAACTTAGCTGCCAGCTCATCCGGTTTCCAACCGCAGGTACACCACAAGCGGCTTCCATTGTGATACTGCACGATGAGCTGCATAAGAGTATCTTGCTGCTTTTCCGTCAGGCGGACACCTACCTCGCACAATTCAATCAGCACATTCTGGATCGTATCCGTTGTGCGCAGATGACCAACATTCTCGGCTCGCCGATGAAACCGCATAATCTTTTCCGCCTCTGTACCGCTGTACTCTGCCAACAGGGCAGAATAAGTGGCGGGGACTTTCTTGTAATAATCCAAATTGAACCGCTCGTTCAAATTGAGAAAAGAAAACTCGTTTAATTTCTTCCCGCGATTCTCATTCGGATAGGTTTTACGTTGTTTTGGGGCGCACTCCATCGCCGTGGACTTCAGGTTCCCAATAAAATCTGCGAGTGATTTCTCCTCTACAGATGCTGTTGGTTCCGCATATGAGAGAAAATCATCGGGGACACAATAGGGGCGATCATCGCGCTCGTCCATCAGTGCATAGAAGGAAAACATCTTACCATAGCCAGCACCAATCAATTCTTTTGATACGATGTGCCGATCCAGATCATTGTGCGGTTCTTCCGTGTACAGTTCTTCAATCTCATAAACCCAATAGGGTTGCACCTCTCGACGGACAATTGCGGAAAAGGCAATGAGGTCATACCGGCGAATTCGAGGCGCTTCGCTTTTTAACTCCTGATAAACCGACCACACATCACGCAGGGCAATGGCACCGTACAGATTTGCGCAGGCGGCAAATAGCGAATGGAGGAAATCACACGCCTCTGTCGATAAACCCGCCTGTGTATATAGGCGCTCTAGAGACTTCTCAGATAGTGGTTTTGGGTAGGACATATATAGCTCCTCCGCTTCCATAATTCAGGCGTTATTCGTATTGCTCGGCGATCGACTTGACATGCTCTGCCATCTGATTGACCACATCATCAGGCCCAATGACCTTCGCCGCCGTCTGAAATCCGCAGAGCCACGCAAAGAACTGCGGACTGACGATCACATCTGTCCATACTGTAAAGTGATCTTCTCCATCCGGGACTAAGATCACATCCCGCCCGAGACGGTCGAGTACGGCGCCCACGAGATGATTTTCGAAACGGAGATGGACCTTGACCTCCTCGCCGGTGAACATGCCAAATGTCTTACGCGCATAGACGGCCATGTCGAGCGCCTCATAAGCGTCCTGACCGTCTCGTTCTTCATCCAGAACGGTGATCTTTTCCATCTTATCGACGCGGTAGTGTTTGATAATCCCTGCAGCAGAATCAAAGGCAACCATGTAATAGTTCTCATCGTCCCATGTCATCGCAAAGGGGCTGACAACGTAATAGGCTCCGCCATGACGGTACACGCGCTCCTTGGCGACATTATACTCGAAATACAGGAACCGGATCTTCCGATTGCTTGAGATGCCGTTATGAATCTCATCGACATTGTAGTAGATGGACTCATTCATCGTCTTGATCCTGTTCTTCACGAATACCTGCCGGTTGAGCAGTTGTGCGCTGTGGATACTGGCCAGTTTCTCTATTTTCTTGATCAGGGACAGCGTCTTCTTGTGGGTGATGAACTTCGAGGACTGCACGCTATCCACAAGCAGCTTTAGCTCCGGAAGCTCGAAATCACGACTGGCAACATAGTAGCCGTGGGTGTTGCCCTCAGATACCTGGATGATATCCAAGCCGTAATCCCTCAAGGCATCAATGTCGCTATAAATGGTCTTGCGTTCGACAGAGATATCGTGGGATTGCAAATAGGCCTTGATCTGATTGGTTGTAACTGCGTGTTCCTCATCAGAGTTTTTGAGCAGGTACTCCATGATGTAGATGATCTTCAATTTCTGGAAAGAAGAACGAGGCATATAATCGACATCCTTTCTTCTGAAAGTACATAGTATTCGTAATATATCTCATCATAACACAAACCCTGTCCAATAGAAAGGACAACCTGAGCTGCGATTCGGTCGCGGCTCTTTTTCTTTTCTCGTTCACGAAAAGTTTACAAATTATTTTGACAGACGACGGGGGGACCCCCTCTGTTTTTTGAGTGAACTCTTAATGAAGACGAAAGGAGATGATCATTTTGAAGAAAAGAAAGACCAGTGCGCAGCGCAGCAGACCCTTCCGCTGCCCCTATTGTGGAGCAGCCATGATCTTGAGACCAGCAGCAGAGATCTACCGCGACTGCCAGAACGATCGGAAACTCTATGTCTGTCACAACTACCCCGCGTGCAACACTTATGTGGCAGCGCATCCCGGCACCAATCAGCCGATGGGCGTGCCGGCGGACGGAGACCTCCGGAACCTGCGCATCCAGGCGCACCGGAAGTTTGACCGCATCTGGCAGACCGGGATCATGACACGAGAGAATGCCTACCGCTGGTTTGCGGACTCCTTAGGATTGAGTCTGAAGGATGCCCACATTGGAATGTGCAGCGAGTACCGATGCAAGGAACTTATCCGGCTTTGCGATGAGGTGCTCGCAAGAAACCATCGTGTCGCATAAAGGAGGTGCCTGACATGACTGATTATCAGAATGAGCTTGTAATGGAACATCTGGATCTGGTCAACTGGGTCATCCGAACCAGAATCTCAGTTCCCAACAGACCGCTATTGACCTATGATGACTTCTATGCCATCGGTTGTGAGGCCATCTGCCGTGCCGCTTTGAAGTACCAGGCGGATAGCGGCGAATTCGCGCCCTTCGCTTGTCGGTATATCTACAATGCCATTATCGATCACTGCCGTGCGATGAATTACCGACTCCAGAGAAGTGTAGATGCAGGCGCTGAAGAGGGCGAGGTGTTCTTTGATCTGCTTGCCCATACCACCGTTGACTTCGAGGCAGAGGTCACTGACGATTCCGCTATGGCAGCGTTGCGCGCCTGTAAGGAGAAGTACCAGGGTGTTGCTCGGAAAGGAGTCGAGGCCATTGAGCTGAAGCTGCAGGGATATGAGTCTGTTGAGATCGCAAATCTCTACGGGACCACCGTCAATAATGTCAATGCATGGATCTCGCGAGCCCGCAGCAAGCTCCGGAACGAACCTGCCCTGATGGGAATTTTGTGCTGATTTGTTGTTCTTCCCAAGCCACCTTCGTAAGAAAAGTGTAGAACGGATAAGGAGGATACAGCAATGATGACATTTTATGCTGCTGCAGGCAGTTATCAGATCAGAAGCGAAGACGGCAAGAATATGCCTTATATCATGCGGCTGGGAAAGCTGCAGCCAGTCTCCATTCCGGAGTTCAGTCTCTGGAGTATGCTCCTGTGGGATGTACTGACCTATGAGGAGCTTCGTAAAAAGTTCTATGACAAGATGGAGGAAATAGAGATCGCACCTTCCTCTTTTGATAAGTCCCTGGAGATGCTGGTTAAGCGCAAGCTCATCATCAAGGGTGTAGGATACACCGGTGCGGATGCGCTCTACAATATGCTTTCGGACACCTATGTGATTCCTCTTCGAGGCGTCCAGGGTACCCGGAAGCTCATGAATGTAGCCAAGCTGCTCAAGCAGAAGAAGGTAAACTTCTTCGAGGCTGTTTATCTGCTGCAGCCAGAGAAGAGTTCGGATGCCGAGCGTAGGATCATGAAGCTGGTGCTTCAGACCCCGCTGAGCGTACCGGAGTTGGTTCGCTGCTTTGAGAACAATGTGCGCGATGTGAGTTCGGCCGACAAGGTCATTTCAGCCATCTACACGGAGGAGTCCGACAATCAGGCGCGGCTGAACAACGCATCCAGCCTCTCAGACCACCGCCACGATGTCCTGGAGGCGACGGCGAATCTCTACCTGACACGCCAGGTCATTTTGGAACACGCATAGATACAAGCCCAGAAAGCTTCATCGCTTTCTGGGCGCTTGATTTTACCACTGTCTTATAAACAGAGAAAGGAACCTGTTATGAAAATGCCACCACCCATAGCAACTAAGTTCACTAAGTTGGTTCTTACGATCCTTGCCATTACCATTCTCGGCATCATCCTCTCGTTCATCTCCCAAGACCATACGCTCCTTATACTATCAGCTGGTGTAGCTGTTGCCGGAGGCGTGAAGATCATCGACTACTATCGAACGATCAAGGGAGAGCACTATGAGTGCATTGAAGGGACGCTTGTCCGGGAACAGGCCGGCTATGCAAGGAAGCGGCACACGATCGTGCTGGCTTTGGAAGACGGCTCGTTGGAGCAGAGAATCCTGGAAGGCCGATACAAGCTCAAGATTGGAACCGACTATCGCTTCTATCTCAAGCGAGAACCGATCGCCGAGATCCAGATTGAACTCCCAGAAATCCTCCAGCCGGCCATCATCGTCCTTGGTCATGAAGAGCTGCCTTTTTCGTCAGGAAAGCAGATTTAGGTATTCTGGAAGGGTGCCGAAGCGGATGATATGCTTACTGTGTTCTTTATTAGATTGATCCTCCAACTGGAGCTTTTTAAGATGTGAGCCTGTGACCAACCACGCAGGCATATCAGGCAGAATCGTGGATTGTGACTCTATTGCCATCCGCCTCTGTCTTTTTCTTTGTCCGGCTTCGGCTGGATGACTTTGTACCATGCGTCGTAAGGCGTTTGGAATATTTTAAGCCGTAAGGCAGAAAGGAAAAGGATTATGCACGCAACCATCATTATGGAGGGCCGTCTGGTCACCGATCCGGAGATCAAGAGCGGAAAGAATGGAGACTACTGCACATTCCGATTTGTGGTCAACACAAAATATGGAAATCAGGACAACGCCTCTTTCTTCAACTGCACCGCAAGCGAGTACATCGCCAATCGGATGCAGAAGGCCGGCATCAAGAAGGGCCGTCTGATCGAGATCATCGGTAATCTGAATCTGCGTCCCTACGAGACGGATGAGGGCATCCGTCAGATCTCTGCGGATGTCGGTGTCCTCGAGTGGCACTTTACTGGTTCAAAGCCGAAAGGCGATGAGGCGGACTCTTCGCAGGGTACGGCAAAAACCGCACAGAAGAGCTCCGGTAAGGTACGCCCGGAGCAGACGATTCCAAGTGGCGATGACGATGACGACCTCCCCCTCTGATCTGGACATACATATATGGGCTGTAAGTGTTGTGAATGCTTGCAGCCCATTTTGTTTTGTCCATTCCA
The DNA here is from genome assembly GCA_003112755.1 of Lawsonibacter asaccharolyticus. Classification (NCBI taxonomy): domain Bacteria; kingdom Bacillati; phylum Bacillota; class Clostridia; order Eubacteriales; family Oscillospiraceae; genus Lawsonibacter; species Lawsonibacter asaccharolyticus. Next base: position 665,956 of record BFBT01000001.1, on the reverse strand, counting down.
AAATCTACATACGAAAGGACTGACTATTTGTGGCTGTCAAAAGCCGAATTGACGCATGGACCCTGCTGAGGGTTCTTGTTGTACCCTGTCTGTTTCTCTGCGCGATCTTCAAGCGCCCCATATTCCAATGGATCGCTTGCGCTGCGCTTTTTGTCTGGGTGTGTTTTGTGATCTCGAAGCTATTTCGCTCGCACAGAAAACACTGCAAAAAGATGCCCGCAGAGCAAAAGGCCTTTCCTGCGAAGCAGGAGACCAAACCGCTTACGGAGACTCCGCAAGAAGCAGATGATGATACCCGACTGAGCTTGCTCAGACAGGTCAATTATCGAATCATGGAGCAGCTGAAGCAGAGCTATCCCACGGTCGCATGGCTCTGGGAGGCTCGTCCGAGCTCCGAGGAGATCAGCAAGGGTTGCACCAAACGCATCAAGCTCTATCACTGTGATCCATTCAACTTCGGTGAGGTGACGCTGAGCGCCACTGGAAAGTTGGAGATCGCCCTGGTCCAGATGGTTCCTCTTGCGGAGGCTGAATTGCAGCCGCACAACGATGAGGACCTGGAAGAGCAGGACATCCTGGATCGCAGCGATGTGAAGCAGTGGTACACGCAGAAAGGCATCGCATTGCTCAGCGCTTTGATTGACGAGCTGAATGTGCAAGGCCACAAGCGCCTGACCATCAAGGAGAACGGAGATGTCTTCGTCACAGCCAGTGGTAAGCAGCAGCCGGTGGATACCATCCCCGACTTTCCGCCCCGTCCTGCGTGGGAGGATCTGTGTGTTCTGGCACGCGAAGATGACATTGCCGCTGAAGTGTGTAACCAGGAACTCACCGTGTCCTGGGCCTAACTTTTTTTCAATGAGGTGTGATTATGGCTAAGACCAAACTGTTTGAAGCTTGGAGCTTCCGTCTCCAGCAACCGGCGCCCTTTGACGACCCGAAATATGCCGGATCCAAGTCGATGGGCTTTTCCCAGTACAACACATCCAGTACAGCTCAGAAGTCCACGCTCCATGCGCCTACGATGCGGGCCTTGCTCGCATACGCCAAGCTGGTGAGCGCAACGGAGAATGGGCAGAGTGTCGATGGCCTCGGCGCCATCGGGCATCAGGGCACTACTTACCGCATCAGTGAGTATCGATCCGCCAACAAGACGGACTGTGTGGTCTTCAACCCCGTCACCGGCAAATTCAATGCCGCACAGGTGGAGGACGGCACACAGGCCTTGAAGCCCTATTCTGTTGGTGCCGGCAACGGCACCGGTTCGGGCCTCCTGTTCTGCCTCATGCCCGTCCTCAACGAGGATGACGAGTTCCGGCAGAAGTTCCAGGAGTTTGTCTCCCTCCTTGAGAGTGGCTGGGCAGATATGGATGCGGCATTCGAATGCGCACTGACTCTCTGTGATAATGTCTACCGTCGCATTGAGAACAGTAAGCAGCTGGGTTCTGATGGCGTCAAGATCTCCATCCCTACGACTGGCAATATCTCCGTCATTACCCAGATGGCCATGGACAGCGGCAACTACGCTCCCACCGGCGCCTCTTATGGGGAGTTCACCATCATGCAGATGTCCGGGACACCTACGGCGAAAGCGTCTTCCTTCCAGAAGGAGGATTTTGTAGCCAAGTACGCGCTCTCCAACCGTACTCTTACGGCACGAGAGCTGGCAATGGTGCCCACGCTGCCCGACTGGTACATCATCCCCAAAGAGGTCGTCCGTGTCTGTGAGCACGCCAAAGTCACTACGGCATCCAGCCAGCCAATGCGTAACTTCCTGTTCCGGGGCGAGGCTGGTACCGGCAAGACCATGGGCGCACAGGCAATCGCAGCAGGGCTCAATCTGCCCTACACGCTTATGACCTGCAGCGCCAACACGGAGATCACCGACCTGGTTGGACAGTTTATTCCTGATACCAACGGCTTTCATGGCAGTACTCCTATCGAGGATCTCCCGAAGATCTCCGACATCACCATGCATCCGCCCAGTGTCTATATGATGCTGACCGGTGAGTACGACGAGGAGAAGACGGAAGACGATGTGCTGCAGAAGCTCATCGAGATTGCTGTTGGAAATCTGGTGGAGAAGGAAGAAACACCCGGCCAGCGCATCCGCTATGTGGATACACCTCTCGTTGAGGCGATCCGGCACGGCTATGTTTGTGAATTGCAGGAGCCTTCCTGTATCGCAAACCCCGGCGTTCTGGTCGGCTTGAACTCTCTGCTGGATAACTGCCAGGTGATTACTCTGCCCACCGGAGAGCGTGTAAAACGTCATCCGGATACGGTGATCGTAGTCACGACCAACTCGGACTACTCCGGATGTCGCGACATGAACCAGAGCGTGATTTCCCGTATGGATCTGATCTATGACATGGAAGCTCCCGACTTGAACACGATGGTGAAACGCGTCATGAATGTCACCGGTTTTACCGATGAGCAGGAGGCGACGAAGATGGCCATTGTCGTGCGTGATGTCGCTGAGCGCTGCCGCCAGACCATGATTACGGACGGCAGCTGCGGTATGCGTGAGTTCAAGAGTTGGGTGCTGTCCACCATGGTAACTCATGACCCGTATGAGTCTGCCTTGTCCACCATCATCTCCTCTGCCTCTGCGGATCCGGATAATCGTGCCGAGCTGATCTCTGCGTGTTTGGAGCCCCAGTACTCAAGAACAATTTGACGAAAGAGGTGTTTATTGATGAAAGTCGAAAGAGAATCCTTTGTCCGTTTTGCCGTTGCGGTTGCTTTGGCCTGCTATGACCTGCCCGCAGATCGGGCCATGACCTCCGACGAGGCCGCAAGGCTCGTGAAGTGGGTCATCGACATGGCACTCGGCCCTGCTGCGTCTGGCGTGCTCGTTGAGCCTATGCGGAACTATCCTCCCTCCGGGAAGATGCCGCTGATCATCAGCGTAGCCGGCGTCCAGCAGCACCTGTTCTGGTTCTACCCCCAGCAGCCCTTCGAGGAGATGTGTGAAACGCTCTCAGCGATGCTCAAAGAGATCCCCGTCACCTGTGACAGTGTCCCGGCGTGATTGGAGGAACCGCGTATGAGAACATCACATCGACAGATCCGAAAGCGGATCCTTGACGCAAAAAGCAAGATATCAGATGAGGAGTTCTTCTCCTCAAGAGCCTATAACGGCTATCTGACCGACCTTGCCGAGGCGGCAACGAAACGCTATAAGCGGCCGCTGCGTGTGCGTGTTGTGGCAGACCATGACGATGATACCGTGGCCTTTACGGATTACCACGGCATTTATATCAATGCCTGCAACCACATCACCTGGAGCTTACCGACCCGACTGCTGCGCTCCATGAGTCTGGAGGGCTTCAATGCGCATGAGTGTGGACACAACCTGTTCACCGATAACCGCATTTGGAACAGCTACTTCAGCAAACTGGAGAAGGGCAAATTCTACCCGAAGATGCCTGACGGTCTGGACAGTATGCAAAAGCTCCATGCACGCGACATCCTCGAAGCAGTTCTCGATGAGACCGACACGGTTCCTTATCAGGTCATCATGAGTGTGGCGCACGCGCTGCAGAACATCTTGGAAGACGGATATGTGGATGCCAGGTACTCCTATGAGTTTCCTGGCTCCCCCGCCAAAGGGATCGCACTCAATAACCTGCGCTTCGCGGATACCGTGCCGGAGATCAGTGAGATGATCAATCGCAAGTATTATGACCACAGTATCGTACTCAACCTCCTGATCCAGTATATCCGGGCACACGAGGTCAATAACCTGTCAGGCTACACCGGCGAGTTCATTGACAAACTCTACCAGTACATTCCTCTGGTCGATGAGTGTGTTTACGACGACGATGCCAGATCCCGCTGTGAGACCGTGAGCAAGATCCTGATAGATCTCTGGCCAATGATGCAGCGCTGCTTTGACGCTCTGCGAGATAAGCAGAAACAGGCGCAACAGCAGGCTCAGCAGCAGAAAGGAGTCGGTAGCGGTAGTGGTTCCGGAGGCGTTCCTACCCCTGGCCAGTCTGGTAGCGGGGATGATGAAGACGATAATGGATTGCAGCAGGGTAAGCAGGCGGTTGATGAAGACCTCTCCAGCCAACTCCCTAAGGCGGCGCCTAACTTCACGATGAAGACGACACCTGTCCCGAGCAATGGCTCCTTCACGCCCGATCCTGGGCAGATGAATGCCATCCGGGCACAGGCCGAGCGTGTGATTTCGGAAGAGAGTGACCGCATTGCTGCCCATCTGACGAATAGTATCACAAGCAGCGGCAGTGGCGGTGTGGATCAGAACAGCGAGTATGACGGCTATGACTACGAGCACGCAGCAGAGGACATTGAACGGCTTTTGGAGCATATGGCGGAGGAAAAAGTCACAGAGGAACTGGAGGAAGAACTCTCTGAAGAACTCCAGCGTGAGGCAAATTCCATCCGATATGGCAACGCGCACCGCAATATCCACATCACGGTCAATCGTATGGCTCGCGTGGATCAGAACCTCATCGACAGCTATAACCGTGTGGCTCCGGAGCTTTTAATGCTCTCCAAGCGATTGCAGCGTAGTGTTAGCACAGCGCTTCGTGATCAGCGGCAGGGCGGCAAGCAGACCGGTCTTCTGATCGGCAAGCGACTGAATCAGCACGCCTTGCACCGGACTGACGGACGCATCTTCTACAACTCCCGGCTTCCGACTGAGCCGATCAACCTTTCCGTTGGCCTGCTCATCGACGAGAGTGGTTCAATGTGCTCCAACGACCGGATCACCAGAGCGCGTGCAACTGCCGTTGTGATCCAGGACTTCTGTGAGTCTCTGGGTATCCCACTGATGGTTGTTGGCCACACTGCCTGGAACTCCCATGTTGAGCTGTTTTCCTACTCCGACTTCGATACCTATGACAAGAACAATCGCTATCGGCTCATGGATATGAGTGCCCGAGACTGTAATCGTGACGGAGCTGCGCTGCGCTTTGTGGCGGAGAAACTGTCCAAGCAGATCTCAGAGGTGAAAATCCTCATGATCATCTGCGACGGACAGCCGAACGATGACGGCTACACCGGCTCTGCAGCCGAGGCCGATCTGCGAGGGATCAAGCTGGAGTATGCGCGCAAGGGCGTCAAGATCTATGCGGCGGCTATTGGTGAAGACCGCCCACGAATCGAGCGGATCTATGGAGATGGCTATTTGGACATCACCAACCTCCACGAGCTGCCCGTGATGCTGACGAATCTGATCGTGCGTAGCCTCCCTCGATGAGAAGGGAGGTGTGGAGAAATGCAGAACTTTGAGGATTACCTGTGCGAGCGAAATGATACGATCGACAACACTGCCTACCAACTGATAGGCGTCCTGACGGCGGAAGACCCCGGTGGCTCTTTAGAGGATGATCCTGCTACCCCAAACTGGGATATGGCGATCATCGGTGAAGTGGTCGATGCGGTCAAGGAGATCATCATGGAAAAGGTCGGCTATACCTGCCATCCATTCTACTGTGATGAGGTGCCTTGTTACCTGACGGACGAGTGCGATAACAAGCACTGCACCCTGCGTAAGAGCAATGTCGAGGATAAGGAGAAATCCCATGAAGAGAGAAGTTGATTTCGACTGGTATTGCAAGACCAAGAAGGATGTCATCAACAATGCAGCCTATGAGCTCATCGTTGCTCTAACGGCCAAGTCAGCGCCACCGAGGAAGTTTGAGTTATCCATTCCCCAGTGGGACGACTTGATGATCGCCAACATCGTGGAGAATGCCATCAATGCCATTGATGAGCGGATCGGCTACCACTGCCACCCGTTCTATCATGAGGTAGACAAGCTCCCGTGCTATTTGGGCGATCGTTGTGATAACCCCCACTGCATCTTCAAATGCGATCCTGACTATCGGAAGGCGCCGTCTTCCGTGATGGATATGAATATTGAGGAAAGGGGGTGAAAGATATGCATAGCAGAATCATCGAACTGAGCAAGGATCCCATTTTGAAGCATGAGCGCATGTGTGAGAGTTCTGTCCCTGACTGGTTTTACCACTCCATTGCTGACTACACGGATGCTGACACGGACCGGGATCACGACATCAAGTGGTTCCTCGATGCTGTGGCCAGAGTTGTGGATGTGGCGGAGGATGGTAAGAGCTTCACATTTAAGCCGAAAGCCAAGCAGAAGTACTTCGAAAGACAGTACCATGCATTCCTGGATAAGGCCTGTGAGCTGACCGGCATCTCGCTGGACGCCTTCGTAGGAGAGGCCAAGTACGACATCGGCATGGCCATGTATAAGCTGAACGAGCACTATCAGGATAAGTTCAGCCTCTATGTCTACTTCAATGACGAACTGAAAAGCCTTGATGAATGGATTCGCGAGACAGATCTCAGCGGGTCCTTTTATTTTGGCGGAACCCTGGATTATCACTATTGAGAGGAGACCCTGTTAATTATGGAATTGTTTCATTTGAAGACCCCGTATCTGGATTGCCCGCAGTGCTTCTTCTACAACTCCCGCGCTCTTTCCGGCACACCGTATATCGGCATCGCCAAGCAGGAGCCTGAAGGTGCTGAGCCGCTGATGGATGTAACCGCGAACTTGAGCGATGAAGTCCCTCTGGGCTGCATTGCCGTGAAGGACTACAGCGAGAACACCGGCCTTTTGGCTTTCCTGAAGTCGATCGGCTTCATCACGGAGGTGGTGGAGAAGCGCCGCAGTGGATATGTTGAGATCCCGATCTGCCGCTATGACAAAGCTGTCCTGGAGAGATACTCCAGGACAGCCGGGAGATAAGGTATGGGAACAAATACAGATTTCACCGGCGCGATCCGCATCACACCCTGCGTTGAGGAGCCGCTGGCAACCAGACTCAAGCAATTCATGGACATTCGGCATATGAAGCGCAATGTGAAGACGCTCCATACGCTGTTTCCTGATCTGGAGGATCGGAAGCCCATGAGCCTTTTTGGCGACGGAGACTTCGGCGAGGAAGGTGCATTCTTCATTCCCGTGGAGATGTCTGATCTCAATCGAAGACTTCATGAGGCCGGCCCATATCCGGAAGGACTCGACAATAAATTCAGCATGAATAAGCCGCCCAATCCGTGCCCGAGCCTGTACTGTGACCTTGTCTTGCTCAACGATCCGGACAATGGCCGCTCCTATCTGGGATGGAATGAGGCCGAGAAGTCCTACTATATCACGGACTGGATCGAGCTCATTGCCGGGTGGTTATCTGAACGAGGCTATCACTTGGACGGCAAGATGTTCGCTGTGGTCGAGGGCGGCGTGTCCTACTACACGATCACGGTGGACGGGGCCAAGGTGACTTCGACGGAGTTCACGCCGGAAGCTACTTATGTCAGCGAGTTCAACGACTTGCTCTATGAAGATTGAAAGTGAGGGATGTCCAAGTGGAAGACAACCGTATTCAGAATCAGATCGCAATCTACATGACCAATAAGAAACTGTGTGAGTTCACGGACAAGCTCAAGCCGGCACCGGTTGAGTACTACGCACACATGCACGCTCAGGGCGAGGAGCAGTCGGACGGGTTCCGGGCCTACTCCTGCATTGGCGTCGTGCTGCAGGATTACTCCAACGGCAAAGGCGATAAGACCGTCCGAGTCACGGCCAATCTGTCTCCCGGCTTTTTCCCCTTCGTGCTGAGCCGGATGCAGAATGACCTGGACCGTTTCGATTTCACTGAGGAGAAGATCTTCGGCGACCCCGATGAGAATGGCCTGAGCACTGTGACGAAACTGTCGATCAAGCGTGCGTCGGTCGGCAACGACGGTAAGCGCCGGAATTATCCCTGGTGCATTATCGTGGAGAACGGCCGTGCCGTGAAGGAGAAGACGCCTTCCGGTGGTACTCACATCAAGTCGGGCACTTACAAGAAGCAGCGCTCGGTGTATGTGAACATCAATGACCTGGACTTCTTCAACATCGTCTACCGCACGGCCCGGTTCATCGAGTCGTGGGAGCTGACCTTCGGCCCGAAACTGATCCGCGACGCTAGGAAGCTGCTGGATGACCAGCGTGCTGCGGCGCAGCAGTAAGGGAGGTGCCGGATATGAGGAAGCGTTTCCCCGGAGAGATGACCGTCCTCGGTGGCTTTGAGATGACATCCCAGACCATGCGTGTCAGTGATCCCTGCTACGATCGTGATGTCTGGTGCTGCGGTACTTTCGGTAAGTGCAAGACCGGCACATGGGAGGCTGGCGTCCTGAAGACTGACATGGGCGACTGGGGCGTGCGTTGTGCCGTCCTGGCAGTACGTCACAAGAAAACTGGCCCCGACTACAGCGTGATCCGTCAGAGGAAAGTCTATCAGATGAAGGACGGATGGTTGGAGCAGCCGATCGATGTGGGTGTTGACTCTGGTCAGGCAGGCTTCTATGACGAGGCGTTCTATCAGGACAACTCGATCTTCAAGGGTATTCCCGAGCCTGAGCATGACTACGGAGACCTTTGGTACAATCATGTCTGCGATATCACGCTCAGTGAGATGTCGGCAGGCGTCATGCCCTATGGCGTCGTCTCCTCCTCCGGCTTCGGCGATGGCAGTTATGTCTGCTACACGCACAAGGGTTCGGATGGCGAGATCGACTTCGCATTCGTCATTTTCATTGATGAGTAATTGTTTTCTGGCAAGGGAGTGCTTCGGCACTCCCTTAGCCGTTTCAAGGAGGTGTTAGATTGATGATTTCTGATCGTGAGGTGACCTTTTTCCTGGCCCTTGGCGAGTTGCTGGCAGATATCGAGCAGCCGAAACGACTGATTGAGAAGAAGCTGGATGCTTTCCGCAAGGCCAGGGGTTTGACTGAAGAATATGTGCGGCGTGGGATCCGCGAGGATCTTGTCGGTGTCATCTTGAAAAAGAAACTGGCACTGATCCTGATTGCCAAGACAGCAGATGAAGTTGAGAGAGCTGCCAATCCACATCGGCCTCAATACGACTTCGGAACATGGCGTGAAGACCCCTTTGCGCTTCCGGAGGAGGAGTTGGCTATTTGGGGCATCGTCTCTCCCTACAACATGCTGCGACCCGAGGCACAGGATCGATATATGGATCTCTTTACCCGAGTGTTTCACATCACCAGAGAGCAGCTGATCAGCAAGGCCATCAATGATGTCAAGCTGGAGGTGGAGTAGATGGATTTCTATTTTGGAATCGATCTGCTGCAGCAACTCCGGCAGTACTATGAGGGCCGGCTATCGCTGGCGCTTGCAAAAGGCTTTGACCAACAGGACGCCAAGTATCACTGGCTTTTTAAGGAACTGGAGTGTCGGGTAAGCACGCTAAGGAAGCTCATGTCCATGATCTCGGTGTTGCCGGAGTTTATGTGCCGGCAGACGGAGGAACAGATTTTTGCCATGGTCATTGGCCACACGACAACCTGGTTCTCCAATGAGAATCTTGGTGGTGAGCAGCCAAGGGATGCCAAGGGCAACTGCCTCTACTATCAGGATACCAACCCATATTGGGTGGACATGTGTGAGGCCATGGATCGCTTCACCCTGAGCTATGACTACACCCATCTATCCACCTTCTATGCCGATCTTGTGGAATATATCGTGATGACAGTGCGCTTGTACTTCTTCATCCGCGAGAAACAGTTCCGCCCGATCGACCGGGGAAAGTATGACGAGTTGGTTGGTGTTAAGGCGGCTCTGCCTACCCCTGCGTGAGGAGGTGTCTCATATGCCCCCTCTTACCCCTGAGCAGCAGGCATTTGCTGAAGAGCATCACGGTCTCATCTTGGATTTTATGGAGAAGCACAGTCTCGATGACGACTACTATGGGCTCCTAGCCCAGCGGTATCTGAAAGTGGTGGTGCGGTATCTGACTGAGGAGGAACTGCGCAAATACAGCTTCTCCACGGTGGTTTGGTACCATCTGCGTTCAGAGCTATCGAACTATGCACGAGATCAATTCGGAAAACCGCAGGAAATCCCAATCGAGTTCTATTGTGAAATCCCTGCACCTGAAATTGCTCCGATTGATGATGGCATCTGGCATGTGATCGAAGATAACCTCACCTATAAGCAGTTTGAGGCGATCCAGTTCCGCAACCAAGGCTACACCAATCGTGAAATTGCAGACCTATGCGGAGTTAAGCGGAAAGCGATTGAAAAGCGCTTTGCCAGGATCCGCAAAATACTATCTAATTTGAAGGAGTTTTGATTATGAGCCACTTTTCTGTTTCTGTTATTGTTCCCCATGATTATAGCAACAGCCATGTAACCGCCAATGATATCGAGAATTGCCTGCATCGCATTCTGGCCCCTTATGATGAACAGACCGAAGAGGCGGAGTATCGCGAGTTCGAGGATCGGACGGACGAGGCAAAAGCCGACTACGAGACTGACACCATGCGTGTCATCCGGTACCCGGACGGCACTATACGCTCGATCTACGACCGCATCTTCACCGACAAGTTCTATATCCACGAAGATGTGATTTATCAGTATGGTGCAGAAAAGAGCATAGCGGACAAGCTGCAGACGGAGGAATCTAAGGCCCTTGAGCTGGTAAATGATTATCCCGTCAAAGCATGGTACGCCTCTTTCGAAGCCTACTGTGAAGAGCATCGTGGCTACATTCAGGATAGTGAAGGACTGTGGGGCTACACCTATAATCCCAACGCCAAGTGGGACTGGTGGCAGATCGGCGGCCGTTTCTCCAGAAACTTCCTGGTGAAGGAGAATCTGGAGGATTGCATCATCTCCTATGATCGCAGCAGTGGTGAACCTGACGGCGCTCCCAAAGGTTATAAGTATGTGGATGCTGCACGCAAGAAGGATATCTGCTGGGACCTCATGAAGCAACTCACTGTCGAAGAGGTTGAAAAGGGATACGAGAAGTGTGTCGCCGCATTTGCATCCAATGACCCGACTGGGTTCGGTCCTCTGACCAAGATTGTCGAGGACGGCATTGCCAGTTGGGGCAGCATGATCTACCTGAAGGGTGAAACGCTGGACGAGTTTAAGGCCAGAAAAGGAGCAACGGACATGGATCAGTACATGATCAGTTCGTTCGCAGCCATTGATCGCAATGGTGATTGGTTAGGCTCTGGCGATATGGGCTGGTTCGGCATCTCCACCAATGATAAGGAGGAGCGTGCCTGGAACGACGAGCTGCAGACCCTGATGAATGAAGCGCAAGATGACGACTTCCTTGTTGTCGTTGACTGCCACATCTGATTTTTGAAAGAAGGCCCGGAGTCGAGCGATGCGTTTGCACCTCGGCTCCGGGCCTCAGACATACGAATAGGAGGAATTACCAATGGCACTTACCTATGTGTGCTCGCCACTCTCCGCTCCGACAAGGGCAGAGATGCTGGCCAATGCCGCAAAGGCAAGCACCTACATGATGAAAGCAGAACAGGAGTTTGGCAATCGTGCCGTTGCGCCGCACGCCTATCTCCCGTTTCTGCTCGATGATACCGCCCCTGAAGAACGCGCTTTGGCCTTGGAGTTTGGGCAGAAGCTGTTAGCAATGTGTACCCGCCTGGTTGTCTACGGCGACCGGATCAGCAGCGGCATGAGCGCCGAGATCATGAAAGCGGAGGAACTGGGTATCCCTGTTCTGCAGCGACCTGGTCTTGTGCTCGAGGAGGCCCCTAAACCGGTCATTGTTGGGCGCTGTATCAATGGCGTGACCATCAATGGCCTTGAATACCTGCAGAACGATGATGGCGAAGTGCTCTACTTCAAAGGCATCACTGCAGCAAAGGACTATCTGCGAGAGCATGAGGTGACAGACGAAGAAATGGAGGACATTGTCTTGCGTGAGAGTGTCGGGACCTGTATTCGCTGTGGCGATCCACTGTTTCCGAGCGATATCTCCGGGTATGCTTACCAGTGCTTCAAATGCGATGAAGACTTCTATGCCTTCGAGCAAGGCAGAAATACGTGATGATAGAAAGGAAGACTTGTTTATGGAAATCAACCGTGGCGATGTATTCTATGTGAATCGCAGTGAGACCATCGGCTCCGAGCAGCGGTCCGGCAGGCCCGCCATTATCGTATCCAATCCAGAGTGCAATGAGCACAGTCCTGTGGTCGAGGTCGTGTACCTGACCTGCCAGTACAAAAAGCCCATGCCCACTCATGTGCGGATCGAAAGCATTGGTCGGCGCTCTACGGCTCTCTGTGAGCAGATCACCTCTGTGGATGTCAGCCGGCTCGGCGACTATAAGGGCCATTTGACGGAGAAGGAGATGGAACAGGTAGATGTAGCTCTCATGCAGTCTCTCGGTATCCACCCTCTTACACAGCAGGCTAAAGTCGAGCCTGTTGGCCCCAGCGTTGATGACGCAGCACTGGCCCTGATCGCACTCCGCTTTCTGGAGGGTTTCCTGCAGAAGCGATGCGGTGTGGAGATTAGCGGCAGCGTCTGTGCTGACCTGCTTAGTCAGAAGAATCGCTGATGGAGGTGGAATCAGTATGACCGAGCGAGAGGAATTGCTACGACGTCTCGAACGCGTGAAGGCCATAGCCGAGCGTGGCGTCGGCGGCGAAAAAGAGAATGCGGAAGCGCTTCTCAACCGTCTGATGGCCAAGTATGGCATTTCAGAAGAGGACATTGAAGACACCGCAGAGCGAGACTACTTCATCCGGTATCACAATTTTTGGGAGAGAAAGCTCATCGTACAGATTGCCTACAAGCATCTTGGCAGCGGTCACTGCTGCGGTACGGTCGGCACCCAATCGGGACGGCCGCACAAGAAGATCTGTGTGACTTGTACGCCGGCCCAGTACATTGAGATTGAGGCCGACTTTGAGTTTTACAAGGCCGCTTGGGAGGAAGAACTTGCCATCTTCTATTCTGCATTTATTTCGAAGAATGACATTTTCCCACCACCGGAACTGGCCTCGCCCAGCGATGACGATGAAATCGATCTGGTTCGGCTTGAGAAAGTGAGAACGATGATGAGGGGTATTGACCGGCGCACACGAAGCAAGGCACTGCCTGGTTCTATGGAGGATGATGACGATGAATGATGAACTGATTGCCAAGACACCAATTGGTGAGATCGTGGTCGGGATCAAGTCTGACCACGACTATCCCGGCATCTTTGTAGAGCTGCGTGGAGAACATTTCAATGACCGCTTCAAAGAGGGCGCTGTCCGCCTTGCTTGGGTGGAGTATTCTTCGGACAAGCAGTGCCTGCAGACCATTGTCTATGGCGATGGCAATGCAGATGATTTCACGCATCTTGTTGAACACGAACACGTCCTGAAGACTTTTGAATGATTGGAGGAACGATTGTGAGCAATGCACGATTGATGAAACCGCTGTTTTATGAGGGCAATTTTAACCGAGATGGCAAGAAAATGAGAGCTGTGTTCGAACGAGAAATCTCTGATGGCACGGTTTCCTATCGGCTATGGAGAAACGACGGGAAGCCGGACATCCAGTATCCCCGCGCAGAGAATGATAACTATCTCCTTTATGCGGAGATCCGGGACTATCTGGTTCCTCTGCGAATCACGGATTTCTATCTGATCGACCACGCCGGATACCCTGCAGCTGTCGCAGAGTTGTATGGCAACAAGGATGCCCGCAATGATTATTTCGATAATCTCCGCAAGTCTGGCGATGATGCTGTCTTGGAAGCTGTCCGGCGTGAGCGGGAGAAAATCATGCTCCTGGGCAGCAATCCAGCTTGCCAAGCATCCTATATCAAGCAACTGTTTGACAACAATGTTGCGTGTTTTGGGGCATCCAAAGAAAACGGAGGCGAAAGCTTCCCAGATTATGTCGGTGCCCTGATCCTCGGTGAGCTTGATAAGTGCGTTGCACTGTCAGCTGTGTATCGAAAGAAGGAAGACGAAGTGGCGAAGGCGCGGAGAGCTAAGGCCGAAGCCGAAGAGAGAGCATTCTGTGAAGAGCAGAATCGACTGTCCGAGCAGGCCGTTCAAGAAGCGATCCGAACCATCAAAGACGGTGGTGTCCTGCAAAACCAGACGGTGAAGTTCTATCGCAGTCGGTACCGCTGCAACGCTTTTTCTATTGTCAACTACCTGATGCGGAAATATGGAGTCAATGTCCCTCTCCGCACACAGGGATGGATCAATGATAAGCTGACCAGCGTCACGATCGAAAATGGGAAGTGTGAGCACCTGCGGTACATGAGAGCTAAGGGTGCCCAGTGCTCCCAGCGGTTTTTCGACTGCATGAGTGAGCTGATCCACAATGTCTGCGCTGAAACGGAGGGCTGATTATGAAGTATCACTGGTACGAAGACTATTGGGCCATGCCTCGCAACCTGCCGAAAGGACATCAGTTCTTCATCGGCTATTACCAGACGCAGCGGGCAAAACGATTCCGTGTGGAGAATATCCACACGGATCAGTCCTGCTTCTTATCTACTGCACTCTTTGATCTCGGTTATCGGGTCTTTCTTCACTTCAAGAGCGGTGTGGTCACTGAGGTAAAGCTCGGCGACAATCCTCCTCCCGTAGGAAGAATCGATTCACCAAAGAACCTGGAAGGACTTCTGCTTAGCGGTTGTCTTGGAAAACTGACAGAATGAATAAGAGAAAGGAATTGAGTATATGAAATTGTATGATCCGGTTCAAGAGGCTTACCGTATTCTCTATGAGGCTCTGAATGGGAAGGAAACGGATTATCAGGCCGCCATGATCGCTATGGAGGAAGCTCTTGGCTATCTCGGCGAGGCTTTGGAATGAGGTGACCAATATGGCTGGCATAGACCATACTATCATCGCTTTCCATAACGGAAAACTCATGCGGAATGAGGTGAAAGTTGAAGTTGATCAGTACACATCGTTGATTCCCTTCCAATATACCCGTGACGGTGAATTATACGGCGTGGATTTTGATAAGAAGATTGAAATTCCACAGTATTACAGCGACAACAAACTTGGCGACTGGATTATTCGCAAACTTGGCACACTCATAGACAAGGAATATGCCTACTTCTACCGAAAAGATGAAGAGGAAATCCTCGTTTACAAGAGCGAGGACTACAATGTCACTTTTTATATGAATGGCGACGAGTCTTATGTGCTGCTAGGCGGATATGGCCATTGGCGCAACCCCTACACGCACTTCTTTCACCGTGGCTATGGCGAAGTGTTTGAGCGCCAGATGGGCAAAGAATGCTATGAGTGGCTCTGTGAGGATGTGTTGTCCGATCTCGTTCACCAAAACGATGATTACTACATTGGCAATGAAGCCGATGCGGCATATCATCGGCTCTGTCATCGCTTGCGTTTCAAGCGATACTGGGATATGAACGAAGAGGAACGGGCAGTGTACCTCAACACCAAGTTGATAGACTATGACGAAGAGTAATTTGACCTAAGTACAAAAGTGCGCCGTGAAAATTCGTTCTTTCGCGGCGCACTTTCTCACTGGAGTACATCTTCGAACTCAAGGAATAGAAAATCGGGGTAGCACAAGCGTGCTGCCCCGATTTATTCGTCTAAGCCGGCAAAGAACTCGTCATAGCTGCAGTTGTAAAATTTGCGCAGCTCAATAATGACGCTTGCCTTGATGTTCAGTTCTCCAGATTCGTACTTGGCATAAGCGGTTCGGCCGATATCACAGCCGCGCCGCTGAAGCTCAGCGCAGAGCTTCTCTTGTGAAATGCCATACTGATCACGCAGCCGCCTGAGGTTAGACCCCATGTTGCGGTCACGACGGATTTTCTGTTCCATATGCTCTCTCCCCATTGACCAGTATTGGTTGCAACTATCATCATTTTACGGTACAATGAGGAAAAATATTGACCGTGATATTGGTCAGCTTTTGGGGAGGCGCTTATGCGAGGGTGGATCAGAGGCAACTGGAGACATCTGATGGTAGGCTTACTATGTGCTGCAATCGTAATCTCTGGTACTGCGCTTTATCTGACCTATCGCCAGCCAGAGGTGTGTTTCCTTTGTGGGAGTGGAAAGCGGGAGCGTTATCAGGCGCCGGTGATCCTCAATCTCACAACTGGGCAGAGCAATGAAATGCGGATTTACGATCCTGATTTGCCTTTGTTGGAGTATGAGATTGCGCCCATTCAGACCACTGGAACCTTTAGCTTTGCATCATGCGCCGGCTATACCGGGCGGCGCGATACCTGCTCCCACACCTGTACCGTAGATCTTCCAATAGAGACGAAGGGACTGAAGGTTTCTCACTTTTGCTCGGATTGCCGAGTTCTCTTGAAGGACCACGCCGAGAATGGTTTTGTTATGGCTGACCTATATGTCGAAGATGCCATTGATATCTATCCTGTTACCGTTGGAGCTGACTACACTATCCGAGATTACCGGATTACAGTGTCTGAGACCAAAGTTCGGTCGGAGATGGAGCTTATCGTGCTAGGAATTGCGGAAGGATTGACCTTTGTAGATTAAGTAGGATGTGGGGCTTCCGCATGGCGGCCTCACATCTTTTGTTGTTTTTGGCGAGCTCTGTCCGTATTTTTGGACAGAGCCCCTGCTATGATGCGTATAGTTCCCATATTATCGTATCAAAGAGAGGAGCAAAACAGATGAGTATATTCGATTTTAACCGGGATGATGAAGTGAGCAGCAGCGAGCAGGCGTTTGGCCTTGGCGCTATTCTGGCCGCCTTATCTGAGACTGAAGCCGAGGTGAAGATTACAATCAAGGCCTCCACCGGTGGCGATGAGGACTACGAGAGCATGGATCGCGATGAGCTTGAGAGCCTTCTGGAGGAACTCCAAGAGCAACGCGAAGATCTGGAAGATGAGGAGCCGGACGATCCTTGCAGCGATGCCTACGATGAGTGGGAGGAGCGATGTGAAGAGCTCGATGAAAAGATCGAAGAAATCGAAGAATTGCTGGATGACTGACGGAGGTAACCTATGAGAGCACTGTTGAGAGATGCCGAGGATCAGACTCTGATCGCGCTGGAAGCGGAAGAGGCCGTTTATGATCCGGAGGATCAGTTGTTGCTACTGTACGCTGCAAGTGGAACCAATTATGAGGTGTCAAGAATCGTGCGGGCCAATGCCGATTCCATGATCAAGGAGTTGGCCGAGAAAGGGTTCTGTGACATGACGCAGTTCACCGCAACCGAGGGGAAAGACTGAAGGAAGGGATTTCGCTATGATCGTGATTGCCTGCTTAGATAATAATGGAGGCATGATGTTCAACCATCGACGCCAGAGCCAAGACAGAGTGCTGCGGGCGCATATTGCCGCGCTGGTCGGTGATGCTATGCTCTGGATGAACCACTACTCAGCCCAACAATTTGATGCGGAATCCATTCAGCACCTGAATGTGGATGACGCTTTCCTGCAGGAAGCGGTTCAGGGCGATTACTGCTTCGTCGAAGATACCGCCCTGAAATCCTATGAGCGTTGGATTGAAAAGCTCATTGTCTTCAGGTGGAACAGAGCTTACCCTGCTGATCAGTCCTTTGACCTTGATCTCTGCGGGGGAAACTGGAAACTAAGTGAGTCGGATGAGTTTGCCGGGTACTCTCACGAGCGTATTACGATGGAGGTCTATCTAAGATGAAGTCGCGCATCCTTTCCTGTTTTTTGATCTTTACACTTTGCTTTTCCATACTTACTGCCTGCGGCAGTGATACAGCACTGTCCGATAACACTCCAAGCGAGTCCTCGCAGGTCGAGATCTCTGACTCGCAGGATAGCACACCTGGGGAGACCGAAGAGCGGGATGGATCCGAATCCTTGGACAGTGCTTCAAGCAAGGGGGATGCAGTCCCAAGTCAGTCGGATGCACCGTCTGCATCTCAAGGGCAGCAAACCGAATCTTCCGCCCCGACAGAGATCACGACAGCCTCCTCGTTCTCCCTGAGCGATGTGCCTGCGTATAGCGGTAAGGCATATACCTCAGTCAATGGGAATGTACCTTACTTCACCGCTGCAGAACTGACGACAACATCCTTTGAGACCTACAGTGATCTGGATACTCTCGGTCGCTGCGGAGTGACTTACGCATGCATTGGGCAGGATTTGATGCCTACCAAGGAGCGCGGATCCATCGGCATGGTAAAGCCGACCGGCTGGCACACCGTCCGCTATGATGATTTGGTTGATGGCAAGTACTTATATAACCGCTGCCATCTCATTGGCTATCAGCTGACTGGTGAAAACGCCAATACGCAGAACCTCATCACGGGCACACGGTATCTGAATATTGAGGGAATGTTGCCCTTTGAGAACATGGTTGCCGACTACATCCAGGAGACTAATAACCATGTCCTATATCGCGTGACCCCAATCTTTGAAGGGAATAACCTGCTGGCTAACGGTGTTTTGATGGAAGGCTATTCTGTGGAAGACAAGGGTGCCGGGGTTTCCTACTGCGTCTTTGCCTACAATGTCCAGCCGGGCATTGAGATTGACTATGCCACAGGCGAGAGCAAGCTGGCAGATGGTGCTCAGCAGGAGGAGCAGAAGACGGCTACGGTAACTCCCACACCTTCCCCAGAGCCTGAAAAGCAGGAGCCAGTGACCGGAAGTGAGGCGTCGCAGGCAGATTATATCCTTAATACCAACACGAAGAAGTTCCACTATCCCACCTGTTCCAGCGTGAACGATATGAAGGAAAAGAACAAGCAGGAGTTCTTCGGCACCCGCGATGAGACCATTGCACTGGGGTATTCTCCCTGTGGCCGTTGCAAGCCTTGACTGGTCGGCCAAGTAGGAAATCTTATTTCTTGTTAAGTGTGGTGAAACGATTGTGGATCACTTGAGGGACTATTCGATTGATTACATCAGAACACGCTGTTTGGATGTAATCAACAATCAATACAAAACCGTGAGTTAGCATGCCAGGGAGAGAATGGCCTGTCAGTGTCCTTGTTCTGAGCAGAAACACTGCTGCGTTTTCTCCGATACTGCGATAACGATTGCTCAAGAAACTGGCTGTGAGGATGATTGGCAGGAATAATTCAACGAGTTCTCGGAATGTGACAGAATCGGCAGACTGTGATATGATGAGGTTGCTGCTTCAAGCAGCTAGACCAATTTGATAAGCGAGGTAACCTAAATTGAATTTGAAAGAAGTAAGCGAACTGCGCCGCCGTTTTCGTATGGATCGGAATGCTATCAGCCGTATCTATGGCTGTTTTGTCAATAGCAGCCGTGAAATCGTTTCATACATCGATGAATCCATGGGGATTCTCCCGCAGGACGAAGCTGAGAAGTACTTGAACCTGCTGAAGAAGGCTCTTTCCGGAAAAATTGGGAAGAACCTGATCGATATTATCTTCTCTACTGAACAGGTAGCTGACAGTGATGAGCATCGCCTTCTCATGGCACTGCGCGACTCGGAACTGAAAGATGGTGAGATTCGTGAGGAGTTCTATCAGAAAATCATCAACTCTCTTGACCTTGGGGACAGCAACTACCTGATCCTCCTGGCATATGACACATACGATGTCCCCCGGAAGAACAAAAACGATGAGATGGATGCAGATGCATCCGATGCCGTATTCTCCTATGTTGTTTGCTGTGTCTGTCCTGTGAAGGAGCGCAAAGCGGAGTTGGGATTCTTCCCTGGAGATAATGAGTTCCACAGTTGTGCCGGCCAGATCGTTGCCGCACCGGAACTGGGATTCTTGTTCCCAGCCTTTGACGATCGTGCGGCCAATATCTACAATGCTTTGTTCTATTCCAGAAAGACAGATGAGATCCACCAGGAAGTTATCGACAGCGTATTTCATACCACAGCCCCCATGTCTGCCGCTGAGCAAAAAGAAGCATTCCAGAATGCACTCAGCGAAGCTTTGGGTGATGCCTGCAATATGGAACTGGTCCAGTCTATCCATGACAGACTCCGCGACCAGATTGAACAGCATAAGGAGAGCCATGACCCAGAACCGCTGGAACTCTCCGTCAGTGATGCGGCAGCTATCCTGCGCGATAACGGTGTGGAAGAGGAGAAGATCCTTGCGTTCCGTGATAATTGCTTTGCCCAGTTTGGTGATGGAGCAACGCTGAACCCAGCCAATCTGATTGATAGCAGCCGCTTTGAAGTTAAGACCGCCGATGCGACAATTTCGCTCGATCCGGAGCACAGCTACTTGGTTGAGACAAGGATCATTGATGGCCGGAAGTACTTGCTCATTCCGGCAGACGAGGATATTGAAGTCAATGGGTTTGGGGTTCGTGTCAAAGGCGAGTAAACGAAGACAGACTACGGAGGAATAAAGATGGAGTATAACAAACTGATCGCAGAGATGTCCCTTTCGGATGAGGTGGAGGGCTTCTATGTTTTGAAAGCTGCATATCCCAAGACAACCGCAACCGGCAAGCCGTTTTTGAGCGCCTCTCTGTCGGATCGATCCGGCTCCATCGAAATAAAAGTATGGGACTATTCTGGCCCCATCTCCTCTGCAGATGAAGGCAATGTTGTGAAGATCCGTGGCACTGTCTCCGAGTTCAGAGGCACCCCGCAGGTTACTGTCGATCGGATCCGTTTGGCTGACGACAATGATACTTACGACCTGTCCGCCTTGGTCCCGGTGGCTCCCATTGATGTGGACACTACGATGGCAGAAGTGGAGAGACTGATCAGTTCGATTACGGATGCTGATTACAGGAAGATCTGCAGCACGATGATGGCCCGCCATAAGGAGTCCTTGAAGTCGATTCCGGCCGCTAAAAGCGTCCACCACGGATTTATCTCCGGACTTCTGATGCACACTGCGACCATGTTGAAAACGGCTGATTTCCTGGCCGGCCTTTACGGGGATATCATCGATCGCAGCCTGCTACTTGCCGGCACGTTCTTGCATGACTTCGCCAAAGAGAGCGAGTTTACCTTCTCTCAGCTCGGTCTGGTCACGGAATACTCGGTGAAGGGACAACTCCTTGGGCACCTTGTGATGGGCGCACAGGAAGTTTCCAACGTAGCTGCAGAACTTGGTATCCCTGAGGACAAGTCCGTTTTGCTGCAGCACATGATTCTTTCCCATCACGGAGAGCCAGAATTCGGCGCTGCAGTGAAGCCCATCTGTGCGGAGAGCGAGCTGCTCTCCCAGATCGATATGCTTGACAGCCGGATGGAAATCTACCGCGAGACCTTGGCCGGTCTCCAGGTGGGAGAGGTGAGCAGTCGCATCTTCGCGCTGGACAAAAGAGTGTTCAAACCGCATGAACTGAATGGGTGACGGATATGGCTATTGGAGAGAAATATGCTCCACTTGGAAATTGGCTGAAGGAACACGGAGGAGACTCTGTTAAGCTGACTTTCGATGAGTTGAACCAGATCATCCCAATCCCTAACCACGCATATAAGAACAGACCATCCTGGGCAAATCTCTCAAACCCTGCATCCTTTTGCTCCAGCTGGATCAGTGCGGGATATGTCGTGGATTCCATTAGTTTAGAGGAACAATGGGTCGTATTCAGGAAAGGCGAAGTACAGGGCCACACGCACCATAGTAAGCCGCCCTATCGTGTTGTGGATCAGAAAAAACTTGCTGAAGCCATTCAAGCCGGATACGAGTGCTATGACAGTATGAAGGATGATCCACATCACCGGTATCTCTCTTGGGAGTACTGCCATGAAGCGTTTCGGCTGAATAGGCGCCCGCAGATTGACGCCACGATCGACTATCTCTGCCTGCACTTGGCTTGGTATTTGGCCAGTTGGGGTATGCTTCGAAACTCTTTCCTCATGCAGAAGGATTACAAGATCCATGCGGATGTTGTCCGTTTGATTTATCAGCCGGAGTGGGATGATCTCTGGGACCTTTCTCCCGAGAAACTCTCGCAGGAGTATTATGCCGACCGCATCATGAAACTTAGCGAGAGCATTACAGAAGCTTATGTGGCGTCCGGTGCCGGCATCCCAACGGATACCTTGCTTACCAAGATCTTGCTGGGTACTGTGGGCTGCGTACCCGCCTATGATCGGTATTTCAAAAAGGCTCTTGCTGATACCGGTGCAGCACCCCAAGTATTCAGTGCGAAATCCATCCGAACCCTTGGCAACCTGTATCTTGACCATGAGGATGAGTTTGAAAAGCTCCGGAAACATTGCGGCAGCCGAATTGAGTATCCGGCAGCCAAAATCCTGGACATGTGCTTTTTTGAGTATGGCTTCCAGAGAGACGCGAGCAGCCAAGAAGACAGTGATTAGATTATTCTGTGAGGAGGGATCACTTTGGAATATGCTTTGACAGCGGATCATCACCGCGTTCACGCATTCGATGCAGAGAAGGGGCAAGAGTATTACTGTCCTGTGTGCGGCAACCAGGTGATTCCTCGCCAGGGCGAAGTCAATTCGTGGCACTTCGCTCATGTGACCTCGTGTATGGATGACTGGAAATACGATATGTCTGAATGGCACCGAGGATGGCAATCGCGTTTTCCCGAAAATGTTCGTGAGATTGTCGTGGAACACAGGGGCGAATGCCATCGTGCAGACATCTTGATGGGCGGCTATGTCATTGAGTTTCAGCACAGTCCGATTTCTGCCGGTGAATTTGAACGGCGCAATAAGTTCTACACGAGGGCCGACTATAAGGTGATTTGGGTGTTCGATGAGACCTACGCCTTTGGGAATGAGTATATCTCCAGCAGCCTGGATGATGAGAACAAGTTTGTGTGGAAGTGGCCGAATCGCGCGCTCGCTTCAGTTGTTCCTCAGCGATCCACAGATATAGCAGTCGTTCTGCAGCTCACCGAAGACCATGATGACGACGGTTGCGAATGGCTCGTGAAGGTGGAGTGGGCGATCGTAGACGATGACGGGTATGCTGACTATCGCCGATTCTTCATTGATGATGGTTTTGCGCCAGATCTTTTTACTGAAGACGGCCTACAAAACATTCTGTTGAGCAAGCGGAAGCGGTTTGATGCCTTCCTCCGTGATAACCAACCCTATGCGCCGAAGTGCAGCCGAATCAAGGGTAATCCACGGGACTGGTACATATGCCCGAAAACGCACGATTGGCATAACAACCAATGCCGGGAATGTCAGAACAATTTAATCAACGAGTTCCGGACAGGAACGGATTATAGGCAAGGAGGTTTGTTCTTCTACTGTGCTTATCCTCGCATTATCCATGAAGCGGATAAGTATGGAGAGGTGCATCTCCCATTCATTCGATTTTAAGGAGGACTCCGACATGAAAAAGGAATATGACACCAGCGTGAAAGAGGCCATTGAACGAGTCATGAGCGTATTCTCCGAGTACATCAAAACAACTCCATACTTCGATATTGTATGGTCTGGTAAGGTTGGGTATATCTACATCAGCATCGATAGTTGCCGTGGTACTGTCGGCGACATGGACTGCCTTGCAATTGATAGCCCCGAAGAGCTTCTGGATAAGCTGCTGTATGAAATGGCAGTGGATATCATGGAGGAAGGTGGACACGACCTAAGCCCGGTAGAAGCGTCAGCATTGGAGCGTACTGAGGTAGCACGGCGCCTTAATGTCTATCTGGAGCAGTTGCCTGAATACCAAGACCGTATCAGTTTTGTATTCGAACGCAAGTGATCTTCAAAGATAATCTCGGTAGAATATAGCGAGGTGCATATGGCAAAGAACATCAAAAAGCGTTCAGCGAGTCATATCTATTTCGGTGTCAATAAGCTAACCGGCGAGTTGAAACATATCTCCGAGGTGCCCAGCGGTCAAAAGTGTAACTGCATCTGTGCAGCTTGTCTGCAACCATTTGAGGCACGAAAAGGAACGCGGCGGCGCCACCACTTTGCTCATGTTTCAAATTACGAGTGTATGTATGCAAGCGAGATGGCCATCTATAAGGCGTTTGCCGAAGCGTTGAAGCAGAGTGGCTTTTTGACGTTGCCCCCAGTGATGTTGCGGTTCCCAGCATGGCATGATCCAGAACTTTTGCAGGAAGCACGAAGATTGAAGATTGACTCTGTCGCTTTCGAGTGCGAACCCCTGTCTTATCCACCGCTGCTACGCGTGACCATGCAAGGGACACCGTTAAGAATCCTGTTGGATTTTGACCGCTATTATGATGACGATGATAGGGTGGAACTGGCAGAAGAAGCAAAAGCGGAGGACTACTCGCTTTTGTTAATCTCCATGCCGAAGATTGAACAAGATACGGAGTTTACCCCAGATAGGCTTCAAAGCGTACTTCAAGATAACGACCGTACCGAATGGGTCTTCAGCCGTCTGGAAGAACAGTGGAAGCAAAAGTACTACGCTGTAGCGGTTTCGCCCCCGGAGCATGGAACCGGCAACCTGTGCCCGATTTCATTTGGAAAATATAAGGGCAAGTATTCTGCTCGGTGGATCGATTGTGCCCATTGTCATTTCAATGTTGCGCAGCCACCTTGCTGCCTCTGCGTTGCAGGTGCGGGAATTCAAAAGAAAGAAGACTTCAAGAGAGATTTGCAAGATCGGCTATTCTACATCGATAAGATCAGGAGAACGAATGAAGAAGAGATCCGGCTGCGTGAAGAACGAGAAAGATCTTTCGAGCGAAGATCAGTCTATACTCGTCCAACACCGTATGCTGCTAGGCCTGTGGTCCCAGCCGGTCCTACGCAAGAGGATCTGGATGCGGAATATATCCGGATCTGCCAGAGCTATGACCCGTCCTCTGAAGAATGGACAGTGGATCACTACAATCGGCGATGGATCATGTGTACGGTTTGCGGCCGAATTAAGCAGGATGCGCAGATGTCCTATTACGGTGGCAAGGGAGGTGCAAACCAGGGAGTCTGTGCCGATTGTTCACGAAATGGTCGTAGCTAATCCACATAGCTGGCTTGATATTATTCGCATGATGGTGTATTATTAACTTGATACTTGATAGTTTTACAGCTGCGTACTTTGGCAGCCATTTAGAGGTTCTGCCACGACAGGGCCTCTTTGTTTTGTGTGAGGTGTCAAGATGGATTATATGACCATAAGCGAAGCAGCAACTAAATGGAACCTATCTAACAGGCGTATTCAAACGCTTTGCTCTCAAGGGCGGATACCGGGCGCAGAGCGTGCTGGTTATTGTTGGCTCCTTCCAAAAGACGCAGAAAAGCCAGTGGATGCCAGAATAAAGAGCGGAAAGTATATCGGTTACTCCGAGAAATATAAGAAACCCGGAAAGAAGAACGCCACTGATGGGCTGGAGGGTAAGTCATGAACGGCCAAGGAAAACTTCTTACTCATTATTTGAAAAATGCGGACAAGCTGATCATTCCTGTCTATCAGCGAAACTATGATTGGCGCGAGGAGCACTGTAGAAAGCTGTACCAGGATCTTGTTCGGACGATCCAAAACAAGAAGCGGTGGCACTTCTTTGGCGGCATCGTGTCTGTAAGCGACCCTATGGGCAGTAGTTCTGACTACCTCGTCATTGATGGCCAGCAGCGCATTACGACCGTTTCCCTGCTCCTTTTGGCTATGGCCAATCTGATCAAAGATGGAAAGGTTGTTCCTGAGGACGATACTCTTTATGCGCAGATCACCAAGAAATACTTGGTGGATGAGATTAACCCTAAGAACCGAAAGGTCAAATTGAAACCTATCAAGGGTGACCAGGATGCCTATGATCGCCTGTGGGGAGATCCCGAAAACTTCGCACGCTCTTCAAACATCACTCAGAACTATCTATTCTTCTACAATGAGATCCAAAAGCAAGCCATTACAATCGACCAGCTCTTCAAGGCCGTTGAAAAGCTGCAGATCATCGACATCACGCTGACACCTCCTGACGATGATCCTCAGCTCGTTTTTGAGAGCCTCAACTCTACCGGACTCGAACTGAATGAGGGCGACAAAATCCGGAACTTCGTCCTGATGGGCCTCGACATTGAGGAACAGGAGCGTTACTACGATAGTTACTGGAACCCCATTGAGAAGAATGCGGGCTACGATAAGCAGAACAATTCCTACGATGTCAGCCCATTCATCCGTGACTATCTAAGCATCAAGAATAAGAAAATCTCCAGCATGAAAGACATCTACACCGATTTTAAGGCGTTTGCCGATAAGCGTACCGGTGAGATGGAAGAAATCATGAAGGATCTCCTGGCTTATGCCAAGCGGTACAACAAACTGCTGGTCGGCCACCAGAGCTTCCCCACGAAACTGAAAGCATCCATTTTCCGTTTGAATCGGTTTGAGAGCAGTGTTACTCGCCCCTTCTTGATGGAGGTGCTGCGGCTCCAGGAGGAAGGCATATTG
This sequence comes from Lawsonibacter asaccharolyticus, assembly GCA_003112755.1. NCBI lineage: Bacteria > Bacillati > Bacillota > Clostridia > Eubacteriales > Oscillospiraceae > Lawsonibacter > Lawsonibacter asaccharolyticus. Next base: position 639,848 of record BFBT01000001.1, on the reverse strand, counting down.
ACTGTAGACGAGGTCACTGAGACCTGCCGGATCGTAGAGTCCTATTTGCTGCGCCGAATTATCTGTGATCTTCCCTCCAATACACTGGCGAAGGTTTTCCTGACACTCAGCTCCGACATCAGGCGTTTTGATGGAACCTACAACATGTTCATCGAAAAGCTGAAATATGTGTTGACTTCCAAGAAGGAGAAGGCGGCATTCCCTGATGACGAGGCATTTGCCGAGGGACTGAAAAACAAGAACATCTATGCTATGCCACCTCGGTATAAGGCCTATCTATTCGAAAGATTGGAGAATGGTGATAGCAGCGAATATAAAGAAATCTATGGCCGTTTGGATAGCGGAGAATATACCATTGAACATATCATGCCTCAAAAGCTCACTCCGGTCTGGATTAGCGAATTGAAAGACGATGCGGAGACTATCCATAGCGATTGGCTTCATCGCCTTGCAAATCTCACCCTGACAGCATACAACTCAAAGTACAGTAATAGCCCATTCTCCGAAAAGAAAACCATGCAGGATGGATATCTTCAGAGCGGGATAAAGATGAATCAGCGCGTAGCGCAAAAGGAACACTGGGGACTGGCTGAATTAGAAGAACGATGTGGATATCTGACTCAACAGGCAATCCAACTCTGGCCATATGCGGCAAGTTCGTATACGCCACCGCAAAAGCAATATGATGAAGTGGCCCTTGATGATGAAATAAACCTCACAGGGCGGACCCTCGTCAAATACAGGTTCCGTGGCATAGAGCATGACACAACATCTTGGGCTGAAATGTATGCTGCTGTTCTGAAAGAACTCCATAATGCGGACAAGTCTTATCTTAATTATCTTGCCGATGCTGATGATAGTGTGGATCTTTCCATTCATGTCAGCAGAACATCTGACAATTACACTAGTTGCGTTAAGGTGGACGAAGATATATATGTTTGGACTGGCACAACCACGCAGTATAAGATCAATCTACTGCGGAAGTTCTTGGAGCAGTACAAGCAGGATCCATCCGATCTGGTGTTCTTTCTTGATGATGCAAAAGACACTGGATCTGAAGACGAGGCAGAGCGCCATAAGATCAGAAGAAAGTACTGGGAGAAAGCCCTGCCGTTGATCCAGAAGACAACCGGCAGTTTCCAGAATGCGAATCCTCAAAAGAATAACGCGGTTTATGGCGGCACCAATAAACCGGGCGTTTTGATTTCTTGTGTGGCAAACTTCGATTCTGCGCGTGTGGAAATCTACATTGATCAGGGCGATTATGATAAGAATCGGGCGGTATACAGACTGCTTGAAAACCATCGTTCCGAGATTGAAACGGCCTACGGCAAGGCACTAACTTGGGTTTGCCAAGATGGTGTTAGGGGTTGCCGAATCTATGACAAGATGACGGAGGTCAGCATTACTAAAGAGGATGACTGGGATGCGATGGTTACTTTCCATACACAACAGGCAAAGAAACTGCTGTCTGCTATGCAACCTTATCTTATCTAGTCTAGGATTTTTCAGGCAGAAACTATATTGACAATGACACAAATAGTAGTAGCAAGTTGGAGGGCGATTGTATGTCTAACAGCGGATTGAATGCCGCAAAAGCAAAGAAATATGACGAGTTTTATACACGGCGACAAGACATTGAGGCCGAACTAAGGTTTTATCGAGATGAATTTGCAGGGAAAACCGTCTACTGCAATTGTGATGACCCTTGGGAGTCTGAGTTCGTTCAGTATTTCTGCCGCAATTTTCGTGAATTGGGGCTGAGAAAGCTCATGGCAACACATTATGAACCCAACAAGGAGAATCACTCTTATTCCATCTCTATCGATGGTGATTCTGATGGCGATGGCGAGGTTACGGTTGCTGATCTAGTGAAGACGGAACTTGTTTGCAACGGTGACTTCCGATCGAGAGAATGCATTAAGCTTTTGGACGAGGCAGACATTGTGGTAACAAATCCACCCTTTTCTCTTTTCAGGGAATATATGGCGCAGCTAATTGAACATGATAAGAAGTTCTTGATCATTGGAAACAAGACTGCTTGCAAAGCAAAGGAGATTTTTCCATATATTAAAGATGAAAAGGTGTGGCTTGGAAGGTCGATTCACAGCGGAGGAATGTGGATGCGCTTACCAAAGGGAACTATTGCTGAAAGCAAGAATGCACGGGAGGAAGACGGGTTCACAATTGTAAATGTTGCTGGCGTTCGCTGGTTCACCAATCTAAAGTCTGTTCAGCATCAGGGAGGAGTTTCCCTGGAAGGAAACTATTATTCTCCAGATCAGAATCCAAAGTATTTGAACTACGATGCGATTGATGTCGAATCCGTAAATAAGATCCCCTGTGATTACGAAGGAGAAATGGGTGTTCCAATCAGTATTTTTGACAAGCTTGATACCGACCAGTTTGAGCTGGTCGGCATTATGAGTAATCCAGAGACCTTGCCTGGTATTCGTGTTATAGGGCCAGAGTGGGTTGATCTATATAGAAGTCAGGGAGGGACTGGACATATCACTGCGAACATGAAATCTCTGGTTGGCATTGATGCAAACGGGAACGCCGTTTCATATTACGAGAGAGTTATTATTAGAAACAAAAATCCCAAGCCGAGGAGGAACATCTAATGGCCATGCGTATTGAACCTCATACAATTCGTCTCGCAGAATTATTCGAGGGCTATAGAAACGACGGCGAGAACGGGGCTGTAGCATATGGAGGCAGATTGATTTGCCGCCCGCCATATCAGCGTGAATTTGTATATAAGCCAAAGCAGCAGGAAGAGGTAGTTAACACCATTCTCAAAGGATTCCCATT